>CBDUWU010000210.1:0-6332 GCA_965371015.1 uncultured bacterium | reverse complement strand
CCTCGTAGTCGATCTTGTCGGCGGTATCTCCCGGGCGGTGATAGTCGGTGTGGGGCCCGGTGAATATCTGGACGGCGGGCACGCCCCTGCGTACGAAGCTCGCCTGATCGCTGCCGCCCGGATCCTCGTCGGGCAATTCGAGTTCGAACTTGAAGCCGTAGTTGATGCCCTGAAGGACGTGCGACATCCCACTGGCCGTGTTGGCGCCGAACACGGTCAGCGGACCGTCGAAGAGACGCCCCACGGTATCGAGGTTGACCATGGCGATGCAACCGCCGAGCGGTAACACGGGGTGTTCCACATAGTGGGCGCTGCCCAGCAGTCCAATTTCTTCGCCCGAGAACGCGATGAACACGACCGGGTGCGCCAACTCGCCTTCCGCGGCCAGACGCCGCGCGCACTCCAGCAGCACGGCGACCCCGGACGCATTGTCGTCGGCGCCGGGGTGGAGCTTGCCGTGGTTCGCGTCGCCGGGTTCACCCAATCCCAGATGGTCGTAATGCGCTCCGACGATCACGTGCTCGTCGCCGCTCGAATCTCCCAGCATCCCGATGAGATTGACCAGCGTCGCGCCGCCGGGTCCGGCGAAAGACTGGCGGTAGCCATCCACACCGAGCGGACGGAGGCCCGCTTCCTGAAATCGCTTTTCCAGGTAGTCGAGCGCGCGTTCGAGTCCCGCCGTGCCCACACCGCGTCCCTCGAACGTCTCGGCGCTGAGCGTCTCCACATCCCGTTGCAGTGCGACGTCCCCACCCACGTCCGCCCACGCCGGAGCGGCGGCAAGGATGACGCCGGCCAGCATCAACAGACCCGCGAATTGAATTCGCATATTGTTCATCGTTATTCCTCCATCAAGTCGAGTCGCAGCGGAGAGCTCGTCACTGCCCAGTTGCCTTTGTCAACGTTGGTCTCGCCGTCAAAAACGAGATAGCTGTACCCCCCGTAGTGCGGGAGTTTTCGGCCCAGCGCTTCAACGACGGCCGCATCCGCGGGCAGTACGACCGTCCACGGGATTCCCTCCGAGCCCCCGTCGCGGAAGCAGGCCACGAGTGTCTGCCCGGCGGCGGATGCTTCCGCTCGAAACTTCACCGGCAGATCGCCGAACGAGCGCGTCTCTGCAAAGAACTTGTCCGCCAGAGCGCCGTCGCCCAACAGCCACACACCGCGACCGTTCGGCCCGGTGAAGTCGGCCTCCTCCACGACGACCTGGTCGTGATTGTCGTTCCATCCGGCGGCTAGCTTGCGCAGGGCGTCGGCGACACCCGGTGCGCACCCCGAGCCGATCACTGCGAGGGTGGAATCGGAGCCGAGGACCTGGCTCAGCGCCGGGGGAATCTCGCCTCGATGGAGTCTCCGGAATATCTGGAAGTCCGGGTCGACGGCTACCCAGCGCGTACCCCGGGGCAGTTCCAGTTCGTATGTGGCCGCGTTCATCGGAATCAGTTGCGAGCGCACCTCACCCGCGACCTCGTACTCGACGGGCACGGCGACGTCGAAGAACGGCTCCTCCTGGCGCAACTCGACCGTGACTCCGTCGTCGCCGTCCGCGCTCCTCGCCACCGACAGCACAGGCGCGCCGGGTCTGCCGATCCACTGCTCGAACCACGCGTCGAGCGAGCGGCCCGACATGGCCTCGAAACTGGTAACGATGTCGTCCCAGCTCGCCTCCTCGAAAAGGTTCTCCTCATAGAACCGGCGCAGGCCATCGAAAAACACGTCGTCCCCGAGAAGTTGCCGCGTCATGTGAAAGACCATCATCGTCTTCCCGTAACCCACCGCCTGCGTGGCCGCGCTCTCCCGCTCGGTAAACCGGCGCAGGGCGAAGTCGTGCTCTCCCGAGCTCGCGTAGTCCAGATAGGCCTGGAGTTGTTTCAAGCGATAGTCCCTCGCCGACGCCACGTTCTCGCGCTCCTTGTACGAGTAGTCGGCCAGGTACGTCGTCAGCCCCTCGCACCAGTTGCCCGCTTCGACGTCGACGAAGACGCCGTTGCCCCACCAGTTGTGCAGAATCTCGTGACCGTAGCTCGTGTGGACGATAAAGGGGAGGCGGATGACCCGGTCACCCAGGAGGGTGAAACTCGGCATGCCGTAACCCGTCTGCCACCAGTTCTCGACCATCGCGAACTTGTCGAACGGATAGGGCCCTATCATCTCTTCGTAGAGGTCGAGATAGCCGCCGGTGGCGTCTAGGTAGGTCTGGCAGAGTTCTTCGGGCGTGTTTTCATACGTGAACGTGTACGCCTTCACGTCGCCGTGGTCCGCCTCGCGCACCACGTAGGGCCCGGCGATGAGGTAGGCCTCGTTCATGGGGTCGTCGACGACCCAGACGGATTCCACGCGCCCGTCCCCGGTGACGCGGCGCTGTTCCCACGTGCCCTGGCTCAGGCTCTCCCATCCCGGCGGCACGATCGCCTCACACCGGTAACGGAAAAGAGCTTCTCCACTCCACGGAATCCAGAAGGTGGCGCCCGCCAGGTAGGCGCCCCGTTCGCCGACCAGCCCCGTCGTCGACTCGAACCCCCGGCCGTAGGCGACCTCCGGGGGACGCAGGCTGTCGTAGATGGCCCCCGCGTATCGAATGTCGATGAGCGGCTCGTCCGGCCAACCCCCGTCCGGCGGATGAACCGTCAATTCCCTGGCGACGGCGTAACCCTCGAGTCGTTCGTAGTCCGGCCGCTTCCAGAAATGGCGCGGATTGAAACCTTCGCCCACGTCAACCACCAGCGGCGCACCCGACATGTCGACGGACTCGACCTCCAGGTCGCGGTGCAGCAGGAGAAACAACGGCTGCGACGGGTCCGGCGGTCGCGCCAGCTCGATAACGTCCGTCACCTCGAGCCACGTGCGGGCCGGATCAATCGTGGCCCGGATGTCGTGACGCAGTATCGGCCAGTCCTGCGCTCCCCGCGCCCGCGCCGGATCGTGGCTCAAGCCCAGGAAAATCGCGAAACTCAGGCCGGAGAGTATCGTGCCGGCGAGCACACGTCTCCACGACCTTCCGGCGCCGAATCTGTACGAACGTTGCATGTCTTTCCCCCTGGGGTGGATAGAGATCAATATGAACGGCACCCGGGGATAGTACCAAATGCCGTCAATATATCCTACACCCAACACAAGACATGCTTGTCCTCTGTTGAAAGATTGTCAGCGGACAATCGACAGGTAGAAACTCATCGCTCCCTTTTCGGTCTCGCGGCCCAACGCGGCGGTGCTGTACGTGTTGATTCGAGTCTTCACTCCGCTCACAAACATGAACTGATCAAACGTGTCGGCGGAACCTGTATCTCTCCCGCGGATATTGAAGTCGTACCACCGATTGACCCAGTCGGGCAGGGCTTCCCAGGCCAGGCGACCGCCGGGATCGCCCGCATACGAATATCGGACCGTCAACTTCACCGTGTCACAGACTGTATTAACGGTGATACCGTCCGCCCAGTACCCCGCCCTTCCAAAAGGCTGATTGAAGGCCGGGTCATCGGACCTGCTGAATCCATAAAACCAGCTCCTTACGCCCCCTTTCGAGTCCTCCTTCGGGTGGTCGCTCCCGAATCCTTTTACCAGAAAGAAGAATTCTCGTACTACCCAGATGTTCGGCGCATCGGACAAGTCGAGCGTGTCGGCAATACCTCCATGGAAATTGGCCGGATTCCACCAGTCCCACACAACGCTGTCGCCGTCGCGCGCGAGGGTGCCATCATGACGCTGGATACCGAAATCGTCCAACGCCGGCGGGAAGTTTCCGACGATGGGAATCTGGGCGGGTGTCAGATCCACCACTCCGAACTTATCCGCGCTTCTGAATCTCACGGTGTACTCTACTGGTCCCACGTTCAGACTTGTCGAATCCATCGTCGTAAACGGATCGTTGTCCTCCGGCGGCACCGGTTGCCAGGACGTCGTCTCCCCGACTCCCGGAAAAAGCGAAGAACTCCAGGTGAAGTTCTTCTGAAAACCGATACAGTCGTAGAACGGATCGGGACAGTAGCTCATGGCGTCGGGCGTCGCCCGGTACAAGATCCTTATCCAGCTTCCGTGCGGTACCGTGTCGGGCACGGCATCGCTGATGTCAATGTACTCCTCAAAGACCTGGCCATTAACAAAGTATGTGTTCATGACTTGAAAAATCCCGGTATCAAGATCGCCCGTCTCCGGCGGCTCTTCATCCTCGAATTGAAAGCCGACGATGCGGGCGCAGTCCACCGCCATGAAAGGTGTTCCATTATTCAACAGACCGACGAGGGCGAGTTGTACCACATCTCCCATCGCGGCTCCTTCGACCAGTCCGGCGATGTCCTCCATGGAAAACTTGAGGTGGAGGTCGTCGAACCCGTCGGCGTCATTTCCCGGGCATTCGCAGTCGACGCCGCCATCTGGTGCCGTCGTCACGTCCTTAATGGAGCTCCGGCCCGGCTTCACACCTTGCACGGCCATATCGGCGTCGTACAGCGCAAGCGTCGACATATCGACGTCCCATACGTCAAAACCCTCCGCCCCGAGGAGTGAGACGCCCAATACTCCGTTCGACCTGGGGTTGAGCGGATTCGTGCAGGAAGCCGGCCGGATATCGAGGGGTAGATTGATGTGCGCAGGTGAAACATTGATCTTGATCGGAATCCGCGTCGCGAGACCACTGTTGTCGACCACCTCCAGGTGAAAGGTGTGCGTGCCGAAGAGAAACGTACGCGTCGCCGAGCATTTCTCACTCCCGTCCAAGGGCGTGAACCCCGATTCCCACTGCGACTCATCGTCCAGATCGACGATATCCCAGCCGTATCGGTATGCTTCGACGACTCCGCAGTAGGCGGACGCGTCCCAGGTCCAGCAAAAAGGGACGGGAGTTCCTCCGGACAGTTCCACCACCGTTATCGGGGTATTGGTATGCGCGCTTACGACGGGGGCCATGAAGTCACTGGTCAGCCGGACGAGAGGCCCGGTCGATCTGTTAGCCACACGAACCCTCACCGCGTTTCGCTCCCAGTCAAAGTCCTGAGATGCCGTACTGTCCGCTTCCCAGCCGTGAATGGCGAAGACGAACGAACCGTATTCCGTAGGCGGAGTCATCCACCCGGTTCCGATATCGCCGGCTGGATCGTACACTGTCCACGGATGCCACTGCGGCGTATCGGGATTGTCGCGTACGAAGTTCAGCGCCTCGTTCCAGTCATCATTGAACTGGTTCGTGTTCACCATGATCCAGCGCACTGAATCGGGATCTTCGACACCCACGATCGTCTGCCACTCGAACGTTGATATCGGGAATACGAGCGCAGGCTGAAGACCAGAGCAAGCCGGAACGGTGATCTCGAGAAAGGGGCCCGCGCCGAGCTGCTTTCGCGGGAGCGGCATGGATTGCCTGGCGGCATCGATATCAACGCCGTTTTCGATCTCCTCAGGGCGATCGACCGAATCGCAGCTCAGCAGAATCAGCGTCAATGCACATATAACCAAAAATATCCGCATGGGAATCCTCCCCTATTGTGGCGTTAAGAGATGTCGAGTCAAAAAATCGTACCTCTAGTCGGATGGATCGAGACTCGTCCAGAATCTGAGCGCCGTCCAATTCTGACCTCCGTTGCTCGTTCGAAGAATGACGTTGTTACTGCCGACGACCATTCCCGTGTCAGCGTTGACAAAAGCGACACCGCGCAGGCGCTGGTCCGTGCCGCTCGATTGCTCGATCCAGGTGTCGCCTCCATCGACAGACCTCAGAATCCTGCCGCCGGAGCCGACGACCGTGCCGGTGTATGCGTCTGTCAGACAGACGTCCCAGAGCTGGATTGTGTCATCTGGTGATTTGTGCTGTGTCTTCCACGTCGTGCCACCGTCGGTGGTCCCCATGATCAGCCCGTCGGCTCCCACTATGACTCCCGTGTTGGCATCGACAAAACTCACACCAAGAAGCACCTGTTCCATCCTGTCTTTCTGCCTGGTCCACGTGAGTCCGCCGTCTTCCGTCCGAATAATGGATCGGCTGGTTGCGAGGGTCCCTGTATTTGCATCCGTAAAGCAAACATCGTAGATATGATCGCTCGATGCACCACATCGCTGGCGTTCCCACGTCACTCCGCCATCCAGGGTTCTGAATATTTTGTCGTAGCCCCCGGCAATCCAGCCGGTTCTGGAGTCAACAAAGCTCACTGCTCTGAAACCGGCGCTGTACTCGAAGTCGTCCTTGTCCAATGGTGACGTCCATGTTTGCCCGCCATCAGCTGTCCGAAGCACCGTCCAGTTGTTTCCCACAACAACCGCTGTGTTCAAATCCGCATAACCAGCGTTCTTGAGGAAGGTCGGCCCCCAGCCGCTCAACTTCCATGTACGGCCTCCATCAACGG
>CBDUWU010000209.1:0-6457 GCA_965371015.1 uncultured bacterium | reverse complement strand
CAGGGCTTTTTCCCGCCCGCCTGCGAACGGCACGAGGTCCGTTCCGCGGATCTCCGTCGGCGCCAGCCCGGACAGCCCGCAAAGCGACAGAGCCGTGGGAAACACATCGATCAGCCGGACGGGCGAATCGACGCGCTCTCCCGGGGGCAGCCCCGGCGCCGAAATGATCAGCGGAACGTGCACGATTTCGCGATGGAGGCTGTGGCCGTGGTCCGTCATTCCGTGCTCTTCGAATTCTTCACCGTGGTCTGATGTCAGAATGACGATCGAATGGTCCAGGCCGACGTGAGCATCGATCGCTCCGAGTAACCTGCCGACGAGGTGGTCGGTGTACCTGACTTCGCCGTCGTAGTTGTCGGAGTTGATGTTCAGGCTCCGCGTCGACGAAGCCCGCCGGCCGGGTGCGAATTCAGGGGGAGGGGCGTAAGGCCTGTGGGGGGAGAGAAGATGTACCCATGCGAACAGGTCTCCCGTCGGCGCCGACGAGAGCCACTCTTCGAACGACCCGACCAGCGCCGAGTCTGTCCGGTCGACGTCGTCCCACAGTGTCACGCGTTTTCGGGTGAGTGTGTCGTCGAGGAGCGGGATCCGCGGGTTGCGGCGGATGACGGAATCCGACCCGGCGGGATAGAACCATTCGTCGAATCCCTGGACAAAACCGTCGCGGTTGTTGAGCGCGGGCTGGTTGACGAAACCGGCGGTGTAAAACCCCGCGCCGTCGAAGACCTCTGCCAGCGTCGTCGTCGAGAGTGTGAGTGTGTAGCGGATCTGTTCGCGCCGCTCGTTCCAGTCGAATTCCTCGCCGGGGGCGGCCGGTTCTTCTACGAGTCCGAGTTCGCCCGGGTACAACGATGTCAAGAGGCTCCCCATGCTGGGGACCGTCCAGCTGGCGTTGGCCTGGGCGTCTTCGAACAGGACGCCGCGGTTAGCCAGCGAGGAAATGTTGTCCGTCGAGTTGGCGGCGTATCCATAACTCGACAAGCGGTCCGCGCGCAGCGTATCGATGACGATGAGGAACACTGCCCGGCGCGCAGGCGGTCGCAGCGCATACCAGACGGCGCCGGCCGCGACGGCCAGGAACACCGCCAGAACCGCCGGGAATATCCACTTTCGCATGACTGGCTCCTGAAGAAATCCGGCCGCACGGCGCGGCCACAACGTTTTAATCTCCGTATCATACCTATTGGATTGTAGCGCCACAAGCGGGGAAGCAGAACGGGCGAATATCGGCGGCACAAAAGGCGGCGGAATGTATTGAATCGGACCGTAGATGGGTGGATAATAGGACACGGAGCGGGTGCGAAAACGCACCGACGGAAACTGCATTCGAACGAACTCAATACTATTTCGAACCGTGCCGGCCGCGGCGCACGCGCGACGGCGGCCGCCGTCGGTTGAATCACCATCGCGATATCTCGATATGTAAAGGAGAACGACATGGCACTGGCCTTTGGGCCCAGACGGGGCATTTATATCGATATTTCAGAAGAACTGAAGAAGGGCGACAGGCCGCTGACGGACGATCAGGTCGTCAGTTTCGAGACATTCGATCAAATTTACCGGTCCCTGTGCGCGCTGATGTACAACTACGTTCCGATGTCCGGCCACCCGGGGGGATCCATCTCTTCGGGCCGGTTCGTAACCGGCCTCATGTTCAACACTGCGGACTACGATCTGGCCAACCCGGCGCGTGACGACGCCGACATGATCTCCTACGCGGCGGGCCACAAGGCGCTCGGCCTCTACGGCCTCTGGGCGCTGCGCAACGAGATCGCGCGTGCCGGTGCCGCCGATCTACTCGCCACGGACGAAAAGAACCAGCTTCGCCTCGAAGACCTCCTCGGCTTCCGCCGTAACCCGACGTCGACGGCGGCTCTGTTCAACAAGTTCAAGTCCAAGGCGCTCGACGGCCACCCGACGCCGACAACGCCCTTTGTCAAGCTGTCGACGGGAGCGTCCGGCGTGGGCGTGACGAGTTCGCTGGGGCTCGCCTACGGCGCGCTGGATTACTACGCCGGCAACCCGCCCTATGTTCACATCGTCGAGGGTGAAGGCGGCATGACGCCGGGACGCGTCGCCGAAGCGATGGCCGCCGCGGGTACGGCCGCGGTCGGTAACGCCGTGATGCACATCGACTGGAACCAGGCGTCGATCGATTCCAACCACGTTTGCCGCGACGGCGAAACGCCCGGCGATTATGTCCAGTGGACGCCGGCCGAATTCGCGTATCTCCACGACTGGAACGTCATCATGGTTGGGAACGGCCGCGATTTTCAACAGGTCATCGCCGCCCAGCAGCGGGCTCTCCAGATCGAAAACGGGCAGCCCACGGCGATCGTCTACCGCACGACCAAGGGCTGGAAGTACGGTATCGAGGGCAGGGCTTCGCATGGCGCGGGTCACAAACTCTGCACCGACGGATTTTACGACGCGGTGGCACCGTTGCTGGAAATGACCGGCGGGTCGCTGTCGACTTGTGAAGACGACTGCCAGCGCTGCGGAGGCGGGGCCAACACGGATGTTATAGAAGAGTGCTACTGGGAGGGGCTCCAGGTCGTGCGATCCGCGATCGAAAAGAGCGACGCGATGGTGCAGGAGCTGTCCTCGCGTCTGGTCGCGTCGCGCGACCGGCTCGACAAACGCGCGCGCAAGCCCCGCGCCGGCGCGCCGGACGTCGAAAAGGTGTTCACCGCCGCCGCCGGGGCGGGGGAGACGGTCCCCGAATCGCTGCGGCTCGAGCCGGGCAATTCGACGACGCTCCGGGGCGAGCTCGGCAAAGTCTTGAGTTACTACAACAAAGCCAGTGGAGGTGCGTTGTTCGCCGCCGCGGCGGACCTGCTGGGATCGACGAGCGTGTTGAAAACAGGGGACGGTTTTCCCGAAGGATACTACAACAGCGAGACGAATCCGGGTTCGCGGATCCTTTCGATGGGTGGCATCTGCGAGGACGCGATGATGGGCGTGTTTGCCGGGATGTCGGGTTACGGCCGTCACATCGGCACCGGGTCTTCCTACGGCGCGTTCATTGCCGCCCTCGGTCACGTGCCTGCCCGCCTGCACGCGATCGGCAACCAGGCACGGAACGAAGTCGATGGAGCGCCTTACCGGCCGATGGTCCTGATCTGTGCCCACGTCGGCGTCAAGACGGGTGAAGACGGCCCGACGCACGCCGACCCGCAACCTCTCCAGTTGCTCCAGGAAAACTTTCCCGCTGGTACGATGGCGACGCTGACTCCGTGGGATCCGCAGGAAGTGTGGCCACTGTTCACCGCGGCTCTGGTCAACCGGCCGTGTGTGATCGCGCCGTTCGTTACGCGGCCCGGAGAAAAGATTCTCGACCGGAGGACGCTCGGGCTGGCTCCGGTGGCGGACACGGCAAAGGGCGTTTACCTGCTCAAAAAGGCAGAGGGCAAAGGCGACGGCACCGTCGTGTTGCAGGGTAGCGAGGTGGCATACGCGTTCGTCGAGCAGGCGATGCCGTTGCTCGAGAAGGATGGTATCGACCTCAACGTGTATTATGTCTCGAGCGCGGAGTTGTTCGATGCGCTGCCGGAGGATGAACGGGAACGGGTGTTCCCGGAGTCGGCGGCCGGGGAAGCGATGGGGATAACCGGGTTCACGCTGGCGACGATGTATCGCTGGATCACGTCCGGCAGGGGACGTGAGATGTCGCTCCATCCGTTCCGCGGGGGGCGGTTCCTGGGCAGTGGCAAGGCCGAGATGGTCCTCCACCAGGCCGAACTCGACGGAGACGCCCAGTTCAAGGCAATCGCGCGATACGTGAAAGAAAGATAGTCGAATGAGGGCGGCCGGCTATTACCGGGCGGTACTGCTCAGTATTGCCGCCGCGGGGCTGGTGTTGGAACTGGCCGCTCTGGGGCCGCTGCGATACTCGTTCTGGGGATTCCACCTCTTTGCCTTTGTGCCGCGCGCTGCCATGTGGTGGGGATGGATTCTCGTCGCGGGTGCCGCCGCAATGTTTCTGTTCAGGGGCTGGCATCGGTCGGGCAGCGCCCGGTCCGCCCCGGAATTCTCGATACCGGCGTGGACAGCCGCCGCTCTGGCGGCCGTCTGCGCCGTTTTGTTCTGGTGGTTTCGTTCCCAGCAAACACTACTCGGCGACGGCCTGCCGCTCACGATCAACCTCCCCGAGGGGCAGTCGTTCCATCCACGCCAGCCGCTGGCAATGTGGATCCAGCAGTTCGTGTACGGGACATTCGGAGGAACACTCGGTGGTGACGTTGCGATCCCCACAGTGGTGGCGCACCGCACCGTCGCGCTGGGGAGTATCGTCGCCGGTGTTATGTTCGTACCGGCCGCGTTTGCGCTCGGACGCTGTTTTGCAAGGCGTGCCGGCCGTGACGACCTGACTGCGCTGCTGGCCACGCTCGTGATTCTCACACAGGGCTACGCGGTGATGTTCTTCGGCTATGTCGAAAACTACACTTACCACGCGCTCGCCATTATTCTGTATCTGCTCGCCTCGGTATGGGTTGTGCAGAGACGTCTGCCCCTCGCCGCCGCCGCCGTGGCACTCGTTGTGGCCATGGGCGTCCACCTGTCCGCGGTCCTGCTGCTGCCCTCGTTCGTTTTCATCGTCGTCACGGGGCTGACGCGGAGCGACCGGCGTGTCGATACCGCGGCGGGCCTGGCCGCGTTTGCCGCCGGCGTGCTGTTTCTCGACTGGTTATTAGGGCGATTGTCTCCGGGATTCACGCTCTGGGGGGGTGTCGTCCAGCTTTTCGGCGTGGCCCGCGAGACGCAGGGGGGGGGCGCCGGGTGGTCCTATTTCTTTTCCGCCACGCATCTGCGCGATTTTTTCAACGAACAGTTTCTGATTGGTCCGCTGTCCGCGTTTCTTTTCGTACCTGCGCTGTTGTTCGCCCTGGGGGCGGGACGCCGATGGCTCCGTGACCCGGTGGCGGGATTCCTCCTGCTCGCCGCCGGAGTCTATCTGGTCGGCAGCTTCGCCACTTCGGAACCGCTGCTCGGATATGGCCGCGACTGGGATTTATTCGCCGCCGCGGGAGTGTGTTTCTGCGCGGCCGCCGTGTATCTCGTCGTATCCCACACCGCGACGCCGCACTATACGCGGCGGTTGCTCGCCTTCGCGCTGGTCCTGTCGCTCGTGCATCTGGCGCCCTGGGTAGCGGTCAATCACTCGGAGGCGGTTGCGCTGGAACGATTCAAGACGCTGCCCCTGGGAGCCGGGAAGACAGAGGTCGTCGTGGCCAACTACTACATGCGCCGGGGGCGGCCCGCCGACGCGGAATCGTGGTTCAAACGGGCGCTGAAGGCCAATCCCGCGAACGTCAACGCGTACTTCCTGCTGGGCGTTCTCTACGCTTCCAACGGGCACACCGAAACCGCCACGCAGTTCATCGGTCGCGCCGTCGAACTGCGCCCGAACAAGGCCGATTACCGCGAACGGTATGTCCAGGTGCTGCTGGATGCCAGGCGATGCAGAGAGGCGGTGCCTCAGCTGGAGTGGCTGGCGGCGCGCAGGCCGGGGGACTTCCAGTACTGGCAGGAAGTCGGGCAAAGGATGGGGCGGCTCGGGTGCGGCGATGACCTGGCGGGCATTTACGCGCCGGTGTTCGCTGAAGCCGACCGGCTGTTGACGAGCGACCCCGGCGATGTCGGGATCTGCCTCGACGCGGGAATCCTGCTGGGGTTTTCCGGTCGGCCCGCCGACGCGCTGGAAATGTATCTCCGCGTTCTCGACGTCGACCCGGAGTCGCCGGCTGCGCTTTTCAACACCGGTCTGGTGCTGTTCGACCTGGGGCGCGAGAGCGAGGCGAGAGCCTGCCTGGAGAAGTTCATCGCCCTTCATCCCGACCACGAGATGACCGGATACGCCCGAAAAACTCTATCGCAATAAAGATCAGAAAGTGAAGGACCAGCCCGCCACCATGCCGGCGGGGGCAACGGACGGGTAGGGGGCGTCGGCGTAGACGGGTTCGTGGTCCCAGGTGTGCAAGGTGTCCATCCCTCCGGAGAGATTCCACACGGCAAATGCGATCGAGGCGCCGCCGAGAAGGTACCCTAGTATCGGGTGCCGCGCGTTCGGCTTTGAGGCCGTGGCCAGCGAGGCAAGGCCGAATACAAACCCGGCGCCGGCGGCGATCTCGCCGATCTGACCCTTGCGGATGAAAGCGTAGTTGATCGCCACCGAGGTGGCGGCGAACAGGAGGCTTGCCGTTTCGACGGCGTTGCTCGATGGCTGTGTTTCGACGTATGGTGCCCCGTAGTAAGTTTCCTCGTAGTACGGCGGGCCGTACCAGATCTCGTCGTAGATGGGAGGGTGAATGATCACCACCGGCTCATGGTAAATCACGGGTGGAGGGTCGTAGTCGGGCCTGGGCCGGGGCGTCGGGGCCGGCATCTTGCGCCGGGCGGGGCGGCGGTCGTTGGTGAAGTCTTTGTATTTTCTGGGGCGTTCCTTCTGTTTGTATCC
>CBDUWU010000208.1:0-6468 GCA_965371015.1 uncultured bacterium | reverse complement strand
ATCGCCGAAGAGCACAAAATCGAGATCGTGAATTACGATCCGTACAACGCGGCTGTATTCTGCAAGCACGAGCTCGCCGAAGAGGACGACATCCCAGTCGAAGGATTCAGCCAAGGCATTGCGACGTTGGGGCCGGCGACGCTGGTGTAGGCGGGCACTACCCCTTCGTCCCCGGCAGCCATTGGGAAGGCCCTTGGATCAATGTCCCCATGGGCGGCCCTCCACTGATACTGCCACCTCCCCCCGGGGGGCCGGGAGGGCCCGGGGAGCAACCGGGGCTAGTCTGGGGGGCGGGTCCCGAATGAGAGCTTCCGGACCCCGGCGCCCTTGATGACGTCGAGGATCTCCACCACCTTCCCGTGGGACACCCTCGAATCGGCGTTGAAAACCACCGATTTCTCGGTGGCGTCGACCAGCCTCCTGCGTAGCGCTTCGGTCAGGAGCTGAATCTCGATCGGCTCGTCGTTGAGGTAAACGCGGCCGGACGGGTCAATGTACACCACCAACGGCGTCTGCCGGATATTATCCGCGTGCTCCGCCTCCGGCAGCTCGAGCTTGATGGCCGGCTGGCTCAAAAACGTCGTCGATATCATGAAGAATATCAGCAGCAGAAACAAAACATCGATCAGAGGCGCGAGGTTCAGTATCAGCGAGCGTTTTCTTCTGCCGGTACGCATTTCCATAACTGTTCGTCTCCGTCTCCCGCTCTCAGGTCCGCTGCCGTACGCCGGCTTGTTCGTTCATCAGTACCAGCTGCTTGAGCAATTGATGCGCATAAGTATCGATCCTGACGACGAGCGTATCGACCCGCTTGTCGAGCAAGTTGTAGGCAACGAGCGCCGGGATGCCGATCGACAGGCCGTACGCCGTCGTGATCAGCGCCTGCGCGATACCGCCGGACAGGAGTCCCGCCTGCCCCACGCCGGCGATGCTGATCACCGAAAACACATTGATCATGCCGAGAACCGTCCCCAGGAGCCCGAGCAGCGGGCTGGCCGCCGCCGTCGTTTCCAGCAGCACCAGGTAGCGCTCGAGACGTTTGGTCTCGCGGCGCCCCGCATCTTCCATCGCCTGGCGTATGATGGACATCGGTTCATCCGCCTCCTCGAGCCCCGTACGAATTATATTGGCGAAAGGTGTGTTGTACTTTTCGCAGATCTTGATGGCCATGGGAATGTCTGAACGAGTGTTCACCGAATCGATCGTGTTTACTATATCACGCTGAATCACCCGCGAGACCCGCAGAGTAATGAGTTTTTCGACGATTACCGCGGCCCCCAGCACGGAGAGAATAACCAGCGGTATCATGATCGGTCCACCCTTGACGAAGATCGCCCACATCGGCGTCTGCTCCTTTCGATCTACTGTTGTGTCTTCCGGAAATAACGCTCGGCGTCACCCGGCAAAAGATAATAGAAACCGAACTTGACTTCCAGATAGTCCTCGGGAAAATCGTCGGGCAACGAACCAAACGGCGCCGCCCCCTTGATGGCGTTGACGCTCGCCCGGTGGAGCGATTTGTGGCCATCCTGGTCGATGACCTCCATCGCCTGCATGCGCCCGTCGGGGTAGATCCTGAACAACACCACGGTGTATCCGTGGATCGCGCCCAATGCCGTGAACGCCAGCGGCGGTATCCAGTGCTGCTTGACCCGGTGTTTCAGGTCGAGCAGGTAGGGCGCAAAGTCCCACGCCGTCGTGTTGATCGAGATCCCGCCCAGCGAAGCCATCGCGGACCCAGGGTTGCTGAAATCCGGGATCTGCTCGGGCATCGACTCCTCGCGGCGGGGGCTGTGCTGTTCGATGTATTTGGCCTTTCTCAACGCGTCGCCCAGATCGGTCGTTTCCTCCGGCAACGGGGGCACTTCACTCTGGCCCCCGCCTTCGGCACCCTCGGCCCTCGACGCATGATCCGGAATCGGCACCTCCCCCTCGCCGTGGGGCACGTCACTCCGCTGTTCCGACTCCACGACATCGCTCGCCGCCGAGGAAACGGTCGAGAGGTACTTGCTGACGTTGTTCGACGGCGTGGGGGTTTCCGGCGGCGAGACCAGGACGAATTCCATCGGAACGATCGGGATCTCGGTGGGGATTTCGAAGTCAAATTCCTCGAATATGTCCCTCACCCCGGGTACCAGAAACACCCCGTGCAGGAGCACGGACACGACGAACCCCCACAACAGCGTGCGGTCTTTCGGCGCCTGAATGCCCGTCATTGCAGTCACCCTATGAAACCACCTTTTCGAGACGGCAAACCACGAACCCGGTCACGAGTTCCCGGACGATCGGCACGCGCGTCAGCGGCGCGAGCTTCCGGAATTTCGCCGGCCGCAGTTCGAGCATCGTCACGGCGAGAGACGGTATCCTGCCCACGATCCCCAGAAAACGACGGATGCTCATATGGTTTAGGTCCTCGTCGTAGGATCTCATGATCTCGAGCCGCCGTTTCTCAATTTCGTCCCAGCTCTGGCCGGTCATCCGCTCTCGCAGAACATCCCCGATCGCCCCTTCGATCGCCCGGCGCGTGAAAACCAGATGGCACCACGGCGTGTATATATAATCATACAAGTGCGAACCCAAAGGGGAAAAGTGAGGAGTAAAAAAAATCCATATGGCGCCGCCCCTGCGGGTGACCCGCCGGATTTCATCCAGCGCCTCCGCAGGGCGTGAAAAATGCTCCATCGCGTCGTTCGCCACCACCGTGTCGAACGAACCATCCCCGAACGGCAACAACGCCGCATCACCGACGAGAAACGCCGTCCGGTCGTCCACCCCGCTCTCCACTGCAAAGTCCCGGCTGGCCGCAGCGTTCGCCTCCAGAATGTCGGCGCCGAACACGGCTCCCGCCCCTCGCTCCCGATATGCTACCGTCTTGCCGCCGAGGCCGCAACCGACGTCCAGCACCTTTTTACCATCGAGGTCGCCTCGAGGTTCCAGATATCGGGTGGCCGTTTCCAGACCCCAGTGGTGTTCCCAGCGCGAATACGCCTCCTCCGACTCCCGCCCTTCGACGTTCGGCGATCTAAATACCTTATTCAACAACAGGATAAAAGATTTCATTTATAAATCGCCCGAACCCCCGATTCGGACGCCATCGTCCCCCGAGAAAAAATGCAGATGCCGGGTTTCGATAAAAAGTTCCGTCTTGCCGTCGCCGTCGGCCGCAAAGCGTCCCGCGCCGCGCGCCACCAACTCGTCGCCGCCGACCTCGACGTGGGTGAGGACTTCGTGTCCCAGAGGTTCCTCGAGCGTGATCCGTCCGTCGAGCCGGAGCACTTCCCGTTCGCCGGCGTCGGGCGGCGGGGCCGGCGCGATGTGCTCCGGCCGGATGCCCACCGTCACCGCGCTCCCCGACGCTACCCCGGGCGTCCCTGCGGCCCCGGACGGGAGCTCGAGCGCTCGGTCGCCGACGCTGATCTCGCCATCGCCCGGGCCAACACTACCCTCGAGAAAATTCATCGACGGGCTGCCGAGGAACGACGCGACGAAACGGTCGACCGGCCGCCGGTAGCACTGATCCGGAGGACCGACCTGGTGAATGCGCCCCTCGTTCATCACGACGAGCTGTTCGCCGATCGTCATCGCCTCGACCTGGTCGTGGGTGACGTAAATGGAGGTCACCTGCAGCTGGTGGTAGAGCCGCTTGATCATCGCGCGCATTTCGCTGCGCAGCCGGGCGTCGAGGTTGGACAACGGCTCGTCGAAGAGGAACACGCGCGGCTGGCGGATGATCGCCCTTCCGAGCGCTACCCGCTGCCGCTGTCCGCCGGACAACTCCCCCGGACGGCGATCGAGCAGTCCGTCGATCTCGAGCGTGCGAGCCACCTCGGCCACGCGCTCCCGCACGCGTTCCTTCGGCGTCTTGCGCAGCCGCAGACCGAACGAGAGGTTCTGCGCCACGGTCATGTGCGGATAGAGGGCGTAGCTCTGGAACACCATCGCGATGTCGCGGTCTTTGGGGGTGAGCGTGTCCAGGCGGGTATCGCCGAGGTGGATCTCTCCCGACGTGGGCCGGTCGAGCCCGGCGATCAATCTCAGCAGTGTCGTCTTGCCGCACCCGGACGGGCCCACCAGGACCGTCATCGTCGGGCTGGGGATCGACAGCGAAAAGTCGTCGACGGCGGTCACCCCGCCCGCGAAAACCTTTCTCACGTTTGCAAATACGAGATCGGACATGTTGGCAAGAGGTTACGGCATTGTGAGCGCGGCCGCAACGGTTATGTCAGTATAAAAATGGCGTCCCCCCCGTCTCGGAGCGGGGGGGGGACGCCCCGACAATGACTCGAGTGATCCGGGGCCGGTCGTTCAGCCCTTGATCTCGTCGAGTGTTTTCGTGGCGATGTCGATCGCCTCGTCGACCACGTCCCGCGTCATGCAGAGCGGCGGACGGAAGCGGACGGTACGATCGCCGCAACCGATCACCAGCATGCCGTTCTTCTTGGCGGTGGACAGGAAATTGCCCCGCACGTCTCCGTCCGGGAGATCGAACGCACACATCAGTCCGGCGCCGCGGGCGTTGGTGACGATTCCCTCGTAAAGACCGCCGAGTTCGCGGAGCTTTTCGAGGAGATAGTCGCCCATCACGCGCGCGTTCTCGACCAGGTTGTCCTCCTCGATGACCTCGAGGTAACGCGTGGCCCTCACCATGTCGGTGAGGTTACCGCCCCACGTCGAGTTGATCCGGCTGGGCACCTTGAACACGCTGTCGACTTCGTCGAGACGGTCGGTCGCGAGGAGGCCGCAGACCTGCATCTTCTTGCCGAACGCAATGATGTCCGGCGTGATGTCGGTATGCTGGTAAGCCCAGAACTTGCCCGTCAGGCCGACCCCCGTCTGTATTTCGTCGAGAATGAAGATGATGTCGTTCTCGAGCGTGACCTCGCGCAGATAGCTCATGAACTCGGGCCGGAAGTGCCGGTCCCCGCCCTCGCCCTGGATGGGCTCGACGATCAGGGCGGCGATGTCGTCGCCGTGCTCCTTGATGGCCGCGTTGATCTCTGCTTTGGCCTTCTCTTCCAGTGCAGTGACATCGTCGAGGTGGTCTTCCAGCGGAAAGGTGATCATCGGAGTCGAGACGCGCGGCCAGTCGAACTTCGGGAACCATTTGACCTTGGTCGGGTCGGTATTGGTGATCGACATGGTGTAGCCCGAGCGACCGTGAAATGCGCCCTCGAAGTGGATCACCTGCGAGCCCACGGGATGCTTGTGACCTTTGGCAAAATTCTTCTGCACCTTCCAGTCGAACGCCGCCTTCATCGTATTCTCGACGGCGAGCGCGCCACCTTCGATGAAGAACATGTGTTTGAACTCGTCGGGGATCGCATACCGTCCCATGGTCTCGACGAAGTTGGCCATCTGCTGGGCGTAAAAATCGGAATTCGACGGCTTGTTGATCGCGGCCGCGAGGAGTTTCTGCCTGAATGCGTCGTCGAACATTTTGGGATGATTGAATCCGAGGGGCATCGACGCGAAGAACTGAAAGAAATCCAGATACTCGCGACCGTCCGCCTTGTCCTTGAGCCGACAACCGCGGCTGTTCTCCAGGTCGACGACGATCGGAAAACCGTCGACCAGCATGAACTTCCGGATCGTGTCCAGGACCTCGGCGGGATGCACGTTGATGTCGGTCGAGGCGTGGGTTGAATCCGCCATAATGACTCCTTGGGGAACGACATGGATGTCTCAAAGTTGATTATAAACACTTTAAAATAACCAATTTGCGGCCAAATTGTCAAGCCGGGTCTTGGGGGATTTTGTCCCTCGCCGAAGCATACCAGCCGCCCGCCGTGGCATAAACAAAGAGGCCCGGACTAGGTAGTTAGGGCCTCTTTGTCCCGCCTGCAGAGTAAAGTTACCCGCGCAGGTAGTTACCAACCGCACATGCTCCCGTGCGTCAGCGAATAATGCCTTCTCGCCGATTCTCGACGGGGATCTCGCGCTCGTCGATCAACATGCCGTCCATGTCGAACACAAACTCGAGGCCCTCTTCGAGGTACTGCCAGCGCTCGGTCCTCACGCCGGCGGCGGACATCCGCAGCCGATGCGGGGTGAATCCGAACTCCTTGTAGACTTTCTTTTTGTCGCCTTTAAGATTTCCGGCCAGGAGCAGATGACGCAAGTTCTTGCGGTGACGCACACCGGTCACCGAGACGCCATACTGTCCTACGTACCGGGTGGAAGTGTCCGCGAACGCGGACCCCGTGAGCAGAAAAAGCAGTCCGGAAAGGACTACCAGGTACTTCATCATGGCCTGTCTCCTGAGATGTAAAAGCATTGTTGTTGGCCCATGACTGATTGAGATACCCAATTATACCATATTGTCGCTCATCGTTTCAATAGGTGGTTTGTGGCTTCCGTATGCGGAGAACGTGGGTTTGTCGCTTCGAATCGTGGCGCGGCGGGAGAAGCAGAATATCGCATAACTCGTTATTTTACAACAAACAAGGCGGGGCCGCGCGTATGCGCGGC
>CBDUWU010000207.1:0-6491 GCA_965371015.1 uncultured bacterium | reverse complement strand
GCCGGTGTGATCCTGGCGATCGCCCTCCTTTATAAGGCGGTACGCAAAGTCGATGGTATGGGCGGTGGTGACGTCAAGCTGATGGCGATGATCGGCGCATTCCTGGGCTGGAAAATGATTCTACCCGTCCTCTTTGTCGCGGCGCTCTTCGGCAGCCTCTACGGCGTGTGGCTCATGCGCTCGGACGGTCACGGCAAAACCGCGGTGGCGTTCGGGTCGTTTCTGGCGCCGGCGGCCTGCCTGATGATGTTCGCCGGGGAGCAACTTCTCGACCTCTACCTCGGCGTGGCCCGGCCCTGATCTTCGCTTATTTTGCTCCAGAGAACTCAAATCAAGACGGTATTGCATCGAGGAGATGCAGATTGCAAAGCGCGTGACACCGATGGGAGGCGGATGGGCGGGGCCGCCACCCGCCATAGAGATGATTCTTGTAACCTTATAAGAAATAATGCGTTGTCATTTGGCGCTACCAGTCCGCCTCCGGTATTTTGCTGGCATATTTGTTGCGATGGACCCCCCGGCTAGGCATTACAAACGTTGAAATTACAGAAATCGTCTATCTGAAATCGGAAGTCAAGGCAAGCACCGGACAACGCGTCCACATGCTACCCAAGGCTGGTGAAAAATGAAGCTGTTTTCAAAGAAGAGCAAATCGTCGGTCGGCCTGGATATCGGATCCAGCCTGATCAAGGTGGTCGAAGTCGACCACTCGAAGGGCGAACCGGTATTGACCAGGTACGGCATCATCAAGCTTCCGCCAGAAGCGATCGTCGAAGGCGAGATGATGGACCAGAGTCTGGTGATCGAAGGGATCCAGGAGTGCATGACGAAGGCGGGGATCTCCCAGAAAGAGGTCATCACCGCGGTCTCCGGGCGAGCCGTCATCGTCAAAAAAGTCGTAATGGACAAGATGAACCCCGACGACGCCAAAGAAGCGATTTTCTGGGAAGCAGAGCAGCACGTGCCATTTGATATCGACGATGTTTGTCTCGACTTCCAGGTCCTCAAGGAAGACGTCGGCGCGAATCAGATGGAGATTCTGCTGGTCGCGGCCAAGAAAGAAATGGTCAACGCCCACGCCGACATCGTCCGCGATGCCGGACTGGATCCCAGAATCATCGATGTCGACTCGTTCGCCGTCCAGAACGCGATCGAGCCGGGGAGGCTGGGAGAAGGCGGGTTGGTGACAGGGTTGGTAAACATCGGCTCCGACGTGACCAACATCAACATCGTTCAGAACAACATTCCGTACTTCACGCGCGACCTGAGCGTGGGCAGCAACGTCTTCATCGAGGCGATCCAGCGCAGTATCGGCGTTGACTTCGAGGAAGCCGACGCGATGCTCTCCGGCGAAGCGGAGATCGAGGACGAGGAGCGCTTCCACTCTATTATTGCCGAAGCCGCCGACGAAATTTCGATGGGTATCGAGCGGTCGTTGTCATTCCTCAAGACCGCCGGTGACGCCGAGCAGATCGATCAGGTCATCCTCAGCGGTGGCGGTGCGCGCATCCCCGGCCTCAAGGATATCCTCTCCGAAAAACACGACATCGAATTCAAGGTCAATGACGCGATCAGCGAAATCGGGCGTGCCGACAACCTGTTCGAGGACGCCGGTGACGACATGGAAAGGGTAGGACCGCTTCTTACCGTCGCCCTGGGCCTCGCGCTCAGGAGGGAGGGTGAATAATGATCAGGATCAATCTACTCCCGCAGGAACGCAAAAAAAGCCGCAGGAAGATCAGTCTTCCTTCGATATCTGGCGGCGTGATGGTGTGGGCGGTCGCCGTCCTCGTCCTGTACGCGGGTGTCGTGGCCTCTGTCTCGGCTCTCCAGATGAAGAAGATGGGTGAGCTCGAGAACAAGATTACCGAGGCCAAAGAAGAATCGGCTCGTCTGGCTCCCCAGCTGTCGAAAATCCGCAAGCTTACCAAGGAGCGCGAAGAAGTCAACCGCCGGCTGGGTATCATCGCATCACTCGACCGCGACCGCTATCTGCGTGTTCAGATGATGAACGAACTGAGCATCAGCATACCTGCGAACTGCTGGTTGACGACGGTTTCCGAGCAGGGCGGAACGAACATCGAAATAGAAGGTGTGACTTTCTCCAACTATATTATCGCCGATTTGATGAACAATCTCGATAAATCGAAACGGTTCGGCCGTACCGCACTCAAGGTCGCCGAAGAGGGAGACATCGAGGAACATCGCGTGATTCAGTTCACGCTGAACGCGCAGCTACTCCAGTAGCCGTCACGAGAAGGGGCGTCCAATGAATCTGAAAGATCCACGCGTACAAAAGACCATGTTGGGAGTCATGGCCGTCGTGATTCTCAGCTACGTATACTTCGGCACCAGTTTCCTGCCGATCAACTATCCGGTGCGCAAGGCCAAGATCGAGGCGATGGAGAAAGAGTACACAAAACTCAGCGCCGAACTCGAAAAGGCCCGGAAAATGGTGGGAAACCTGGCCCGGCTGGAAGTGGAGTACCAGCGGTTGCACGACCAGTGGCTCTCCGCCCAGGAACTCCTTCCCGAAGCGAAGGAAATGCCCGAGCTGCTGCGCCAGGTGACCACGGCGGGGAACAAATCGGGAGTGCAGTTCGCTCTGTTCGAGCCGCAGCCGCCAGCGCCGAGGGAGTTCTACTCCGAGCACCCGGTCAGGGTCAAGGTGCGCGGGAATTATCATCAGGTCGGCATTTTTCTGAGCCGCCTGGCCAACATGCAACGGATCGTCAATGTGTCGAAGCTCGAACTGAATCACTTCGAATTAAAAGGTAAAGGCAAGAAAGCCCGGGGCCGGACGGTAAAAAGCTTGAACACCGTCGAGGCCGACTTCACCTTGAGCGCCTACACGCTTCTGGGAGGAATCGCAGATGAAGAAGTACAGGATGAAGAAGTACAGACTGACTCATAGAGTGCGGTCGTTGGTGTCCGGTGGCGTTGGCGTCGCCGTGCTCTTTTCGGCTGTCGCGTTTTCACCGGGAATGGCTGTCAGCGAGACGCCCAACAAGGTGAAGCTCCGCCAGAACAACTACTACTATAGCGCGTTCAACCGCAAGGATCCGTTCCGTTCGCTCGTGTCGGGCAGATTCGTCCGCAACGACAAAATGGAGATGGTCAACGTCAACGCGGTCGAACTCGTCGGCATAATCAAGGGCGACCTCGACCAGTTTGCGCTCCTTGAAGATGAAAAAGGGTTTAATTACATACTCCGGGTCGGCGACAGGGTTCGTAACGGGACCATCGTTTCGATCGGTGATCAGTCAATGGTTGCACGAGTGACGAATTTCGGACAAACGTCGAAATTCACGCTTCACCTCGTTCAAAGGCAAGAAGGAGTAAAACGATGAAAGCACTGTCCGTGAAACACCGAATGGTCCTTGCGATCCTTCTGACCGGCGTTATGGCACTGACGTCGGTAGCCCAGTCGGATGTTGCCAAGGTCAACTTGATCCGCGTCGAGAAATCGGCGACGTCGACCAAGTATCTGATTGAGCAGACTGGATCGGCGGACTTTCAGGATTTTCTCCTGAGCAACCCCAATCGCCTCGTGGTGGACCTGGTGGGAGCGCGTCACGCGCTCGAACAGACCCGCTATGAAGGCGACGACAAACTCGTTCGTGGGGTCCGCACAAGCCAGTTCCGCAGCGATCCCGACGAGGTGACCCGGGTCGTGTTCGACCTGACCGAGGGCACCCGTTACAAGGTCGCCAAGAACGGTACGACGGTCGAGGTGAGCTTCTTCGCCGGCGAGGCGCCGAAGGCTTCGACTCCGGCGACCACACCCGCCGCGCCCCCGACACAGGAGACCATGAGCGCGTCGTTCGGTTCCGCATGGGATCCGCAGGCGACCGACGTTCAGCCGCAAATCGAGCGCAAAAACGAGGACTCGTGGGTCAGCCCGGCGACAGAACAGCCTGTTATGCAGCAGACCAATCCGAACACCGGACTCACCCTCGCCCGCGCCCAGGTCCCTCAGGACGAGAGCAAAGAGACGTGGGTGCACCGCGATCCGTCCAAGGGCCAGACCGGCCTGATAATGCGCGACAACAGGACCGGTGAGGTGTCGTTTACGACGAGCAGCACGATGATGTCCGACAAGAAGATCACGATGGACGTCCAGGGCGCCGACATCAAGACGGTGCTTCGCTCCATCTCCGAGTTTGCCGGCGCCAATATCGTGACCGGCATCGAGGTCGAGGGCGCCGTGACGATCCACCTCGTGGACGTTCCCTGGAAAGAGGCCCTCGACGTGATCCTCAAGGCCCACGGTTACGGAATGCGCGACGAGTACGGTTTGATCCGCGTGGGAACGATGGACAACCTGAGGGACGAGGAACTCGACGACGCGCAGCTGGCCAGGCAGAAGGAAGACCTCGAGCCGATGGTCACCCGCGTCGTCAAGCTGAACTACGTGAACGCCAAGGAACTGAAGACAGCGATGAAGAGCGTCACCACCAAGCGTGGTACGGTCGAGGCGGAACGAGACAACAACGCCGTCATCATCAATGATATTCCGCGCGTGGCCAACCGCATCGCCGAGTTGGCCGTCAACCTCGATACGCGCATCAGCCAGGTCGAAATCACGGCCAAGATGATCGACGTCGACGTCGAAGTCATCCGCGAGCTCGGTGTCCAGTGGCACGCGCTCAACCTGATGTCGTCCAACGCCAACGCTGCCGCCGACGCTGTCATCGGCGACCCGATGACCGACCCGTTCGGCAAGTTCCGCATCGGGACGATCCAGAGCTGGGGCGAACTGATGTTCACGCTCGAAGCCCTCGAGAAGGACAACCGGGCGAACATCATCTCCAATCCGCGGATCACGACGACGGACAACAGGGAAGCCACCATCCTCGTCGGTAAGGAAATCCCGTTGATCGTGGCCGACGAAGCAGGCAACGCTATTACCGAGCTGAAGAAGATCGGTGTGACGCTTCGTGTCACCCCGCACGTGAACTCCGACATGACAATTACCATGGATCTGCACCCCGAGATCTCCGAGCTGAGCAGCCAGGCGACGGTACAGGGCGGTGTCATTATCTCCCTCCAGGAGTCCGACACCCGGGTGATCGTTCGTGACGGCGAGACGGCCGTGATCGGTGGTCTGATCCAGGAAGTGGAATCCGAGGTCAGGAGCGGTCTGCCGGTTCTCAAGGACATTCCGATCCTCGGAGGGCTCTTCCGGTTCACGAGCAAGACGACGAAAAAGCGAGAGTTGATCATCTTCGTCACACCGCGCATCGTGGGTGAAGTCGCCGAAGCGACCGATATGTCGATGCGCTAGACGATTGATCCGTCCGATCCTGTTGGGGGGAGTAAACGGCGGGGCCATCTGGCCCCGCCGTTTGTTTTATAGTAGTATTCCGGACGTGGGCAAATCCCGAAAGAAACAGCCGCGTGTCATCGCGGGGGAGTACAGGGGGCGGATCCTCTCCTACCCCGCGGATGCCGGAGTACGTCCGACTATGGAACGCACCCGGGAGGCCCTGTTCTCGGCGATCCAGGACCGGGTGGTCGGCGTGGTATTCGTCGACCTGTTCAGCGCCTCCGGCGGGGTTGGCATCGAAGCGATCAGCAGGGGCGCGGCTGCGGCACACTTTGTCGAGCGCATGCCGCAAGCCCTGGAGCTCCTGGAACGCAACCTGGAGGACTGTGGCGTCGACCCCGGCCGTTTCTGCATCCACCGCCGGGATGTTCATGAATACCTCGAACGGGGAGGCCTCACGCCGATTCCGGGCGCAATCGTATTCGCGGACCCGCCCTACGGGAAAGGAGACGGCGAGCGATTATTAACTCACTTTCGTGAAACGGCTTATGCTAATATTGAAATGCTGATACTCGAACACTCGGAGCCCGTCGAAAAGAACGCTCTGGGTTCATTGAAATTCTCGAAAACCAGGCGCTACGGCGACTCTCGACTGTCGTTCTGGGAATAAGTCTGGTGCCGTCGGAATGCACTTCAGGAGACAAAGGTGAGAAAGGCGCTCTACCCCGGCACATTTGATCCCATTACCAACGGCCACCTCGACATCATCATGCGGGCGAGTCGGGTATTCGGTCATCTGACCGTGGCCGTCGCGGAGGCGTACAACAAAAAGGCGATGTTCAGCCTCGAAGAGCGCAAGCAACAAGTCGAAAACGCGGTCGCCGACCTCGAAAACGTCTACGTCGAAACGTTTTCGGGGCTGCTCGCCGACGAGGTCCGCCGCCTCGACGTCGACGTCGTGATTCGCGGGTTGCGGGCAGTGTCGGATTTCGAGTACGAACTCATGCTGGCGTTGATGAACCGGAAACTGAATCCGGATTTTGAAACAGTGTTCCTGATGCCGGGCGAGCAATATATATATCTGCACAGTTCTATTGTTCGCGAGCTGGGTGAACTCGGCGGAGATATTTCCGAAATGGTTCCGAAGTCGGTACTGGAGGCGTTCAAGAAAAGATGACTTACGGGTTCTGGCGGCTTGACCCGGTAGAGGCGTTCTGGTATC
>CBDUWU010000206.1:0-6632 GCA_965371015.1 uncultured bacterium | reverse complement strand
GTTGTACTGGAACGCATAGAGATTACCGTCGGAGCTGGGGATGAACGTCTCCAGCCTGCCATCGCCGGTGATGTCGGCGAGGGCCGGCGACGGGCCGAACGTGATGTTGTTCGGGACCCAGCCCGAGAACAACGTCGATCCATCGTGGTGATACGCCTTGATCCTCCCGAACAACTGGTTGACGACGATTTCCAGGTCGCCGTCGTCGTCGATGTCCCCCACGACGGGGCTGCCGCACACGGGTTCGTCGAGGGTAACGGGGAACCCTGTAACGATGGATCCATCTTCATTGAACACGTACAATTGTGAACCCTGCGACGCCGCCACGATTTCACAGACGTTGTCGTTATCGATATCGGCCACGGCGGGGGCGGAAAACAGGTACGAGTTGCCCGGCATCCGGTAGAACACGCCGGGAGTCGACGGGTTGGAGTCGCCGTCGATGTATTCGGTGCCGTTTCCGTTCCAGACGTAGATCACGCCTCTTTCGTCGACGGCGATCACTTCCAGCACGTCGTCGTCGTTGATGTCGCCGGCGACGAGCCCGGCGCGGATATAGTTTTCCACCGGCTGCGGCCATCCCGGAAGCGCGTTCCCCTGATAATCGAAAACGTAGACTTCGCGCGTATTACGCGACGCCGCCAGAATTTCGTGGCCGGCATTTCCATCGATCCTGGCCAGCGCGATCGGGGAGACGAATTCGTCACCCGCGGTTGTGAGGACTCCCCAGCTCTGCGCGTCGCCGTCGCCGTCGATCAACTCGACGCCGTCGTGGTGCCAGGCGTAGACCTTGTCGTCACCCTGGACGATCTCCAAATCGCCGTCACCGTCGATATCGCCGACCACCGGCGAACTCGTGGTCGCCAGACTCATCTGTATCGGCCAGCCGGCGAGCTGGTCGGGATTAGTCGTGCTCGAAAATTCCAGCGATTGCGCGCTTTCGTTGCCGGAATCATCCACCGTCGTCGCCACAAAATAGTAGCGCGTGCTCGGCGCCAGCCCCACCGCGACGAACACCGCGTGGTCTACCGGGTCGGCGTTGATCTTGGTGTACGGCCCGCCCCCCAGAGACGACTGGTATACGTTGTAGCGCAATGCGTCCGGCGTCGTGCTCAAACTCCACTCGACTCCGAGACGGTCCGCTCCCAACCCTGCATTGAACATCAGGTTGGCGGGCGGATCCGGAGGCCGCAATTCGAACGTGTCGACATATGCCCGTCCCCAGCCGTCTATAATGGTGATTTCAATCTCGTGGGCGGTGGAGACGTCGGGCTCGAGGAGAATAAATCCGGCGGAATTCTCGGCGGCTCCCATCGCCCCGAGGTCGGGATAGACGTCCGATCCGGATCCGACGGAAAAAGCGCCATCGAGGTCGACGATCGATGCCGACAGGCCGTTGGCGGCTCCCGTGCCGAAGTTCTTGATACCGTAGTACAGGCTAAACGGCTCGCCCGCGTCCACGACGCCGTCACTGTTGCCCGCCGCCGTGTCGTCGATTCTCAGAGTGACGAGATCGAGAGACGGCGCGTGAACGACTCGGGCGAACGCGTCGTACCACGTGTCGGCGCCCCCTTCTTTTATCGTCACTTCGAATTCGGCGGCCGTTTCGTCGCTGAGACCGGCGGCGAAGGTGACCCGCACCTTATCGGATGCCACCCACGTTCCACCCTCGGCGACGACGCCAACAGAGGCTGAATTGTCCGAAATAGTTACGCCGGGTGTCGTCGTGGCGAGTACCACGTCCACAAGGCCGCTGGCGACGCCGCCGGTGTTGGCCATTTCCAGCCACAAGTCCACCGTTTCGCCGGCGTCGATTACTCCATCGCCGTTACCCGATGTTCCAGCGGTGTTGTCGTCGTCGATCGTCAGGCCGTTGACGGTTACGTAAGCGGTGACGGCCGTATCCACCTCCACGTTTCCTTCGTAACGGGCGTGATTGCGTCCCGTGACCACCACCCTGATATCTCCCGGGCTCTCGGCCCGGAAATTGAACGTCGCCTGGCCCGCACCGTCGGTGGCTCCGTATTGATAGTCATCGTCGCCCTTGCTCAGACACACCCAGGCCGAGTCGATCGGAGATCCCCCCACCTGGACGGTGACCTGTATCGAAGACGTCCCCAGACCGACGTTCGAAACGTGGGTAACCTGGGGCGTGTCCAGCTCGTCCGTCCACAGCGGCATCTCGGGATCGGCGAGCAACGCATAGATGTAGTGGGTCCACAGATCGACGTTGTCGCCCAGCACCGCATACGCGGTCCGCGTCAAGCGGGAGCGATGAAACGCCTCTCCGATGTTGACCTCGCCCTGGAGAAAGAGCAGGTCGTAGTACTCGTACATATAATAGGAAGACGCGTTGGGATACGCGCTCTCGGCGGCTCCGACGACGCTCACGCCGCCGCCGTAGGGGGCGAGAAGAAAGTGCTCACCCAGACAGAAGTAATTGAACGCCACCGCCGTGCAGTTCAGCAGGTAGAGATTCGACAGCTTGGCGCCGTTTGTCATCACATCGGCGTCGGTGTTCATGAAGCTCTTGTCTCCGACCGACATGTTGAAGCGAAATCCGTGTCCAATGTGGATGACATGGTTGAACCCGGCATCGAGAGAATCGCGCACCGTCGTATACTGCTCGTGGATCGACCCGGGATACAGCCACTCGGTCTCGAATAGCCTGACGACGTCGAGCGACGGGTCCGTCATCTTGGTCAGGTACGTGAACTGCGCCAGGTCAGCGCCGTTCATGGTAATCGTGTCACCCAGTTTCCAGTTGATGGGAAACAGCACCTCGGCGAGGTACAGAACCCTGTTGGCGAAGTCGGCGTCGTTGGGGGTCTCGTACGCCATGATCTTCGAAGTGAGTAGCGCCACGTCGGCGGCATTCCGCGCCGGCAGGCGGCCGACATAGACCTCGGCGTAGAGATCGACCGCGTCGTCGTTGCCGGGGCATTGCCCGCCCGGCATCTCGCCGAATATGTGGTCGTGATCGTCGTTCCAGTCGCCGTCCAGACAGGCGTAGTAGAGGTCCGTCGGCAGCATGGCCCCGATGGAGGACACGAAGCAACTGCGCGCAAAACGCGCCGGCACATACTCGATATCGCCGCCGATCAGCACGTACGTGATGCCCCACTTCCCGTAGGCGTCCTTGATAAATGTACGAATAGTTTCCGCGAGATCAGATCCGTTGCGGTAATTCGCTTCGATCCACTCTACCGTCCGGATGACGGTTGGAACGCCCTTCGCCGTCTTCCAGTCCGCCAGTGTCTGCCAGGACGCCGCCATGGCGTCGGTGGTGATGATCACGTAGTCGACGGGGCTTCCCTCGAGCGACGGGTAGGATGTCGGTTGGAAACCACCCGTTTCTTTTTCGACCCGGACCTCGCCCACCCGGTACGACGACGCCGCTTCCGGGTTTACCACGAGGGCCGACAGTTCTTGACGTATCCGGTCGGCGAATCCATCACGAAAACGCTCGCGCCTCACCAGTTCCGGCATGTCTCCCGCCGGCCGGGTGTCGAGTTCCACGGTAATGTCTTCGAGCAGAACGAGAGATCCGTCCTCGAGGGCAAACGGGAAGACGGCAAACCCGGCGATAGCGTGACCGTGGTAGTACCCCGTCCCCAGGTAGCGGCCCGCTTTCACCGGCCCGGCGCCGGAACCGGAGAGCCACTCGGCGAGCGGCTCGGCGCTGGCGATGTCGCCGTCCACCGAAAACATCGGCGGGGCCAGAACCGGATCGAAACTGTCGGTGATCACTGTCCGTCCCTTGTAAACGAACCGGTAGTCGGCCACCTCGTGGCCGGCCGGCAGCAGGATTCTGACGAGCCGGTACGGAAGCTCCGGGTGCCCTTCGTCCTGGAGCTGCAGATACTGGGGATCGTCCACGACGACTCGTGATTTTCCGTCCTGCACCCGGACGGTCACATCCGCCGGTGTCAGGTCGGTCTTAAAAAGCGTCGTGGTCGCCGGAACGACTTGCGGAATCATCACGACCGCCGCCACCACCGCCACGGCCGCGGCGATACCGCCGAGGAGTGACTTTCTGTTGTCATGATCACGGATCATCGAGTTCTCCTTGAGAGCCCCACTCGTTCTTCCCCTTAGTCCCGAGGGGGGTGGCCACGGGCTCTCCGCCGGATCCGGCGGGCCCGGTTACTGCAATCGGTTATTTGAGCAGCAGCATCTTCCTGGTCTGCGTATAGTTCGTTTCCCTGAGACGGTAAAAATACACACCCGACCCCACTACCTGTCCCTGGTCGTTGCGTCCGTCCCACTCCACCGTATACCTGCCGCCCGCTTTCCGGTCATCCACCAGCGTACGTACACGCGCACCACGGACGTCGTATACGACGAGGCGTACCTTGTGCGCCCCACCGTCGGGTACCAGGTAGGTGATTCTGGTAACGGGGTTGAACGGATTCGGGTAGTTCTGAGACAAGTCACCCCTCGTCACCGGAACATAGATCGAACCGGTCGTATGAATCTCCTCGCCGCTGTCGGCGTCCGCCAGACGGTAAACGTAAGTCTCTCCCGCGAGCACGCCCGTGTCGACGTGTCGCAGTTCTCCGCCGGTCCCCACCGTCAGACCCGCCACCACCGTGCCGAATACGCCGGGCGCGCCCGGCGCACCGGGATCGGCATCGGGACCGGAAACCACGGCCCGCTGGACATCGAAGACAAATCCGGCCGACGCCGGAATGTGCCACTCGAGTGCTACTCCCGCACCGGGACGCACCTGCGACGCGAACGTCACGCCGCCGACCCCGGTCGCAACCCTCGACCCGTGCAGGCCGTCGTTGTGATGGTTGCCGTGAAAACTCGGCCAGCCGTCAAAACTGGACACGTGTGCGCCGGGGAAATCCCAGACGTAAACTCCCATATCCCAGCCCGCCGCGATGAGGTCGACGTCTCCGTCGCGGTCAATATCCTCCACAGCCGGCACGGCGCGCATCGCGTCACCGGTGCCGAGCGGAAAACCGTCGAGCATGTTGCCGCCGGCATCCCACGCCTTGATCAGCTTGGATTCGTCCCCGAGGATGACGTCAAGGCTGCCGTCTCCGTCGAGGTCGGCGACAATCGGCGACGATTCTGTGTAGGTCGTTGTGCTGTACGCAACCGGCCAGCCGGGGACGATACTACCGTTGTACCGAATCGCGTAGAGGTTCTTGTTTGCGCTCGGTATGAAACACTCCAGTTTGCCGTCGCCGGTGATGTCGCCCAGGGCCGGCGACGGTCCGAATGTGATGTTGTTGGGAAACCACTGGACCCACATTGACGATCCATCGTGATGATAGGCCCGGATCATGCCGTACAGCTGGTTTACGACGATCTCGAGGTCACCGTCGTTGTCGATATCCCCCACTGCGGGACTGCCGCACACGGGTTCGTCGAGGACGACGGGAAAACCGGGGACAGCAGATCCGTCCTCGTTCAGCACGTAGAGCATCGCCCCCTGTGAACCCGCGATGATCTCATTGACACCATCGTTGTCGATATCCGCCACGGCTGGGGCGGAAAACAGGTACGAGTTACCCGGCATCCGGTAAAACACTCCCTGCGTCGACGGATTGGCGTCGCCGTCGACGTACTCGGTCCCGTCGCCGTTCCAGACGTAGATCACGCCTCTTTCGTCAGCGGCGATGATCTCGACGACGCCGTCGTCGTTTATGTCACCCGCGACGAGCCCGGCGCGTATGTAGTTTTCTACGGCCCGTGGCCATTCCGGAAGCACTACACCCTGGTAGTTCATTACGTACACCTCGCGTGTCGAACGCGACGCCGCCAGGATTTCGAGCCCGGGATTTCCGTCGATCATGGCCAGCGCGATCGGCGAGACGAATTCGTCGCCCGCCGTCGAAAGCACTCCCCACGTCTGGGCGTTTCCGTCGGCGTCGATCAGTTCGACGCCGTCGTGGTGCCATGCGTAAACCTTGTCGTCCCCCTGGACGATCTCGAGGTCTCCGTCTCCGTCGATGTCGCCGATTACCGGCGAACTCACCGTTTCGCGCTTCATCGAAATGGGCCAGCCGGGCAACTGGGGCGGGTTGGTGCTGCCGGAAAATTCTCCCGACTGCGAACTCTCGTTCCCCGACCCATCGACCGCCGTCGCCACAAAATAATAGCGGGTGCTGCCCTGGAGGTTCGGCGCCAGAAAAAAAGCGTGGTCGACCGGATCCAGATTGATACGGCTGTACGGGCCACCCGACTGCGACGATTGATACACATTATAACGGGCGACATCCGGACTCGGACTGTGGAACCAGGTCAACGACAGCCGGTCGGCACCCAGGCTCGGATCAAATGTGAGGCTGTCCGGGGGATCCGGCGGACGCAATTCGAACGTGTCTACATACGTCCGGCCCCAACCGTCGAAGATGGTGATCTCCAGGTGGTGCTCGGACAAGACGTCTGGTTCCTGCAGGATGAACCCGCCCGCGTTTTCGGCTTGTCCCATTGGCCCGACGTCCAGGTATCCGTCCGCACCGATCGTCACGATAAAACCAGCGTCCAGATCGGCCAGCGTCGCGGCCAGACCGTACGCCGTCCCCGTGCCGAAATTCTTGATAATGTAATACAGCGCGAACTGTTCGTTGGCATCTACGACACCGTCACCGTTACCGAGCACACTGTCGTCGACC
>CBDUWU010000205.1:0-6634 GCA_965371015.1 uncultured bacterium | reverse complement strand
ACTCCCAGTAGCGACAGCAGGATAACACGATATTACGACTGAAGTCAAGGTCTAATCCGGCGTGGCCGACGTTCGCACACGTCCGGAACCCATTTCTATTCTGCCATATATCCGGACTCTTCGGCAGGCCCGGTGACACGGGGACCAAGTTTTCTCGAAGGAGAGGGGGTCAGTCGATTCGACAGGACCCGGGGGAGGGGGGTGGGCAGCTATCTCCTTTTGATAATCTTGCGCCCCAGGTAATACGCAGACTCAAACCAGCTCTTGTCGTAATCCGGGGCTGTTTCGATTCCAGCAAGATCCTCCGAAGTCAGGAACCCGTCTCTCGTGTAAAACTGAACAACCATCGTCTTCCTGGAGTCTCGTGTCATGGGAACGCTGCCAACGTACAAAAGACCAAATGGCTCAAGGTCAAATCTGGATACAATGGCTTCATCGGCTGAAAATTCTGCGTTTTTCAGCACGATTCGCACTTCCGGTTTTCTCAAGGCGTCTTCCTCCGAAAGCAGGCCTTTGGCGATCTGTTTGCTATTCAGGCCGACGAGATCTATCGTGTTAAACCCGCTGTAGAAACACACAAAACCCGCATCTCCATAAGCCATCCAGCTTTTGTGGTCGTTTTTTTGTTCCAAAACCAGCCCGATTTGCCTCAGATTCCTGGCGGCCGTGCCCAATTTTTTTGCATACATGTCTGTCACGCCCAGATTGAATATCCACAGGAATCCAACCAGCGAATACACCAGAACACGGGTTCTTTGGTTCTTTGGTTCTTTGGTTCTTGCGAACCGAAGGTACGCGACTAAAGTCGTCAGATAGAGCAAAAACAAAACGGGCATCTGGTACCGGTACGCGACATTCATCATTGGCTTGACGGTCAGATAGAACGAGAACAACACCGCTTGAAACAAGAAAACTATCCTCAGTTTAGACCAGTCAGGCCGGCGACCGGTGACTGAGACGATCAGAAATGGGAGAGCTGAAAAGACCAGAAATACAATTGAATCTTTCAACGCTGCGATCTTGAGCAGAGACCCCGTTGCCTGCTTCGAGTAAAAAGGAGCGGGAAACACGTCTCCATAAAACCGCCACACAGCGAGGTGATATCCGAGTAACAAAGCGCCCAGCATTGCAGCCGCAACGGCGCTCCTCTTCAGTTTTCTGTTCTGCAGGAATTCCAGAAACCAGAATATGAAGACGATCACTCCAGCTTCCGGCCTCGTCAAGTAGCAAAGAAACCCGACTGCCAGGGCCATGAAGTAGTTTTTTTTGCTCAATATCATATACGCGAACGCGAATACGAGTACCCCGAACAGGATCGTCTCCATTCCGGAGTTGATGTGCAACCCGATCACCGGGTTCCAGAAAAGTAAAAATATCAGAAACAGCCCTTCACCGAGTTTGTAGCCACGATCGATCACCCAGCGCGATACAAATACCAGGAACAGCATCATTGCGAGAAACGAGTACACTTTGGTGAAGAATACCAAGGCATCTTTGTCGTCCGTAAGGAAAGCGGTAATGGAATTCACGATCATCCACACCGGAGATGTGTAGCCCATTGTCGGTTCAACGACCTCTGCTCTGTTGCAAATTGGCATTCCGTGCGACGCGAAATTCTCCGAATACCGGAGCGTGATCAGTGCGTCATCCATGACATATTCATATGTATGGGCAGTCACGAGCAACAAGCCGACAGCTCCAAACAGATACAGGAAGAATATATTCTTCATTCTATCGCACCTCGAGGTCTGGATATCCCGCCTCTGCGGCAGGCCCTGTGACTCGGGGTTCCTCCAGTCGGGCGCTGAGGATGACGCTGACGACGGCGAACACGGCCGAGACGGCGAACAAGGCCTGGAACGAAACGGACTGGACGATCCATCCGCCCAGTACGGGGCTCAGCATGAACGGAAAAGACACGGTGTTCATGAACCCGACGTGGAGGGGGCGGCGGTCTTCGGGGGCATCCTCGAGGAGGTACATCATGTTGGAGATAAAACGGCCGCTGCGGGAGAACCCGTTGATCACAAACGTCGACGCAAACAACCAGAACGCCTGGGCGCCGGCGCCGTCCGCTGCCCCGGTCGTTCCGTCTCTGAGGACGAACAGCACCATCAACGGCGGTGCCAGCGAAATGAGCGCCGTCAGGACGAGCACGATGCGGTTGCCCTTGATGTCGGCGAGCTTGCCCCATACGTAGTTGGAGATCACGCCGGACGCGACCCAGAGTGAGACGAACACGCCGACACTGGCTTCGGAATAGCCGAGCACCGAGTACGCATAAGTGGCGTAGAAGGGGAACGCCATCGATGTGAGCTGCCAGCAGATGCGAACGATAAAGAACAGTCGATAGTTACCCCGCCGGCCCAGGAGTTCGAAGCCCTCGCGCAGGTGGTCGCGCAGCGGACGGAGCTTGTGGACGACCTTTGCCTTTGGCTCGCGGATCAGCCCGAACATGAACATTCCCACGGCGCTGAGCGTCGCCCCCGCCACGATGAGAATCCCGTAATTGTACGGAAACTCGTGCCCTGTCCAGCCCGCCGAGTCCACGACGCCTTCGATCGAGCGATAGAACCACCCTTGCGCCCACACGGCCGTACTCTCGCCGCCGACGACGACGGCCACGACTATCCCCGCGAGGATCCCCAACACGCCGCCCGACAGGCGGCGGATACCGAAGAACGTACCGCGCTGATTGGCCGGTATCGTCTTCGACGTCACCTCGAGAAACGGAATTCCCGCCACACCGGCGCATATGGTCCCGGCAAACATGAACAGAACGACGAGCCAGACGAACAACAACTGGCGTGCGGGGTCGACGGCGAATACGACGAGGACGACGCAGGCCCACGCCATCACGCGCAGCACCGACGTGAATCGGTATATATTGAGAACACGCCAGCGCGTCTCGGCGTAGCGGGCGACAAACACCTGGGGCAGAAACCAGCCGGCGCCGTAAACGGCCGCCGCCAGACCGACCAGCACGCTCGAACCGCCCGCGCGGGTGATGAACACGGGGATAACGGTAAAAGGATCGACAAAGGCGAGACCGAAGTTAACGAGCGTGCCGTTGAGGATGCCGAAGATAAAATTGCGGCGGAAGTGCCGGGAGGACTCTGGATCGTTCATGTTGACTGACCGTACTCCCGCGCCGATAAAGTTGGCAAGATTTATGTCACCGTTATGGTGTACTATCGTCGAACCATGATCAAGGGTATCGGCACAGACCTGATCGAAATCGATCGCATATCGCGCGTCCACTTCGAGAACGGTGAGCGTTTCCTGCACAAGCTCTTCACCGGTGCGGAACGCGAATATTTTTCCCGCTGGGCCGACCCCATCCCCCGGATCGCCGGCCGATTTGCCGCCAAGGAAGCCGTCATGAAAGCGCTCGGTACGGGCTGGTCGGATGGTGTGCGCTGGCGCGATATCGAGGTCCTGCGCCGGCCGGCAGGCACCCCCGAAGTGGTCCTCCACGGGCGCTGCCGCGAGATCTTCGACTCCCTCGGCGCCTCACGGATCCACTGCACCATCACCCATTCACGCGACCACGCGATGGCCGTGGTAATCTTCGAATAACAACCCTGGGGGGACTATCTGCGCGTGACACCGAGGCCCGGGCCATCGGGGAGTATCAGTTTGCCGTCGACGACCTTGACACCGTCGAACGGGTCACCGGCCAGCAGCAGATTACCGTCGAGGTCGGCATAGTCGACCAGCGGGCTCAGGTGCGCCGCCGCCGTGATACCGACCGACGTTTCCAGCATGCAGCCCAGCATCACCTTGAGGCTGTAACGCCGCGCCTCCGCTATCAGGTCGAGCGCGGGTGAGATCCCCCCGCACTTCATCAGCTTGATGTTGATCCCGTGCCCCTGGTCAGCCTTGAGCGCGACGTCGCCCGGCTCGACGATACTTTCATCGAGGATGATCTCGAGCGGGCTGACGCGCTTGAGCTCGCGCAGGCTTTCTTCGTCCTCGTGTGAGATCGGCTGTTCGCAGAATTCGATGTTCCGCTCGTATAGCTCGCGCGTCTTGTCGATCGCCATTTCGATATCCCAGCCCTCGTTGGCGTCGACGCGCACCTTCTTTCCGCTGCGAGCAAGGATGCGATCCAGAATCTCCATGTCGCCGGGAAGCCCGACCTTGACCTTGAGTATCTTGTAAGGCGCCGCCGCGTCGACTTTGCTGTCGATTACCTCGGGTTTGTCCCAGCCAATGGTGAACGACGTGAGCGGCGTATCAGATCGCTCTGCGCCGAAGAGTTCGTAGCACGGTTTACCCTCGAGTTTGCCCCGAATATCCCAGAGCGCCATGTCGATCGCGGCGCGTACCGACGCGTGCCCGTCGAGCGCCTCGCACAAGTCACCGCCCTCTTCGTTGAGACTCTCGAGCAGCGCGTCCGGGTCGCCCTCGAGCATTCCTCCGATCGACTCGACGGCAGCCGCGAGGGTGTCGGGCGTCTCGCCGTAGTACTTCTGGGGCGCCGCCTCACCCAACCCGGTAACCCCCTCATATTCGAGCGAAAATACGAAGAGATCGAACTCGGCGCGGGTGCTGCGCGCGATCTGAAAGGGGTGAACCGAATCTAACCGCAGGGATTCGAGTGTCAGCTTCATGGGATTCTCCTCAGGATCAGCGAAGCGCCGTGTGGGCGAGGACTGCTTCCAGGACGGGGCCGCACCCGAACCTTACCACATCGTCCACCACCACTCCGGCTTCTTCCCGGGCCCGCTCGATTTCGGCGATCGCCTGCAACTCGCCGAGTCCGTGTGTGTTCAGTATAACCGCGGCCACTCTGGACGGCTTGAAAGGCGCCATCAGGCGCTCGTGGAGGGCAATCTGCTCCGACAGAGGGAGGATCGGTGTCTCGAGCCGCTTGAGTTTGTCGCGCCCGGCCACGTGGCACAGAACGATGCAGTCGGGCATCACGCCGTACAGCAGCCCCAGCGCCACCCCGCCGTAACCCGGATGGAGCACCGCCCCCTGTCCCTCAACGAATACCAGTTCCCGTCCGGCGGCTTCGGCGTTCATCAGCTCCTCGACCGCACCGCCGACGAAGTCGGACACGACGCGGTCGATACAGATACCCCGCTCGCGGAGAATCATGCCAGTCTGCCCCGTCGCCGCCCACGAAGCGGCCACGCCATCCTCCGACGCCGCCCGGCTCAACTCGGCCGAAACCGTCATCTTGCCCACATTGCAGTCGGTCCCCGCCACCATTACCGCTCTGGCCCCCGTCGTGCAACCGTCGCCCTTCGACACCGGGAACGGACCCTCGACACGGCGCACGTCCCAGATCCTCGCTCCCGTCGCCGCCCTGGCGACGCGGCACTCGATGTCGTCATTGAGAAACACGTGCAGCCCGCTCACCACATCCACCCCGGCACGGAGACACTCGAGCACCTCTTCCCGGACGTTTCCCTCGAGTCCACCACCCGCCGGCGCCGTCCCGACAATCGCCAACTCCGCCCCCAGCGCCACCCCCTCCCCGACCGTCGCCACCACGGGAACCTTGCCGCCAAAGCCCAGGATACTCTCCGCTGTCAAGCCCGCCTGACCGGCGTCGAGCACGGCCACCGTGTCTTGTGACTGGTACATCAAATAACACACCGCCGTTTTCGCCCAAACCGGCGAAAACATCCCGTTGGCCAAGAGCAGTGCCTTACGGCCTTTTATTGGAAATGGAGCTTCACTCAACATATTTAACGCCTAGTTGAATTCATCGGCGATAGCGCCGACAAATTTCTCCAGAATATCTTCCAGCGTCGTCATCCCCACCACGTCGCCGTGTTCGTCGAGCACCATCCCCATGTGGCGCCCCTGCTCCTTCATCTGGAACAGTACCGTCACCAGCGGTGTTTCCCGCGTCAACTTGTACGGCGGTATCAGCTGCTCTCGCAACTCATCGGGGTTCTTGCGCCGCATCAATTCGTGCACCGAAACGACGCCGACCACGCTTGTGCGCGTCCCGCGGTAGACCGGCATCCTCGAATATCCCGCCCTGCGAAACGCCTGTCGAAACTCGTCCATCGTGCTGTCGTACTCCACCATTATGACCCGGTCCAACGGGACCATCACGTCGCTCACCTTCAGATTCTTCAAATCGACGGCGCGTCTCGCCAGCACCGTCGTCTCGGGGGCGATCAGCCCGGCCTCCCCGCTGTCACCGATGTGAAACAGAAGTTCTTCCATGCTGAGATGAATATTTCGCCTCGACGACCTGCCGGGAAGAACGCGTGAAAAAGCATCCGCGATGATGGAGAATGATTTGACGACCGGATACAACGCCGTCGAAAGTGCCCGCAACGGATATACGGCACCCAGCGCCGAGCGGTTGCGGTAGTAGAGAAAAACCCCCTTGGGAATGATTTCGTTGAACAGCAGAAATACGGGCACCAGGACAACGGTAGCCACGGCGCCGCCGCTCGCACCGAAGTGCATCGTACAGATCGCGGTAAACGTCGTCGTGCAGCCGACGACGGCGAGATTCGTCCCCACCAGGACCGCGCTGAGAAAGTACTCGGGGTCGTCGAGATAGCGCAGGACCAGTTGCGCGCGTTTGTTACCCCTGTTGGCGAGGTGGCGCATACGGATCCGATCGCAGGCAATGATCGCTGTTTCGGAACCGGCAAAG
>CBDUWU010000204.1:0-6659 GCA_965371015.1 uncultured bacterium | reverse complement strand
TGCCGGTCACGTCGCCGAGGCGCTCCAGTACCGGACACGCGAGACGCGGTGAGGAAATTCCACAGCCACGGTCGCATCTTCGATTCAATCGACTATATGCTTATCGCAACAGCACCATCTGGTCGACTAAAAAAATCGATCATTATCTTTACTCCGCCAGAGCTTTGTCGACATCAACCCGATAAACGGCCCGGTTCTCTCCTTGAATCCCCGCGAAGTAAAGCCTATTCGAATCCGGACTCCAGATGAGGTTACTGATGTAGCGATATCCCGACGAAATCTTGAAGTCTCTCTTATTCGCGAGATCGTACACGTGAAGTTCGATTTTCTGGTCTGGTAGTGGCATCGGAGCTCTTAGCTTCAGAAATAAACCATACGCGAGGTAGCGCTCATTCGGCGAGATTCGTAGAGCGTTGATCGCGGTGTTCTTGAACCTTCGAGGAGGGTGTTGGACAACGGGTTGGCTTTCTGTTGGATTCGTCCTGAGAATACCAGCACCTTCGAAATTCTTATCGACATGATAGAGGTATTGATCGGTGTGATCCTCTGACTTCGCGAGACTGTACAGCCGGCCATGATTCAGGAGCCATCGTCCCACGAGGTCTTCAACCATTGGATTGACACTTTCCGGCGGTGGGCAGTCGCTACATGTAAGATCCGTGGGAACCGTTGACCACACAACATCAGTCACGGCGGGTGTGAAATATAACCACTTGGGAACAGTGCCAGCAATTACGAGCACATAACACCGCCCATCCAACCAACTGGCAGCTTGGAATCCGGAAGCTACCTGCTTCCATGGTTCTACGGGACCGTACGACGACAACTGATTGTAAGCACTGTCGACTTTGTGTGTGGTTTTCATAGACGTAGCCAATTCCAAGGTGCACAGATGAGAATCGTACGGATGCTCAACGCCTCTACTCAGCTCCCAAAATGCAAGCCAGCGCTCATCCGGCGAAACCGTAATACTGCAGGGACTACCCGATAACGTAACAAGCTCGGTTCCAGCGATCGCAGCAATGTGCTTGTCGGGGTTGCCGCAAGCCAGGCCATTTGAAAGGGCAAATGAAACCGCAACAAGGGGGATACGGCTCATTCTACGTATATACCTCCATAAACTCATATCCGCCAACCAAACCGAATGGCGTTCCTGTCGCCGTGATCGAGTCTCGACAAATGTGACCCGGAGACAGAAAGCCCCCCCCGCGAGATACGCGGTGGGGGCTTTTTATTCCGGGCCATTGGCACAGCTACGCCGATCGTTAATTAAACTTATTGTTCCCTGTGTGGACAGGGTATGTGATCGGCGAACCTCCGGTCAAGAGATACAACCAAAAAGATCCGCCTGCCTGTATCTGTGTTGAATGTTGTAAAAATTATTTACATAAGTCCAGGCCCGGAGTCGAAGCGAACCACGCTCACCAGGACTCGATCCGGTGTGCCCAGAATTTCCCTCCGTTGGCAGGCATGTATACCGAACGACCGTCAGAGAATATCTTCTCCCGGTCACCGTTGCATGTATCCAATAGAATGTACCCGGCGGTTACCTCGGTTACGGAGTCGTATATGATGCCACCCTCTATCTTGCATGTGCCGGGCTGAAACAGATCCATATCGAGTTCCATTGGAGAAACGAGAGGCGGGTCGGAGTGAGGTCTCGACTCCTTGAACAAGGTCAGGTCGCCACCCGGAAACTTGCGAATCCTGAGGGTTTGCCTGCGGGCGAGCCCCTTGTCGGTAAACTCGATTTGCGATCCCCCGCAGTACACGTTTGACCGGGTACTGTCGCCGCTCGCCGATACGACGAAATAGTGATTGTCGGTATAGATCGCGTAGCTCCCGTCCGCGAGCAACCAGACGCCGCGGCGCCATTGACGAAGCCGCTCTCCCGTCGTCTGTTCTGTCGAACAGGAGTTGATGAACCCGGTCAGGACCACCAGAACACAGAGTAGATACCTCACAGGGGATCTCCTTTCCAGTTTGCCGTCTGGCACAGGCGTTCCTCGCCGTGCCGCGTTGTTGTCAAAAAGGACGCTAAAGCTTGTGAAAAGTTACACTTGGATCGCTCCGGGCAGGGACGACGGGGATCAGAAAAATGATGCAAACGCATCATATCCTTCGTTCTGGATATTGGTATATACTACGCGGTACTGCCCGGGCCGGTGTGCAGACCGGAAAGATCCCGGTATCCCAGGTTGTCGATTCACGATTCAAGGAGGCGGCTCATGAGTAAGAAATTCGGTGGTGTATCGCTCGTGGTGTTCTTCGCGGGATTGATCGCACTGTCAGTGCTGGCGGACCCCCACAACAGCGCCCGGCCGGGTAACTGGAAGGACGGGGGCACGTGGGGTGGCGTCAAGGGCTCCGATGTGCCGGGGGCGGAACGGGGCAAGACGGACGACGCCACGGTCGGACCGGGCCACGCGGTGAACTGGAACGGCAAGGGAAACGGCAAACTGGGCAATGTCACCGTCAGCGGTACCATCCAGGGTACCGGGAGCGGGACGGTAATCAATATCGAAACCGAAGGCAACGTCACCATCAACAACGGCGGCAAGGTCGGCGGCGCCGGCGCCGGTGCCCCGCACAACCCGGTTTCGATCAAGGCCGGGGGATCGGTCACCGTCAACGGTACCGTCGAGGGTAACGGCAAAAAAGGAACCGTCAAGATATCCGGGAATAACGGTGTCACCGTGGGGGGGACGGGAAAGGTGGAATCGAAGGGCAGCAGCGTCACGATCAAATCCAAATCGGGTTCGGTCAACGTAAACAAAAACGGCCAGGTGACCGCAAAGAAGAACGTTGTTATCAATTCCGGCAAGGGCAAGCCCACACAAATCGACGGGAAGGTGACGTCGACGAAGGCCAACGTGGTCATCAACAAGGGTACGAAGCCGCCCGGTAACGTCACCGTGGGCAAAGACGGTGTGATCGACGCCAAACTGGAAGTCGTCATCTACGCGGACACCCTGTATGTCGAAGGGAAGATCAAGGGGAAAACCATCCAGAAGTATTGCAAGACGGTCATCCTCAAGATCCCGCCGGGCAGCATCGAAGGGAAGATCAAAACCACGAACAAGATCGACACCCTGTTGGTGGTCGACAAGAGCGATCCCGCCGCGCCGGCCGAACAATCGGAAGAAAACAAGATCATTGGCGAGGCGAACAGCTATATCGACTTCCACGCCGCACCGCTGGCGGTCCTGGCAACGGGTTACTCGCTGGTAGCCACCGGCCCCGGCGGCACCATCGATATGACCGGAAATCCGCCCGGCACCATGGTGATCGAGTGCCCGGGGACGATCGAGTTCTTTTCGGACAACATCCTGCTCGACCCCGGCGTCACGCTCGCCGACATCTGCGGTCCCGGACCGGTGATCGAGGGGCCGTCGCAGCCGATCATCGCCGTCGCCACCTACTGCCTGCGCGACACGGTGGGGTATGCGGTTCACGCGGGCGAAATCGAATTCGTGGTGACCAACGCGGGGCTGGTACCGGAGACGTTCACTATAACCGTCGCGGATTCGCTGGGCTGGCCGTACTCTGTGTCCGTCCCCAGCGTGGCCCTGGACAATTTGTCCCCGCGGGATTCGGTGATCACCGTCACCTTTGACGTCCCCCCGGGGGCCGTCGCCGGAGTCGACACCAATATGTTCTGGCTGACGGCGACGAGCGTCCTCGATCCCGGCATCAGCTATACCGAGACGGCGCTCATCCCGGTGGGCGACGAATGCGACCTCCGCGACGCGACCGTCGCGTGGTGGGATTCCGAGAACACCGCACCCGGTGACACGGCTCTGGTCCACGTGCTGATCCAGAACACGGGCAACGTGTTTACAGACGGGTACGACGTTCATGTCACCGACACCAACGGGTGGGAACTGATTCCGCCGATCGCGTGGATCGTTCTGGATGTCGATCAGGACAGCCTGTACACGACAAAGGTGGTCATCCCGCCCTCGGCCACCCCGGGTATTACCGACGAGTTGTACTTCACCGTCCAGTCGGGTTCGTGTCCCGGGATGGTGGCGCGCGACACCGTCTCGTTGCTCGTGACATCGGCGACCGCGGTGGATTACGACACGCCCGGCTTCGACGGGATCACACACAACGCGTATCCCAACCCGTTCAACCCGACGGTGAACGTCTCGTTCACCGTGCCGGGAGCCGGCGGCCTCACCCGGGTCGAAGTGTTCGACATCAACGGACGACGGGTGAAAACAGTGTTCGAGGGGACGTTGGGAGCGGGTTCGCACACCAGGGTGTGGGACGGCACCAACAACAACGGCGATGTCGTGAGCAGCGGAATCTATATGTACCGGATTACCGTTGGAGGCCGGACAGCGACCGGGAAAATAGCGCTGACGAAGTAGAATTCGCCGGCGCCGGACGCCGGATCAGAAGGTCTTTGGCTTTTTGGACTGGCGCAGGGCGGCGCGGAGCCAGCGGGCGATGTCCTTGAACTTCGTCACCAGCTGGGCCTCGGAGTGGTCGATGTAGATGCCGTGGCAGCGCCGGCACGCCTCGTAGCGGATGCCGAGCGATCGTTGTTCGAACATGTCGCCGCCGCACTTGGGACAAACGTTCCAGAAGTGCGCCCAGTGCATCTTGAGGTCGCGCGCTTCCTTGCGCTTGTCGAGACGCTTGCGGGCCCGTTCGAACTCCGTCTTCGGGTCGGCGGCTTTTTTTGATGTGGCCATGTTCTGTATGCCTCTGTTAGCGTTGCCTGTCGTGTACGGATTGTAGTCGCCGCCCCGAGCCTCTGTCAAGAAACCTGGACAGGTCACGATATGCCGGCAGGAAATCCCGGTGCCCGCGAACGCCGGCGCGCCGAAAGACTCATCACCGCCATAGCCGCGGAAGTGGGCGTTAAACCACTCCCGTCGGTGTCGAAGATTGCGAGAGAAAAGCGCGACCCCTTTCGCATCCTGGTCTCGACCATCATCAGCCTGCGCACCAAGGACGAAGTCACCGAGCAGGCGTCGCGGCGGCTCTTCGAACTCGCCGACACCCCGGCGGCACTCGGCAAGCTCGATGTGCGCAGGGTCGAACGGGCCATCTATCCCGCCGGTTTCTACAAGACCAAGGCGAGGACCCTCAAGCAGATTTCCCGCCGGCTCGTCGCCGACTACAGCGGCCGAGTTCCCGATACAATTGACGAGCTCCTCACTTTCAAGGGGGTCGGCCGCAAGACGGCGACCCTCGTGGTCTCGCTCGGGTACGGCATACCCGCGATCTGCGTAGACACCCACGTCCACCGGATCTCGAACCGGCTCGGCCTGGTCGAGACCGGCAACCCCGACGAAACCGAGTTTGCGCTGATGGACCTCCTGCCCCGCCGCTACTGGATCGGCTACAACGAACTCCTCGTGACCTTCGGCCAGCAGGTCTGCAAGCCGCTCTCGCCGCACTGCTCCTCGTGTCCCGTGCGCCGCTCGTGCCGCCGTATCGGGGTCGAACGGTACCGCTAGCGCGGCCCGGGCGCCGGCGTTGCCGACTGCCGGGTTTTCTGCTACCATGCGGGATTCGAAATCCGCGCGAAACCAATTATCGCATCCCTCGTGAAAGGGGTAGACGTGATCAGATATTGCCGCCTGGCCGTTGTCGTGTTGACCGTCGCACTGTCGCTGTCGGCGTGTGGCGGAGGAGACGATTCCGGCTCCGGAAAAGACGGGGGCAAGGCCGAGGCTTTCCCCGACTCCGTGGTGGATGAGGAGCTCATCGTCCTCGTGAACAGCCATCGCGTAATGGGCAGGGACCTCAGGACCTATACCCTTGTCTACGGTATCGGCACGCAGGACTCGCTGCGCAGCCGAACCTTCAACGAGAGGGCGATCGACGGTCTCATCGACCGGACGCTGCTCTGGCTCGAATCGGAAGCCGTCGGCGTAGCCGTCGACGACTCGACGCTCGAGTGGTATCTGCGCCAGTTCGTCCAGGCGATGGGTGGCGACGCGGCCATCGACCGGACCCTTTCGGCGGCGGGGCTGAACCGCTCCGACCTCGGAGGGCTCATCAGAGACGACCTGCAGGTGCGCAAGTTCATCGAAGCGAATGTCGCGCAGACCATCGATGTGTCCGATTCGCTGGCGATGGCGTACTTCGATGACAACCCGCAGCAGTTCTCTACCCCCGACAGCGTACACGCCCGCCACATCATCATCCGGACGGCGGAGACCGACGCGCAGATGGACATCGACGCCAAGAAGCAAACGCTCCGCGACCTGCGCGCGCGCGCCGTGTCCGGCGAGAGTTTCGAGGATCTGGCCAGGGAATACTCCGAGGGGCCGTCGGCCCCGACCGGGGGCGACCTGGGCTACTTCACCCGCCAGGACATGGTGCCGGCGTTTTCCGACGTGGCATTCAGTCTGAAGCCGGGGGAGGTGAGCGACGTCGTCGTGACGTCGTTCGGCTATCACATCATTCAGGTCGTCGACAACAGGCCGTCGCGGCGGCTCGAATACGAAGAAGTCGAGGCGGGTTTGAAGAACCAGATCGGGCAGTACATGATAGCGCAGAACCTCCAAAACCACTTGCAAAGGAGTCGTGCCGTCGCAATAATAGAGAGGAATTATTAGCGGATAAGGGGGCTTAACTCAGTGGGAGAGTGCTACCTTCACACGGTAGAAGTCACTGGTTCAAATCCAGTAGTCCCC
>CBDUWU010000203.1:0-6685 GCA_965371015.1 uncultured bacterium | reverse complement strand
CTGCCGGCCAGGTCGTCGCGGGCCAGGCGCAGCTCGGAAACGCCGTCGAGCGTGAAGCCCATGTCCTTGAGTTCGCCCGAGGTCCCGGCGTCTTCGGCCTCCTTGATCATGAGATCGAGGTCCTGGAGCGCCACGAGCAGTTTGGCCTGGTCGACGGGTGCGTCTTTGTCTGTCATCAGCTTTTTTGTCCCGTTATTGCCTGGATGTCCGCGAATGAACCGGCTTCTATGAATTTTTTTCGGTTGGCGTCGTCCTTGATGAGGTCGACCATCTGGCCGAGTACCTGCAGGTAGAGGTTGTCCTTGTCCTGCGGCGGGGCGATGATCAAAAAGAACAGATGCGTCGGCTTTTTGTCGACTGCTTCGAAGTCGATGCCTTTTTCAGACCGCGCGAAAAGGAGCGACAGCTTCTGGATCGCCAGCGTTCGGCCGTGCGGAAACGCGACGCCTTTGCCGATAGCGGTGCTGCCGAGACTCTCGCGATTGAGCAGCATTTCCAGAATGATCTCGCGATCCTTCACGCTGCGCTGCTGGCAGACGACCTCGACCATCTCGGCGAGTGCGTCCCGCTTGTTAACAGCGCTTAGATTGAAAATACAGAGCGATTCGTCAAAATACCCGGCAAGTTCTTGAGGAGTCATGAGTGGACGTCGTGAGAGGTTTGGGGCCACGTAGCTGCTTTCATTCGTCAGAATTACTTTCTGGAAAATAACAGACTTCGGGGGTATTCTCAACCCGTATTGTCGTAATTGCCCAAAATTTAAAAGGTATTTTCAGAGTAGCGGTAAATCCGAATCTGTGTGACTCAGCGTATTCCATTTCAGGGGGCTATGCAAGCTAATCTTGAAGAAGCGTTGGTCGTCCGGGTGACGGGCGGCGAAGTGTGGGTGGTCAGGGCTGACGGTACCGTGGCGGCCTGCGTCCTGAGGGGCCGTCACCGGATCAAGGAGCGTGGCTTCCAGGTGGCGGCCGGCGACCGGGTCGACGTCAGTCCCCCCCGTCAGGAGGGAGACGCGTGGTCGATCGAGGAAGTCCGCCCACGGGACTCCCGGCTGTCGCGCCACGTCGGCCGGAGCGGCAAGGAACGCCTGATCGTGGCCAACGTAGAGCGGATGTACGTGGTCGCGACGCTTATCGATCCTCCGATATTTTACGATTTCGTCGACAGGGTGCTGGTGTCGGCGCAGTGGGGCGGTGTGGCGGCGGCGGTCGTCCTCAACAAGATCGACCTGGTCGACCGGGAGGACGCCGACCGCTTTGCGGAGCTCTACCGCTCGTGCGGTTATCCCGTTCTCCAGACGAGTGCTCTGACCGGTGACGGCGTCGACGGTCTCAGCGGTGAGCTCGGGGCCGGGGTTTACGCGTTTGTCGGGGCTTCGGGGGTGGGGAAGAGTTCGCTGTTGATGTCCGTCGATCCGGGACTCGACCTCAAGGTGCGGGAGATCGGCGGGAAGACGGGACGGGGGCGTCACACGACGACCTTCTCGCAGCTGTACAAGTTCGGCCGCGGCTACCTGGCCGACACACCCGGGATCCAGACGTTCGGATACCCCGGCGAGGACGCGACCGAGCTGGCGGAGTGCTTCCCGGATTTCGAACCGCACGCACAAGGGTGCCGGTTCCACCCCTGCACGCACTCGCACGAGCCGGACTGCGAGGTCAAACGGGCGGTCGAGGAAGGCGTGATCGCGGTCTCTCGACACACGAGCTACAAGAATATTCTGGCCGAAGTCGAAACCAGGAGCAAGCGCGCCGGCCGTTGAGCGGCGGCGTCGAAACACGATGGCATGGATCAAGGAGTTCGAACGCTCTTCGAAGTGGCGCTTCATGTGGCTGCTCGCCCGCATGCTGAAGGCGCGGCCGCTGGAGCCGGAGTTTTTTCGCAACGGCCGCTTCGGCAAGATCCTCGTCATCCGTCAGCACAACCAGATGGGTGACATGATCCTCGCGATCCCGGCGTTTCGAGCCATCAAAAATGCCTGGCCGGACAGCCGGATCGGTGTCCTTTCATCCACGCTCAACCGCGGCGTTCTCGTCAACAACCCGTACGTCGACGATCTCTATCTGTACGACAAAAAGAAGCCGTATGGACTGCTACCGCTCATCAGGGATATCCGCCGCGAACAATACGACCTGGTGATCGTCCTTCACACGGTGTCTTTCTCCTTCACGAGCGTTGCCCTGGCCGTGCTGTCCGGGGCCCGTTACCGGGTCGGTTCGACCTCGCACGAACTGGGTGATTCGCTCACCGGGTCCTACCTCAACCTCACCCTGCCTCTGCCGGGCGAGGACGAACTTGCGCGGATGTGCGAGACGGAACACAATCTCTTTCCGCTGCGGGAGATAGGCGCCGAAACCGACGATCTCAGCCCCGTCATCGTCCCCACGGCGGAAAACGAGAGGTGGGCGAAGGAGTTCGACGAAGAGCACTGGCGGGTGGGGAGCGTGCGGCTGGTGGTACACCCGGGGGCGGGGAAGACGGAGAACATCTGGCCGCCGCAAAACCACGCGGAGGTGGTCAACGAGATAGCCCGGGCCGCGTCGGTCGGGCTCGTGGTGGTGGAAGGGCCGCGAGATGCGGAATCGGTCTCTGCGTTTCTTCAAGCGTGTGACGTGGATGCCGCCCTCGTGCGCGGAAGGGGAATTGGCGATGTGGCCGCGCTCCTGCGTCGCGCCGATCTGGTCGTCTGCAACGACACCGGGGTTATGCACGTCGCCGCCGCGGCCGGTGCGACGACGCTGGCTGTATTCGGCCCGACGGATCCGTTCCGGTGGGCACCCAGGTCACCGGGCCTGAACATCGTTCGTGCGCCCGGGGGACGGCTGGCGGATTTGACGCCGGAGCGGGTCGCCACTCGCGCGCGGGAGATAATCGGTGTCGGCGCCGGGGGGATCAGTAGCGGGGACTGAGTGTGATCTTGAGCGGCAGCGTTTTTTTGGACTCCACCGTGACTTCCGAACTCCATGTGAAGTAACCCGTCTTCTTCAGCGTGACCATGTGCGGCCCCGAGTCGAGCTCGATGGGCTTGCGCATCGGAGTAATCCCGATGAGCTTGCCGTCGACATAAACCTCGGCGCCCTCCTGGGTGGTGAGGCTCACGGACCCCCTGAGTTTTCGCAGGGTGATGCTTCGCTGCGACAATTCGCCGTTGACGATCTTCAACACCTCTTTGTAGTCCTCGTACCTCGGATGGCGGCACTCGATCTTGTGTTTGCCCGCCTTCAACGTGAGTTTCATCCCGGGCGGCGTATCGCCCTGGTAGATGCCGTCTATATAAATCTCGGCGCTGGGCCGGGCGTCAATGTTGAGGTAACCCAGTCTCTCGGGTGTCTTCGGGGGAGCGACGGGTTTTTCCTGGACCGTCGGTTCTACGTTGGGGGAGCTGTTGCTTCCCGGTGGCGGTGTGAATGCGCCCGTCATGTTTCCGGACATCTGGAGCGGTGCCCGTGCTGTGCCCGTTTCGGTTGGAGCGACGACGTCGGCGCTGTCAGACGCTGTTACTTCCCCGATAAGGTCGGTGACGTCGAACGGAAAGGCCTCGGAACCCCCGAGTGTCGACTCCTGCACGCGTGCTGCCGGCTGAGTCTGCTCTGGCGTTCGGACGTAGTCGAGCAGTTCCGGTTTGAAGACGACCGCCACGCTGGCGGCGGCTACAAGTGCAAATACGGCGAGCGCCGCCGCCCCCTTTCCGGACGATTTCTTCCGGCGCGGCCGATTGATGGGCGCGCTGGGCAGTATCTGTGTCGTGCCGGATCGTTCCAGCAGCATTTTGAGGTTCGCCGTGGCCTGGTTGAGCCGTTCGTGTCCGAGGAATGACTCGATCGCCTCGCGAAACTCCGTCGCTGTCTGGAAACGGTCTTCGCGGCTTTTAGCCAGGGCGGTTTCGACGATCGCGGCGACTTCGTCGGGTATCTCGTTGTTGATCTCCTGAACCCCGGGGATATCCTTGTTTATGATGTTCTGTATCACGCCCATGTAGTTTTCGCTGGAAAAGGGCTGCTTGCCCGTCACGAGTTCGTAGAGAAGCGTGCCCAGCGAGAACAGGTCGCTGCGATTATCGACGCTCTCTCCGAATGCCTGCTCCGGCGACATGTACAGCGGTGTGCCGAGTATCGAATTGGCCGCCGTCTGTGACGTGTTGGCCTGCGTCAGTTTGGCGAGCCCGAAATCGGTGATCTTGGCGCGTCCGAACGAAGTGAGCATGACGTTGCCCGGTTTGATGTCGCGGTGGACGATGCCCTTGGCGTGGGCGTGGTCGAGACCGAGGCATATCTGCCGGACGATGGCGAGGGCGAGGTCGTACTTGATCGGCCGCCAGCGCTCGAGGATCTCGCTGAGGCTTTCTCCTTCCACATACTCCATCACCAGCTGGTAGTTGTCGCCCTCGCGTCCGAAGTCGATGACGTGGACGATATTCTCGTGGTCGAGCGACGCGGCCGCTTTGGCTTCGAGGATAAACCGGTTGGTGAAGTTTTCGTCGTTGGTGAGGTGCTGGTGCAACCGCTTGACGGCAACGACGCGGTCGAGCGACGTCTGCACGGCCTTGAACATGACCGCGGTACCGCCCGAAGCAACCGTCTGTATGACCTTGTATTTCTTTGAGTCCACGGGTTTTTCCTACCTCGCCAGGGACAGCCGCTCCGCCAGGTACGATGGTAGTCCTTCGGACAGTATCTTTTCCTGCGACGCGGCTATGTCATAAGGTACGCGCAGGAATTCGATCGAACCATCGTCCTCGTCGAGCAGAACCATGCATGCGTCGGGGTTGTTGTCGCGCGGTTGTCCGAGGCTTCCGACATTGACGAAATAGCGATATCGGTCTTCCACGTAGACCTTGGTCTCCCGGATGACCTCAATTTTGCCGGTCTTTTCATTCATGCGCACCAGCACAGGGAGGTGCGTGTGGCCGACAAAGCAGAATTTCTGCCCGATGTGGTTGAAAACCTCCGCCACGTCTTCGAGTGCCCGGATATAGGCGAACTTCATCGGTTCGATCGGCGACGCGTGGGTAAAGCAGTAGTCGCCGTCGACATATTGCAGCGGAAGGTTGGAGAGCAACTCGCGGTCTTCGGGGCTCAGTACATTGTGGGTCCAGTCGATCGATTGTCTGGCGATCGGGTTGAAGCCCTCGTAGGAGATGACGCCGGCGACGGCGAGGTCGTGATTGCCGGCCAGGATGAGATTGGCCTGGTCGCCGACCAGGTCGAGGCAGGCGGCGGGATCGGCCCCGTAACCCATCACGTCCCCGAGACACATCAACTGGTACGGCTCGAGTCGTTCGGCCGCTTCCAGCGATGCTTCCAGTGCTTCCAGATTGCTGTGGATATCGGAAATCAAAAGATACCGCATTGTTACTCCTGAAAGATGAATTCTTCTTTGGCTATCTTGATCTCGTCGTTGTTTTTGAGTTCTACTTCGCGCACCGTTTTGCCGCTTACCGAAACTTTGCGGAGGCCGCGGAGGTGACGCAGCACTACCCTGTTCTTTTCGCGAACGATCTCCGCGTGTTTTTTCGCGACGAACATGCCCTCGACGATTACGTCGGACTCGAGGTCGCTGCCAATGGTGAGACTTTGATATTTAAGTTCGACGATCCGGTCACCGTACTCAGTCTTGATGATCAACCGGGGTGCCCTCGAGTGGCCGGGACCGCCGACAACCTGGGGGTGGTCCTGGGGGGTGTGCACGGCGCCGGCAGCCGTGTTGATAATCATGGTCTGGTCGAATCCCTGTATCGTTTCGCCGACGGGGACGGCCTGTCCGCCCTGGCGGCGGAAGACGATCGTGTGCTTGCCGATGCAAACTTCGTCTCCGTTTTCGAGTCGCGCGCGTCCAACCTTCTGGTTGTTCAGCAGTGTTCCGTTGAGGCTGTCGCAGTCGCGTATGTAGTAATTGCCCTTCTCCTCTTCCAGTACGGCGTGCAGACGGGAGACGGCGAGGTTGTCGATTACGATGTCGTTGTCGGGCGTGCGGCCGATCTTGAACTGCGGACGGTCAAACACCCAGTGGTCGATTTCCTTGTCCTTGAACTGGAGGGTGACCATCGGCGGTTTTGCCAGGTACAGGTCTTCGAAATTGCCGTCGAAGGATTCGTCGACGGTTTTGGCGTCGGACGCATACGTGACGAGCAGGTCTTCGTACAGGCTGATGGTGAGCTGCTTCTTTGCCGTAATCGTGTAGATCTTGACGAGGAACTCCTCGCGGAACGATGCCTCGCGCGGGGTCGGAGACGACTGTTCGTGAAAAAGCGCTTCGACGTCGCCTTTTTCGTAGCGGAGGATCACTGCGAAATTCTCGTGAGACGCGTTGAGGATGCAGCTCTTGCCCTCGGCCTCGATCTTGTCGAGTAATTCGTCGAGGTCGACGAGGGTCGTTTCGACGCGCAGCGCATGCTTCTTCTGGAACAATATCAATATCGAATGGAGCATCTTGCTGCTGAGTTCGTAGCAGTTCAGCTGCGGAAAGTTCATGCCGCCCGCGGCGAGGAGAAACTCCCTGATCGTCGTTTCCTGGAACTGGTAATCGCGGATGCTTCCGGCCGCGTAAATCTGGCCCTCGCGAAAGAACAGGAAGAGTTGCTGGGTCCCGTCGTGCAACTCGAGGTAACACGGCCGGGTCTGGCTGGCCGCCAGGTATTCGTCGAGGCAACCGTTGAGTTTTGTCTTGCTGAAATCGTCTTTCTGGT
>CBDUWU010000202.1:0-6695 GCA_965371015.1 uncultured bacterium | reverse complement strand
CCCATCTTGGCCAGGCGCCCCGTCGTGATCGCCTGCCCCAGGGCGAGAAACACCAGCACGGTGGAGGCAAACACGAACTCATCCAGATAGGTCAGGTAGTCGAGTTTGGGGAGTAACGCGCGCAGGCTGAACCGGAACGCGATCAGCGAAAACACGGCGGCGGTCGACAGGCCGACCTGCGAGGGAAGGTACTGAGGGTCGATCCAGAATACGCACCAGGCCATGAGCACGATCAGGCAAAGCGGAAACAGTATGCTCCACCTGTAAAACGGGACTTTGCGGACAACGTCGATGTGGAAAATCAGCTGCTCGTGTTTCAGGGCGTCTCCGTGTTTGGGAAGCGTGTCGACCCCACCCGTCAAAACCGTCCAACCCGACAGGGACAAAGATTCGAGGCGGCCCGAGTGCTCTCTGTCCAGAACCAGGTCAAGGGCCTCTGATCCGTAGGAGAACGAAACGACCTCGACCGGGAGTCGTTGAGCGTCGAACGGGAATTTCCGCAGGTCGAGACGCGCCGAGAAATCCCCGAACACGCGCTGGTTGTAACGGACGTTGCCCTCCCGATCCACTTTGAGTGCGTGCGGAAAGATCAACTCGATGTCACGGCGGTTCACGATACCCAGGTCCGGCCACCAGAAGTTTCTCTTTCATGGACTACCGGCTCCTTCCGGTTTCGTTCGGACCTCGTCGACGGACCGGGATCACTCCAAGGGTAATTGACGCCCGGCCGGCCAATCAACACCAATGTAGCAAAGATCAGCCGGAATAATCGACGATCCTGTGCTTCCTCCGCCGATGTGGTAAGCTCACATCGGTTCGAATGACGTGACTCTCAATCGGGAGCATCAATGAGCATACAATCGCTTCGACTCCCCAGGCTCGTGGAGTCCGACCCGCGTGGACCGGCTCTGCTTCAGAGCCTGATCGAGCGCGCCCAACCGATTCGTGCCGGCAGCGAGATATCCGTACCGGTGGTTCGACTCGAAGGTATCGAGAGCGTATTGTTCTACGCGCACCGGGCCGGTCGCGTCGTCCGTGGACTGGAGACCGCCGAACGAACCCTTGCCGCCGAAGAGCGAGGACTGCGCATGGCGGACGAAAAAAGCGGTGCGCCGCGCGGCGGCCGCGTCTCTCGCCTCTTTCTGCTCGCCGGCGACGGCTCCGACGGCTTTTACCGCCAGGTCGAAAATCTCCTTAAGCGGCACGGCCCCCGCGTGCTCGCCATCCGCCTCGATGTCGATGCCACCGGACTCGGCGAACCGATTTTCGGCGCGGGACATTCGGCACGATTGCTGATGATCCAGCACAAGGAAGCCGTGGCGTCGATGCTCCTGGGCCTGGCCGACCAATTCGGGAACAGCTAGCTGACTGGGCGGCCACAAAACAAGAAGAGAGCCCCTTCGGGCTCTCTTCTTGTTACAACAGTTAATCGGCCGTTACGTCCGGCCGACTGACCGGCTGCTTTAGTGCTCCGCAGCCGTCTCCCCGCCGTCCTGGGTCAGCACCACCTGGTCGCGGAGCGATACAAAGGCGCAGACCATCTCGTTGATTTCGTTCTCGCCGTATTCCAGGTTTTTCATCGCCTGCACAACGTCACCGCCCGCGGCCATGAAGTCGGCGTTCGTGAGCTTCATGTGGGCGTGCGACGCCGTAAGGCTGGGTCCCTCGTACACGGAGGGGCCACCGGTTCCAGATATGATGAACAGCGCTACACTATGCGCTAAATGGTCAGTGTCGACGCCGTCGAGAAGATAGGCGATGTCGGAGTTCTCCAGGTGCAGCCGAACCACTTCGCGTATGATCTCGTGGATTTTTTCTTCGCCTCCCAGACGTTCGTAGAGCGACTTCTCCGCCTGGCGGGTGGCCATCGCGTCGGCGTTCTCGGAGCACATCTGCTCGAGCCCGGCAACCTGCTCGTCGGCGCTGGGCGCCGCTTTCGCTTCTGTCGACTCGCCGGCATCGGCGGTCCGGGCAACGAACCCCGCTATAACAACCAGAACCGCCATCACGAGGACGGCGGCATACGTCTTGGCATATTTCATTGTTTGACTCCCTGGGAGGTTGCACAGGCGCAACTTCCTCAATCGTCAAATGCTCCCCCGGCCTTCGCCGGGAGAAGGGCTGGCCAATTAATATGTACCCCGTCCCCGCGAGTCATCCACGGGATGGAAACCGGATACATCAGGGGATATTAGCACATCCTAACTATCGTGTAAAGTATTTATATAAAACGGATTATGTGAACAACTTCACCAATTTCAAGTCCTGGAGCCCTTCTATTATTGACAGGGTATAACTATTGGTTATACTTCTAGTATGAAAACTGCTGTATCCATCCCGGACCCCGTCTTCGATGCCGCGGAACGCCTTGCGCGCCGGCTGGGTATTACGAGAAGCGAGCTCTACCAGAGGGCCCTCCGGTGCTTCCTCGAGTCCCGGAGTCACGCCGTCATACGAGAAACACTCGACACGGTTTATGCTGATTCGCCGGAGGAATCGAGACTCGATGCCGCGGTCGAATTCGCTCAGGGGACGTCTTTACCGGAGGACGACTGGTAGATGCGGCGCGGAGAAATCTGGTGGGCCACCCTTCCTTCCCCCCGGGGTTCAGAGCCGGGTTTTCGCCGGCCCGTATTCATCGTGCAATCCGACGCGTTCAACGATAGCCGCATCCGGACCGTGATCGTAGCCGTGATCACCTCGAACCTGCGTCTCGAGAAAGCTCCAGGCAATGTCTCATTGACAAAAAAGCAGAGCGGTTTACCGAAGCGTTCCGTCGTGAACGTTTCGCAGATCGTCACGCTCGACAAGTCCTACCTGACCGAGCGCGTGGGGAGGCTCCCGCGAACGCAGCGGAATGAGGTCGACCGGGGCCTGCGTCTGGTGATGTCTCTATAATCACGTCTCTGCCGGAGACATCAGCGCTTCGCCGACACTGTGCTGGACGCCCGCATCATTACGAAGAGCGCACCGGTCGAGTCCTCTCCAAATCTCCCCCGGAGCGACGCTCCCGTCGAAGGATCCCACGACTGGAATCCCCCGCCCTCGACAGGATAGAAGCGGCAGGCGGGATCCATGCGCCGTGTCGTGATGCCGAGAAGGTTGGTTTCATCATCGCGTGACCAGACGTAAGTGCGCAGTATAGGTTCGCGTTCGTAACGATACTGCACAAGCGTAAAATGGTATTCCTCGCCCGTCCCGGTTCCCAGCACCTCGTATCCCTTGAACGCGCCGTACTCGGCGACACGTTGGGCCTCCCGGCTTTTGTGCATCTCCTGCAACCGTTCCACTGACACTTGGCCGCGGTACGCGTCGTGGATCGGTTGAAAATCGCCCGCGAGATACGCGCCGACGATACGGTCGATCTCGGCGCTCAACTCCAGGAGCGGCTTGATTTCCTGCTCCATCACCGAATGGACGGCGGCGAACGCCGTCCAGCCGTGCGGTGTGACGCGGAGAGTCTCGCCGTCGACGGTGACGTCCATGCGGTCGCCCCCGTCGAGTTTGTATGTTCCGGTCCACTTCTGCAGGCTCGCGGCGTCTGCTTCGACCACGACCGGGACTCTGGGATAAGGTTCGCCGCGCATCGCCATCAGGATCTGTTCGAGCAGGTGGTTGGTGGGCCGGAAGGTGGAGATCACGTTGGTCTGAACGAACGCAATAACGCCGGCCGACGGTATCATCGCCATGTCGGCGAAGAGAATGCCGTTGCCACCGTTATGGGTAATGACCTCAACGCCCGGGACGGCTTCCATGACGACCCAGCCGTAACCGTAGAACGATTCGCCCTCGCCGCGGTTGCTCTCGTCGATATGCTTCGACCACATCGCTTTCCGGGACTCGCGGCTGAGAACCTCGTCGTTCAACAGCGCTTGTCCCCATTGCACCATCTCTTCGGCGGTGGAGTAGATGCCCCCGTTGGCGCGCAGCGCCCAATAGGGGCCGTCTTCGGCCATCGGCCGCTCGAGCACCGTTCCCCACCGTTCATCCCCAATGTAGCCATCGGCAATCGTCTCGCCTCTGTAGTCGGGCAAAGTGTAGCCCGTCATTTTCAGGCCGGCCGGTTCAAAAATGAGCTCCCGCATGGCCTCCTCGTAGCTGGTGCCGGTGATCTGTTCGATAATGGCACCCAGGAGGCTGAAATTCGCGTTGGCGTATTCGTAGTGCGTTCCCGGTTCGGCGTCGAGCGGCGCATCGAGGATCATGCGCACGTACTCGTCGCGAGTGTTCTCATCGAAATCATCGACGTCGGGCGGGTCGGAGATGCCGCTGCTGTGCGACAGCAGTTGGTGCAGGGTAATGGCAGCTTTGTCGGGCGGAACGCCGTCGAAGTGCTGGCCGAGCGTGTCGTCGACGCTGAGTTTACCGTCTTCCTGCAGCCGCATGATAGCGGCCGCCGTGAACTGCTTGGTAATAGACCCGATGGTCGACAACGTCCCGGGCGTCCAGCGGACGGACGGGTCTCGCTTTGCGTCACCGTATCCTTCGGCGACGACCACTTCACCCCCGGCGATGACCATAATCGACCCCGCAAAGCCCAGTTTCTCGAGCCGGCCGAGGTAGGTCCGTGTGTCCTCGACGAAATCTGGGGAGACCTGTGCCCCCGGGGCGCCGGCGAAGCTCGTTACGAGCAGCAGGACAGCGATTCCGAGTGCCCGTGCGCCGGCAAACCGTCGCCGGGCCGGGGCGGGTGTCTCTGTCTTTGAGTAGGCACGCGTCATTGTGACTCCTCTTCATTATATAGCGTGAGGGTGTCGACAGCCTGGACCGACCAGGTTACCAATTGTAGTCGTTCCTGGTGGTAAATTCAGCCAGTAACCGGTTAGACGGCGGTTTCACGGCGGAGGTTTCGCAAAAAGCGCCTCAGTCGCACCGTCCCGTCGTCATGCCGGATGCTCAGTACTGGACCAGAATACTGGGTTTATCATCATCCGTGGGGCCGCCCGACGTCGCGATTTCGACCACCGGATCACCCGTCACGACGATTCGAAGGCCGACGTGGGTCGCCCCGCCGGCGAGAGCCGCGTTGACGACGTCGATAATCGGGAATGCGATCGTTTGTCCCGCACGGAGTCCGAAATTGTCGTAAGCGGCGGTGCGCGACCCGTTGTTCCAGTCCGACAGCTCCCCTGTTCCGTTGCCGGTGAATCCCCACGACTCGATGCGTGCGATTCCCGAGGGTGCGGTGCTGCCGGATATCTTGATAAACACGATGGCGCTGAGGACTTGGTCGCGGACGATCTGGTCCAGCGGGAATTCGACGACGGCCCGTTCCACCACAGGAGCGATCACTCCCGACCGGAGAAAACGCCCGGGGGGACCGCCGACGACGAGGCTGTCGGGATTGCCGTCCCCGTTGTCGTCGCGAATCGTGAACTCGATGTCGGGGTAGATCCATAGCGGCGTGGTGCCCGTCGTAAACGACCAGGCATAGGGCACGTCCATCCGACGGCCGTCGACGTCCCGCACGCCGGGGTCGATGCGGGCTGTAAAGACCGAATGCCCGGCGAGCCGATCGCTCGGCGTGAGTGTCGCCGTCATATTGCTGTCGAACGAGACGGTCGCGTTCACCGGGCCGCGCGGCCCCTCGAGGGTGAACGAGCCCGCCGAGAGACTGGCGGGATCCATCTTTCCGTTGAACACGACGGTCAGGAAAGTGTCCGTCGGCACATCGACGGCGCCGTCCGGCGGGTAGGTTTCCGTGATTTCCGGATAGGGCCCGAACTCCGGACACACAGAGTCATCATCCGAGCAATTCAACAACAGTATCAGTGACGCCAGTACAGCGATGATCTTGATCGCTCCGGAATGTTTCACGTCAGAGTCTCCTTTTGTCCCGAGCTACGCCGAATCCGCGAAAACCTTTTTGAGGAGTTCGGTCGTGCGCGCGGCGGGGTCTTCGCGAATCCGCTTCTCTTCCCCTTCGAGCACGGTAAAGATGCCGTCAATCGTTCGTTCGGTCACGTAGTCATCGATGTCGACGGCTTGCGGCTTGTCGATGGGTAGCTGGTTGTATTTTGCCACCAGGTCGTTGTAGATATTGTAAACGCCGACCTCTTCCATGCTCGCGATAACAATCGGCTGAAACCGCGCCGTCAGCGACGCGGTGGTCGTCCGGCGGAAGTAGTCCGTCGCGGCGGTCTCGCCGCCGTTCAGGATGCCGAACGCGTCCGGTATGCTCATCTGCTGGATCGCCGACCAGAACACGTCGATCGCCTCGCCCGACGCGCGCTCGGCCGCGCGGTTCATGCTGCGCTCGAAATCGTCGACATAGGACCCCATGCCGAAGTTCCTGAGCGTCTTCGCCACGCCGTCGTACTGTTCCGGCATTGCGATACGGATCAGCGCGTTTCCGTAGAAGCCGTCGAGCTTCGACGTCGCCTCCGTCGAGCGCTCCGTCCCGATACGAAGCGCCTCCTTCAGGCCCGCCGCGACGGTCGCCTCATCGAGCGCACCGTCATCCCCGAGCATCTCGCCGAGAGTCCCGGCATTGATACATCCGATCACCGTAAGTGCAACAATAGCAATGATCTTTATGGACGCTGATCTCATCGGTCGTCATCTCCAGTGGGTTTTGTTTACGGCTTATAGCCTATGCCGGGAGACGAGATCCAACAACTGTAAATACCCACGGGCGTGGTTCCGGGCAGACCATTCTTCACAACCAGTTTGGTATGGCTTACAATTATGGTCGT
>CBDUWU010000201.1:0-6712 GCA_965371015.1 uncultured bacterium | reverse complement strand
GCTTGCTACGCGCGGCCGGTGCGGAGCAATTGCGCCCAGTCCGGGCAGCAGCTTCGTGCAGGAGGTATTCGGTATCGCTGGCGGGCGACCCGTGACACATGAACACGGTATCAAACGTCACGGCGGTTTCGGGGAGGTGTGCCAGCCAGTCGATCTGCTCCCGCCGAAGTTCCCCGCGCACAAAATCGAGCGTGGGATTGTCGGGACCGCTTTCGGTGATAATGCGGTCCTCGTTGCCCCGTACGGTGGGGAACTCGCGTGACAACAGGATATCCGCCGTGCCTGCCGGGTCGAGCGGGCCGTAGAGGCAGTCGCCGAGGTTGACGATATTATTGACACCGCACCGTTCGATGTCGCGAAGCACGGCCTCGAGCGCCCACTTGTTGCCGTGGATGTCCGAGATCACGGCGATAGATGCGGGGGCGGCGGGGCTCATCGTGCTGTCTTCGCCACCTTGACCATCCAGTCCTGGAGCGGCGCCATCTTCTCGCACCACTTGTAGCAGAGGTCGACGAACTTCGGCGCCGTGAGCTCTTTGCGCGGGATCGCGTCCGTATAGACGTAGAGCCCTTTGTACTTGAGGAGCTCGGCTCTCGGGTGATCGGCGTCGTAGCCGCGCGGGACGCGTTTGGTCTGTTCGCCGCCGATATTGACGCCCTTCATCCTGTTCATTTTCGCGAGAATCGCTTCGAGTTCCTTGCCCTTGCGGTTGTCGAGGATGGCGAGGCGGTACGCCTCGAAAAACTGCTTTGGGAAGTGGTAGTGTCCCGCGCCGACGAAAGTCTCCTTCGGGTCGATGTGGACGTAGTAGCCGGGGTTCTCCATCTTCTTCTCTTTCCCTTCCCAGAAGAAAATTCCCATCCAGTCCTTGTACGGCGTCTTGTCCCTGCTGAAGCGGATATCGCGGTAGATCCTCATGATCGACCCGCTCCCGTTGAGGCGGGTGTCGTAGTGGACGCCCTTCGAAATCTTCTGGAGCTTGCGCCCCATCGCCACGACAAACGCCTGACCGGGTTCGACGAGTTCCTGCTTGTAGATCTCCTTGCGTTCGTCGAACCACGCCTTGTTGTTGTTCTTCTTGAGGCCGGTCAGAAACTTGAGTCCCTGGTCGGGAAACCCGAGAAACGGTTGTTCGTCCATCATCATTCGCCCTCACCTCCAAGTTATCTTGTTACAGACGGCGTTCCCTCGCGAAGGGGTACGGTGACAATCGTATTGCTGCCGATCTTGATTGTTGCGCCCTCCTCGCCGGCGATAATATTGACATTCCACGCTGGTGCCGACACGGGCGTGATACGAAAGTTGGCCTGTCCATTGTCATTCGTCACTACGTCGGCTCCTTCGACTGCGACGCCGCACGACGGGTGGAAGCGCCACAGCACATCGATGTGGCACGGGCGTAGTCAAAATCGGGTTTCGTCACGAACCAGCCGTCGGGGAGCGGTTCGCTCGCCTTCTCGACTCCGGGTTGCTGCTCCCCGCCGTCGATGAGGATTACGTTGTGCGCGAACGAGCTGACGAAGTAGTCGCGGTACGCCCCGCGATCGTAGGTATAACGCCCCGCGTCGACGAGCGAGTTGCATGCGGCCGTCGTGGCGGCGGTGAGAACGAGCATATGCAGACAGACGCCGGTGAGTTTCATTGTTTTGTCCGGGAAAGCAATTCGGGGTTCAGGGGGACACGCTCTTCTGCAGCCAGACCAGGTCGAAGTCCTTGCCGAACTTGGTCCCGACGCCGCGCAGCCGGCCGCACTCCTCGAAACCGTTCGCCTCGTGAAACATGAGGCTGTTCGCGTTGAGCGAGGAAACGTGCGCCAGGATGACCGAGATCCCCATCGCACGCGCGCGATCCTCGAATCGATCGAGGACATCGCGACCGATCCCCTTGCGCGTATGTTCGGGCAGGATGAAGTACGAGATCGCCGCCGTTCTTTCGAACGTCTGCGCCGGGTGGAACGAACTCATGAAGGCGAATCCGACCACCTCGCCCGCCTTGTCGCGGAAGACCTCGGCGGGATAACCCTTCGACACCTGGAGGAAGTAGTCGAAGATCTCGTACCCGAAGGCCTCGTCCGGATACGCCGCCCACGTGTTCTCGATGAAGTAGTTGTAAATGTCGACAACCACTTCCCGGTGCGACTCCTCCATATCTTCGAAGCTGTACTCCACGGTCCGTTCGTCTCCCCGCCGGCGGCGGCTCAGACCTGCAGCTCACCGTCCGAAATGAGCGTCTGCCGCGACCCGTCCCCGAAAATCATATCGAGCCGCGCGCACACGATCGGGCTGTTCTTCGCGTAGACGATGTCGAGATGGATGACGTTTTCGGGCGAATTGAACTGGTCGATCCCGTTCTGGCCGCCGAAGTGATCGCTGCGGCCGTACGCCCAGTGAAACCCCGCCTTCTCGTCTTCGAGCACGATCCCGGTGACCTTGGCCTTGTCGTTGACGCCGATGGCGAACTCGGCGAGATTCTGCCACCCCGGATCGGCGGCGAACTTTTCCCTCAAGGCTTCTACCTGGGGGCCACTCCCGCGCACATCGACGATCCGGTTGCTCTCGACGACATACACGGCGACGTCGCCGCCGATGATCTCGGGCAGTTCACCCGCCGTCTTGCTGTCCTCGTTCTCGTTGGGCACGCAGAACACCTCGCCCGCGGGCAGGTTCGAGAGCGCCTCGTCGGAACCGGCGCGTTCGGGGTGGAGGATCCCGTCGTCGATCAACGCCTTGTTTTCGATCGGCAGGTCGAAGTAGCACACGTGGCCGGTGGAAAATTCGACCTCGGCGGCGATGGCACGGTTGAAGATCTCTTCGAGTATCCGGCACTGCTTGCCGATCTTGTGATAGTCGGCCGAGAGTCCCGTCTCTTCCATGAACTTCGCCACGCCGGGCATCGAGGCGATGCGCAGGCGGTCGGACTCGCGCGCGTACGGGTAGAGGGGCGCCGTGGCGGAAAACTCGGGCATGGCGATGACGATCGTCGACTGCGTGACGACATCGGCGAGCTGGCGCTCTTCGCCACCGATCCAGAGCGTCTCCGGCAGGCCGGCGTTGTTGCCGCCGGTCGCGTTGTACGTGGCCAGCGGATTGACGGTGATGCCCCACTTGTCGGCCATTGTGGCCAGACCGTCGCGCCAGTCCGCCGCCATCTTGCGGCGGTCCTTCCACAGGTCGTTGTCCTTGATGTCGCCGTGCGCCACGTCGTGCATGACGGTGACGATTTCGCCCTTCTGCGGTTTGAAAATGTCTTCGAAGAATTTGCCCAGATCGAATGCCATGTTGTCTCCTCGTGTCGGTTATTTATTTTTTTCGGGAATGAGCCGCCCGAGTATATCACTGCTCACCCAGTAAATGTTGGCAATTTCCCCCGGCTCGTTGTACCGGCTGAAGAAAATGTATTTTCCGTCGGGCGAAAGCGACGGGCACGTCTCGGTGCTCTCCGAACAGATCGTCTCTCCCAGGCCGACCGGCTCCATCCACCCTCCGGCGCCGTCCGAGAACGCGACCCACAGGTCTCGCTTTCCATCGAGCAGCAGGAAGCTCCCGTCGGGCGCGGCAAACGCGTGCCCGCCCGGTACGGCGACGTCCTCGATTTCCGGGTACCCGCCGTCGACGCGCATCGCCCGGCAGACCTTGCGCTCCTTGACACTCGTGTAGTACATCGTCCCGTCGCGAGTGAACGTCGCGTAGAAAACGATGTCCGCGTCGTTGGCGGGAGAATCCAGGAGCGCCGGCGCGGCCCATCCATCGGGCGTTCGCTTGACCGACCATAACTTGAACTGCATTTCCGCTACTTTCGAGCAGAAGAACAGCTCCGTTCCGTCGACGGTGTAGAACGCTTCCTGTTCCCAGCTCCCGTCGCCGCGCAGGTTGGCCGTCTCGGGCGAACTCCACGAACCGTCTCCGGAGCGCCGCATCACGAGGAGTCCCCCGGGTCCAGTAGCTTCCGCTCCACCGGGCGTCTCGGCCGTAAAAAATAACTCGTCACCGTCCGGCGAAATCGCCAGTCCGTACTCGTAGCGGCCTTCCACCGATACCACCCCCGGGGCGAAAAGGACGGGCACGTCACCCGGCGGTTTCTCTCCAAGGTAATCCGCGCCGGCCTCGCCGGCAGCGGCGCTTCCCGCACAGAGAACGAGCGCCAGAATCGTAAATAATCGCATCATGTTTCCTTCCCGGCCGGCTACTTCAACCACTCTCCGTACAGTTCGGGCCGGCGGTCGCGGAGAAACAACCGCCGGGCGTGCGACTCTCCGACCAGCGACAGGTCGAGGTCGGCGTGGAGGATCTCGTCGATGCCCTGGCCGGCACGGGCGATCACGTGCCCGTCGGGGTCGCAGACGAACGACTCCCCGGCAAAGGTGAGACGCTCTTCGGGCCCCACCCGGTTACACAGCGCCGTAAAGTACCCGTTCTGGAATGCCGCCACGCGCATCTCGGCCTCGTAGAGCCCCTCGGGCCACTCGCCCACCGCCCCCGCCTGGGGAACAAACACGACCTCGGCGCCTGCCAGCGCGAGCGCGCGCATGTACTCGGGGTAGTGCCGGTCGTAGCAGATGGACACGCCGACCTTGCCGAAGCGGGTGTCGTACACGGGCACCCCGCGGTCGCCGGGGGCGTAGTATCCCTGCTCGTGGAAACAGGCGTATTCGGTGATGTGAATCATCCGCGTCCTGCCGAGCATGTCGCCGCCGGCGTCGATCACGGGTGAGGTGTCGAAGGTGCGCTCGCCGTCGCGCTCGAAGACGTTGAGCACGATGGCTACGCCGAGCTCGCGCGCCGCGGCGGCGAACATCTCCGTCGTCGGGCCGGGGACGGACTCGGCGAGTGCCAGCTTGTCTTCGGTGGCGACATCCTGGGGGTAGAAGGGGTCGAAGGCGAGTTCGGCAAAGGCGATCACCTGCGCACCGTCCGCGGCGGCGGCCCGGACGGCGTCGAGTCCGCGCTGCCGGTCGGCGTCGCGATCACCGGTGGATCGCTGCTGTACCAGCGCAATTTTCAATCTCTTCCTCCTATCGGAATGGCCGCGGTGGTCTGTTCGAAATAGACGAGGACGTCGAAGGCGTCGGGGATCGTTATAAAGAAGAACTGTTGCTCCGGTTCCATCGCCATCGCGCCGATCGAGCGCATCTTCACCGGTTCGGCGAGCCATTCCGCGCCGTCAACGCGCAGGTCGAGGATCAGCCTCGGCTCGCCGGTGGCGGCCAGGACGCTCTCTACGCTTTCCGCCGGCGGCGGCGCGAGGTCGTGGTTGCCCAGTCCCCCGTCGCCCATCGCCTGGTAACGCCCCTGTGCCGCGGTAAACCCGACGGGGAGGTACCCCTCGCCGTAGGTCTCGTCGAGGTGCCAGCCCATCTTGCTGGGGAACCGGGCGACGTGTCCGTTATGCGCCCAGAGGATGATCTTAGCGCCAGGGTTCTGTCCGGCGATCCACTCGACATTCTCCGCCATGAACCGGTCGCGGCGCATGTACGACCTGTCGGCGCGCGAAAGCATGCACTGCTCGACGATGCGCGCGTTGTGGATCGCCCACTCGATTTCTTCGCCGGAGGCAACTTTTGTATACTCGTCACGCGACCGGACGAGTGCCGCCAGCAATTCTCCCGCGGTCGCGGCCGCTTCGTCGGCCGCCGGGCTTTCGGGATTCTCGTCTTCGATTTTTTCCAGGCGCAGACTCTGTTTACCCGAGTACCGTTCGCCGGCGTCGAGGCTGGCACGATACGTCCCGTCGTTCGAGACGTAGTAGCCCTCGATGGCTTCCGCCTCGAACCCGAAGTCGAATTGTCCCGCCGCGTCGTACACCTCGCCGTCGAGCTCGACCGCCAGCTTGTCGAACCACGCTTTTCCCGATCCGGGCAGGATGACGCCGAAGTTGATGTTGGTCGTGTTCTCCGGGATATCGAGCTCGATCGTAAAACGGTTCCAGTCGGTGGTGCCCGTCGGCCCGCGGCCCGCCATGTTGTCGAACGCGGGGTTCCCGCCCTCGACGTCGGCCCGCCACCACATCCCGGCCCATCCCCCCTGGACATTCTCCGTCTTGATGTACCCCGTGTACTTCAGATGCTTCCCCTTCGCCGCTTCGACGGGGAACGACATCGTCGCCACACCGAAACCACCACCCGCCTGCCGGACCGAAATCAACGCGTCGTATCGCGCCCGCACGACCCTGGCCTGTTCGGCGTCCACACGGGCGAGGAAGTCGACGACGATCCCGGCGGCGACGTCGGGGGTCTGCATGTCGAATCCGGTGAACTGGACCGGCCCCTCGCCCGAGGCGTTGAACTCGCGCATCCACTCGACCATCGCGAGAACTTCTTCGGTGGTCCACGTCCAGAAGTACATGCCGGCGACGAGCGCCTTCGGGTCGCCTTCACCCCCGAGGACGTAGTCGTTGAGCCGGTACGCCTCGGGCGTACTCGCCTCGATGGAAAAGATCGTGAAGCCCATCTCGGTGGCGAGAAACTCGACGAGGCGGTGTTTCATCTGGAAGTGCTCGCGGGTGCCGTGAGTAACTTCTCCAAGTCCCACGATACGCGCGTCGCCGATGATCTCTTTGAGCGGAGCCAGGTCGGCAAAACCGTTCCCCGCTTCCTGCGTATCGAACGGGATCGCGTGCTCCTTGACCCACGCGACTTCCGGGCGACCACCGTCGCCCGAGGCGAACGCCCCGGGCTGGCCCACCATCGCAACCGCCGTCAGTACCGCACTCACAT
>CBDUWU010000200.1:0-6733 GCA_965371015.1 uncultured bacterium | reverse complement strand
GCTACCCCGCCTCGTTCCGCCCCGTCTCACGCCCTCCCAGCTCCGGGCCGCAATTTGCGCCGCAGCCCGTGCCGCCGCATGCAGTTGAAACGCCCGGCGACCTGCCGACCACGAAGCCGACCTGTCACAGGCGCTTTATGCGCCGGGATGCTGTTTTAAAAAATCCGCCTGGGGGGGCGACATGAGAAAAGTTCATTCCTGTTCAATTATAGTCCTTTTGATAATTCTGGTCGTTGCCGGTGGTGTATTTGCGCGCGACACCGTCAAGCCGGAGCCGCAGATCCGTGTCGATCTGCCTGCGGCGTCGAGACTGGACGCGGGCCCGGGTGCGATGCAGTCGAACCGCGCCGCCGCGCAGGGGACGACGTGGCTCGCGTACTACACGTTTGACTCGGGGCCGAACTGCGTGACGGAAGGCTGGACGTCTCTGGACATCACGGCCCAGACGCACGTGTTCACCCATGTCGACGATTTCGCGGGGCTCGGAGGCGGCATCTCCGGCGGCCTCGTGGCTCTCGAGGGCAATCAGTCGATGTGGTGCGGCGCCCGTCCCGACGCGGCCGACATGGTGCTGTGCGGTTACTCGCGGCTGCCGGGTTACGGGAACCTTTGGGCCCAGGCGCTGTGCACGGCGGGCTGCCTGGCGGTCTCTGACAGTGTGGCGATTAACTTCGCGATCCGTTGGGATTCGGAACCGGACTACGACGCCACCTGGCTACAAGTCGACGAGTGCGACGACGAGTGGTCCAGTATTTACGGCGGTCTCGGTGTCTGGGATGGCGACGGCGTCGACACACTCAGTATTGTCGTATCAGATACGCTCCACTCGGGTTCATTGCGCGTTCGCTTCTACTTCGAATCTGATGGCGCGTGGTCGGACCAGGACGGGCTCTGGGATTCCGACGGTGCGTATATCCTCGACCAGCTGAGCGTGACCGACCGTAACGGCGGCGTCGTCGCGTACGAGGACTTCGAGGACGAAAGTGTCGGCGACACGGACGCCGACGACTGGGTGGGCTGCAATCCGCCGGGGTACGGCGACTATGCCGCGCTCTTTCCGGGGCTTACCGTGGTCCAGGAGGACCCCTGCAAGGTCAACCTCACCTGCCTCTGGGCCTTCTACAATGGTTCGACGGCGGACTACTCGTGCGGCGGCTGGCCGGCCCAGACCGCGGTTCCGTACGAGGACGCCCGGGAACTGGTCATCAATAACGAAATCTGGTCTCCAGACATCGCCGTCGCGGGAAGCGGGTCGGAATGGAACCTCCTTTTTGACGTGTACCGCGACCTCCCGCTCGGACCGCTGGTATTTTACACGTGGCACGTGCGATCGATCGGCGGCGGGTGCCCGGCGGGTTGGGGGGACCTCAGTTTTGTATACTATGGCGGAGGCAAGGACTGGCTGCGGCGGGCGACGTTCAACGTGGGGTCGCTGTTGTCGCCGGGGGCTTCGCACGTCGGAGTGTCGCTCGGTGTCATCGACATGTGCCCCTTCTGGTCAGGCATCTACGGCGACTGTTTGTGCCACTCGCACGCGCCGCTTTTTGACAACGTCGAGTTGTATCGCGTTGCCTCGGGCGGTCCCCAGTGGCAGGTCCGCGACATCGACCTGTTCCAGGACACCTTCTCCGCCGACGGGACACTGACCGGGACGGCCCGGGCCGACGCGGCCAACGATATCCTGCCCGGTTCGAGCGCCGGGATTCTGCCCGGGGATTCGGTCACGGTGACGGTCAACGACCCCGACAACGACATGGGGCTCGACGGCGGCCGGGCGGCCGTGTACTGCTACGTCAGCGTCGACGGCCCGAACTCGGGCGCGCCGGGTGGTGCCCTGATCGACGACACCCGCTACCGCTACATCGGTGACGTGGCGGCCGGCGGGCGCACCTGGTCGCAGATCCAGATGGACACGTGTTTCACGAGGGACGGATACGTTTTATACGACAGGTACAACATCGACCTCAACGACAACCTGTTTGTTCCGGGAGATACGGTGTGGTTCTTCTTCGGTGCCAGTAACGTCGCCTCCGATGAAACGTACTTCGCATTCCCCGTCCCGACGCCGAGCGGACAAACTGGCGACATCGAACTCGCCGCGCAGAATCCCGACGAGTTCACGATCCTGCCCGCGGCGGCATACACCGAGGACGGCGATGTGCTCTACGTCGACGGAATGAACTTCCGCGGAGCCCAGTGGGCGTTCGACACGACGTTCGACTTCTTCGATGGCGGCCGGCGGGTCGACCGCTACGACATCCGCGGTCCTTCTTCGGCTGTCGGTAACCACCCCGGCTCCCGCGTCCGCGATGTCTTCCAGCAGCTGCTCCCCGTCTACGAGGTGATCATCTGGAATACGGGCAATCTGGTAACGGCTTTTGGAGACGGGTCGGGATCGCCCGACAAGTCGGACGACACCGGCATGCTCCTGACGTTTCTCGACAACCTCACCTATCCCGGCGGCGTCTATCTCAACGGAGACGACGTCGCCGACGTCTGGCAGACTGATTTCACCAGTAGCAGCGCCATCACGCTTCGCTCGATGTTCATGAATTTCAATCTGACGACGGGGGATCAGAATCCGATCGTTGGCACGAGCCCGCTGGGTGTCGGTGTGGCGAGCGGGATGTTCTCGAGTTTCTTGGGACCCGACACCCTGGTCGTGTTTGGCGGATGTCCTTTGATCAACGACTTCGATGTTCTGCAACCAGTAGGGCCCTCGTCGACGGAAATGACGTACCAGGGTGCCGGCAACAGCGCGCCGGCGATTCTCACTCAAACGACGACGAACTCGCAGGGTACCGACGTGGGATTCGTACTGAGTGGCTTCAGCTTCCACAATATTCGTAACCACGCCAACAGCTGGGGGGAGCTGGATCGCTACGTGCACATGGACCGAATCATGACTTCCTTCTGGCAGCTGTGGAACCGCGGGTCCGACGCCGGGCCGGTGGCGCACCGCAACGCGCTCTCACAGAACTATCCGAATCCGTTCAACCCGGTGACGACGATCGACTACCAGGTCGCCACGCCGGGGCGCGTGACGCTGCGCGTCTATAATGTCGCCGGTCAGCTGGTGCGCTCGCTCGTCGACGGCGAAGTCGCCGCCGGCGTGCTTCACACGGCCCGGTGGCGCGGACTTACCGATGCCGGTGCCCAGGTATCGAGTGGTGTGTACTTCTACAAACTGGTGGCGGAAGGGTTTGTCGAGACCCGAAAGATGGTTCTTTTGAAATAGCGCTCAATAGTGTCATACAATGAGCGCAATGCCCGAAGGGTATAAATTACGTCCGGGTAACGCCGGATCCCCGCGTGTCGCTCAATGCACGGGATAACACGCGGTGGATCCGGTGCCGGCCGTTCGGCGCCGCCGGCCCCGGCGGGCTTGCGCGCCGTCGTCAAAGCGTTATAATACCTACAGCAGTTTTCCACCGCGAATGCGGACCCCACACCGGCACATTACACACAGGAGAAATCATGAACCGCAAGCGCCTGGCGTCGGGCCTGCCCCTGATCGCGCTCCTCCTCGTCGCATCCACCGGCATCGCCTCGCAGAAGTCACATTTCAACCCGCCGTCCAACCCGGCCATCGAACCGGCCGGTCCGCCCGTCGTGCAGACGCTACCGTCTGACGGCTACCGCGTACCGGCCCGGATGAACCGGGCTCCGGCGGGAACGGACACGATCGAACTGGGGTCCTGGGATTTCAACCACCCCGGCAACTGCCGGGAAGAAGGCTGGGTAACGGTCGACCTGACGGCGCAGACGGGCGACTACTTCCACGTCGATGACTTTGCCGGTCTCGGCGGCGGTAGCTTCGGCCGGCTCCTCCCGCTCGAGGGGGGGCAATCGATGTGGTGCGGTGTGCGCCCCGACGGGAGCAGCCAGAACCTCTGTTCTTACTCCACGCTGCCCGGCTACGGCAACAGCTGGGACCAGGCGATCTGCACGTCGAGTTGTCTTTCGGTAACCGGCGACGTGGCCGTCGACTTCCTCGTGTCCTACGACACCGAGAACGGGTATGACTTTTTCTACGTCGAGTACGACCGGTGTAACGACGCATGGACTCCTCTCCAGTCCTTCGCCGGTGAGGGCGGCGGTTTCGTGCACGAGGTCGTCGCGGGAGGGGCCCACACCGGTTCCGTCCGGTTCCGGCTCCGGTTCACCTCCGACGAGGCGTACTCGGACGAAGACGGCGTGGTAAACACCGACGGCGCCGTGATCGTCGACAGCCTCACCGTGCGCGACGCGGGCGGTATCGTACTCGGTACCGAGTTGTTCGAGACGGAAGCGGTCGGTGACACCGAATCCGCTTCTGGCAACTGGGGCGCCTGCACGCCGCCCGGGTACGGCGACTTTGCCGCGCTGTTCCAGGGGGCGTCCGTCGTCCAGTTCCAGGACGACTGCCAGACCAACGCGAGTTGCCTGTGGGGGTTTTTCAACAACTCGGTGTACAACTACGCCTGCGGCGGGTTTCCTTCGCAGGCGGTGGTGCCCTACGTCAACGGCCGTAACCAGTACATCCGTAACGAGGTCCAGTCGCCGTTGATCGCGTGGCCCGGCGGCGAACTGGCCGAGGTGGAGTTCGACCGCTACGACGACAACAGCTTCAACGCGCTCGTATTCGGCACCTGGCGGGTGCGGTCGTGGGTGGGCGGGTGCCCGCAGCCGTGGAAGGACATGACCATCGTGTTCGCCTACAGCACGCTGGGCTGGGTGACGATCAGGCAGCGGATCGGCAACCTCATCGATCCGGGCGCGACCCACATCCAGATCGCGCTCGGCGTCAAGGACATGTGCGGGCAGTGGTGCGGGCTTTACGGGAACGGTGACTGCCACAGCAACGCGCCGCTCTTCGACAACATCCGCGTGTACAAGCTCGAGGTGACCAGCCCCCACTGGACGCTCAAGGACGAACTCATGTTCCAGGACACGTTCGCACAAGACGGCACTATCACGGGCACGGCGCGTGCCGACATGGCGATGGACCTTCTCCCCTCGAACAACGGGAATATCCGCCCGGGGGACTCGACGGTGGTAATGGTCGAGTATCCGGGCGGGCTGGCGACCGATCCCTACACGGGGAACGGCGACGCGGTCTATTGCTATGTATCGGGGCGTCCCCAGGGCCTGCCGGGCACGACCGGCAGCGCCCTCACGGATGACCCGGGGCGCTGGCCCGTCGTCGATTCGTTCGTCAACGACGGTAACACGTGGGAAATCATCAAGATGGACAATGTGCGGACCGGCGGCGGAGCCACGGTGGCGGACAGATACTGCGTCGACCTCGCCGACGACCTTTTCACGCCCGGGGACACGATATTCTTCGTGTTCGCCGCCAGGGGCGGCGCGCCGTCCAACAAGCTCAGCTACGCCACCCTGGCTCTGACCGAGTACGGGGGAAGAAACTTCCAGACGGACGACGTCGACTGGGCGATCAAGAACAGCGATGAGTTCACCATCCTCCCCGCCGGCGGTTACCTGCGCGGCGGTGACATCCTCTACGTGGACGGGATGAACTTTCGCGGCGCGCAGAACTATTTCGACACGGCCTTCTACAACATGGAGATCGGCGACCGGGTCGACCGGTTCGACATCCGTGCCCCGCAAGCGGCGGTAGGCAACCACCCGGGCTCGCGCGTGTACAACGTCAACCAGCAGCTCCTCGGCCGCTACAAGAAGATCATCTGGAATACGGGCAACCTCCAGACAGCGTTTGCCGACGCGACCAGCGGCGTGGACAAATCCGACGACACCGGCATTCTCTATAATTTCATCGACGGCCTCCAGTCGGCCGGCGGGATTTACCTCAGCGGCGACGACGTGGCCGAGGTGTGGGAAAACACGCTCTGGGGATCGACGGCGATCAACCTGCGCTCCGTGTTCATGAACTTCAACTTCGACGGCGGCGACCACGAGCTGCTCACCGGTGTCGCCCCGCTGGTGGTGGGGGAATCGCTGGGCATATTCAATTCGGTGTTCGGGCCCGACACGCTGATCGCCTACGGCGGGTGTCCCGTGATCGCCGACTTCGACGTGATCTCGCCGGCCGGCCCGTCCAAGCAGCAGGCAAAGTACCGCGGCAACGGCAACCAGACCGGCGCGATCGTCTCGGAGCAGTCGATCAACGCGCGCGGCCGGAACGTCGGCTTCATGCTGTCGGGATTCAGCTATCACAATATTCGCGACGACCGGGCGTACCGCGACGTCCCCGACCGCAGCTGGCACCTGTTGCGGATCGTCGAGTGGCTCGGCAACATCGCCCACGTCACCGGCGCCGGCGACCCCGCGGCGCGCAGGGATGTGCTCGCCCAGAACCACCCCAACCCCTTCAATCCGACCACGACGATCGAGTACTCGATTGCCCGAACCGGCCACGTGTCGCTCCGCGTCTATAATGTAGCGGGACAGCTGGTGCGCACCCTCGTCGACGCGGTCCAGACGCCGGACGCGGTCCAGGCCGCCGTCTGGGACGGCCGCGACGGGGCGGGACGCGAAGTGTCCAGCGGCGTGTACTTCTATCGCCTTATAACCAAAGGATTTACAGAAACACGCAAAATGGTTCTTCTGAAGTAGGGCAAATTAGTGTCTTACAAGGCGCCCAATGCCCGAAGGGTATAGACCGCGTTCCTTCGGGTAAAAAGGCCCGGGTGTCGAGTCAGTTGGAGACTCGACAGCCGGGCTTTTTTGTTGTTGGGGGATGGCTCACAGCAATTAATAAAGAAATCTGGAC
>CBDUWU010000199.1:0-6859 GCA_965371015.1 uncultured bacterium | reverse complement strand
AGTATTTGTGGCGGTATTGTGCCTGGTGACCCTCTTCGGTCCGGGCCGTCCTGTGCGCGCCGCCGAGGTCGTCGGACGCGGCGATTTTACCTTCTACCTCGACAGCGCTGCCTTTCGCGCCTCTACCGAAAAAGCTCTTCAGGAAATCTACATTCGAATCCCCAACAACGAGATCTCATTCGTCCGGGGTGGTGACGGGTTTGTTTCCCGTCTCAAGATTTCCATCGAAATCATCGACCTCGACGGCAATCCGGTCATACAGGACGCCGGCGACTACGAGTTTACCGAGGACAGCGAGACCAGAACGCTGACCTCGTTGTATTTCCAGACGCTGATCAAGCGTTTTCTTCTCGCCCCCGGCGTTTACCGGATGTCTTATGCCGTCCAGGACATCGAGGCCCCCAAGCGAACCGTTTTCGGGATGCTCAAGAACCGGTTCAACATCTCGGTCGTGAGGAATCTCCGGCTCGAGGTTCCCGAGATACCCGAAAATATACCGTCGTTCAGTTTGCCCGAGTTCGTCTGGAGCATCGACATCTCCGGCGACGAGACGGTGTACCATCCCAATCCCCCGCGGGTTTACGGGCTGTACAAGGACACGCTCCTCGTGTACGTCGAACTGTATCTGCCCGCGAATGTCGCTGCGGCGCCGACGTTCGAGTTCAAGTCCTACGTGCTCGACACCGACGGCAACACGGTGAGTCAGCGGGACATTTCGTTGCCCAATCCCGAGATCGGGGAGCGGCCGGGCGGGATGTCAGCCTTCCCCGTCGTGATCCGGGAAGACCTCGCGACATTTCCGGCCGGTGCGTATTCGCTCCATTTCTCGTTCGCGCTCGACGGCCAGGTTTTGAGCCGGGTCAGCGCGGGGCGTTTCTCCGTGGCCTGGGACCTGAGGACCTGGGAGGTGCCGCGCAGGGCCTACCTTGCAGAGGCCAGATTTCTGCTGGGGGACAACGAGTTCGAGGCGTTTCAGAATTTGAGCCTGGGGGAGCAGGAACAAATGCTCGACGAATTGTGGCACTCGGAGGATCCGTCGCCCGAAACCGGGGTCAACGAGGCGTACGAGATGTTCATGGACCGTCTCGAGTACGTCAACCAGGCGTTCTCGGAAGGTGCCCGTGCAGCCTTATTTACAGACAGGGGACAGATTTACATGAAGTGGGGGGCACCGGACGAATTCGTTCAGGACGCGATCCCCGTGAATCGCGAGACGATATCGGAAGCTTTTGCCATGGTGGAGGACAAGTTTCACCCGCTCAACTACAGCACCCACGGGGTCAAACGCTATACCAACTCGATCCAGCCCCCCGTCATCGACCACCGGCGAATGAGCCAGGTCGGCGAGGGAGGCAACACAGCTTTCCCGTTCGAATTGTGGATTTACCACGGTGCCGGCGAACCCGTCCTCAAGCGGCACAGGGCGATCGACCCCGGCATCGGCGCGCGCTACCTGTTTATTGACAGGGAGGGATATGGAGTGTACAAACTGGAAACCAGTTCGAAGATCAGCGACAAATAGCCCCCTCCCACCCGGCCGGCCGGATGGCGGGATTTGGCCCTAAATCCTTGATTTACATTGACACTGGGAGGGCTCTTCGTTATAGTCGGGCTGTTGTTCCCGACGAATCGGGATTTTTCTTCGAGTTTAGAAGATCCGTTGATACGGACCAGGATCAAATTCCCCACAAAGCATAGACTCATTCTAAATAAAGGAGTTTCTGGCGATGCATGAGTTGCTCAGAGAGAAGATGTATCTGGTGCTGGTAGGCGCCGTTGTCCTGCTGATCGCATTTGCGGGGATCGCTGGCGCCCAGGAGGGACAAACTGAACAGAGTACGGAACAGACCACCACGGGTACGGAACAAACCACCACGAGTACGGAACAGACCACCACGGGCACGGAACAGACCACCACGGAGACTGCGACGTCTCCGTCGCCGCCTCCGTCGATGACGGTACATTTCCTGTCGGCGCCGAACGACTCGGCCGAAGTTGCCGCCGGAATCCAGGCGCTCATCAAGAAAGAGCGGAGCGGCATGATAAATCGGATCAAGCGCAGCGGCATCGGACAAAACTACGTCAAGGGCGGGTTTTTCATGCACTTCCTGCTCACCTGCTCGATAGTCGCGCTCGTTTTTATTATCGAACGTGCGTGGACGCTGTCGCGTGCCCGTGTCAACGTCAAGGCGCTCATGATGAGGCTGGTTCGCGCGCTGCGTGAAGAAGGCGTCGAGGCGGCGTTGCAGGTTTGCCAGAGGACACGCGGGCCTATCGCCGCCATTCTGCACTCCGGGCTGCTGCGCGCGGCGCGTGGCCCCATGGCCGTCGAAAAGGCCATCGAGACCTCCGGTGCCATCGAAATGTCATTCCTCGAGCGCGGCCTAGTGGTCCTGGCCACTATCGCCAACATCGCGCCGCTGCTCGGGTTCCTCGGTACGGTATCCGGTATGATCAGCGCGTTCGCCGCCATCGCCGCGGCGGAGCAGGTCAGCGCGAAGCTCGTGGCAAAGGGTATTCAGGAAGCCCTCATCACCACGGCGACTGGTTTGATCATCGCGGTCCCGGTGACGATCGCACACAGCTTTTTCGTCGCCCAGATCGATCGTTTCATCATCGAGATGGAAGAGGCCAGCGCGGAAGTCGTCGACGAGCTTCTCGACATGGAAAGCCAGAGGGGGGCCGCGGCCTGATCGACCCGGCCTTATTGAGCCATGAAGAAATTACAAGCCAGATCCCGTCCCTCCACCGAGTTCTCGTCGGGTGCGATGTCGGATATCGCGTTTCTGCTGCTGATATTCTTTCTGGTGACGACGATCTTTGCGCTCGAGCAGGGCATTCCGATGGCCTTGCCCGGACAGCAGTCGATGGACATCAAGGTCAAGCGCAAGAACATCCTCACTGTGAGAGCATTTGCCAACGGTTCCGTAACGGTCGATGACGACCCCGTTCTGGTCGAGGATATCCAGAACATTATCGAACGCAGGCTGGCGAAGAATGAAAAGCTCATCATCGTGATCGAGACCCATCCCGACGCCGAGTACGGCGTCATGGTCGATATCCTCGACGAGCTGAGGCTTGCCCGGGCGCGCACGATTTCGCTCAAGACGATGAGCGGGGGGGGGTAGCGAGGCAAAATGAAATTTGAAAAAGGTCAAAAGACAGAAAGCAAAGTGCCGACGTCTTCGATGGCGGACATTGCGTTTCTTTTACTGATTTTCTTTATGACCACGACCATCTTCAAGATGGAAGACGGTCTGCCGGTTACGCTTCCGCGCGCGGAGACGGTCCAGAAGCAGAAACGCGAAATGATCATGCGTATATGGATCAACCGCGATGGTGCGATATCGATCAACGACAAGTTGGTATCCGTCGACAACATCGAGGCGATCATCGTCGCCAACCTGCAGGAGAAGCCGAACCTGATCATCGCGTTCAACGCGGACGACCGGTGTCCGTATCTTGTTGTTTCCAACGTGATGGAAGAACTCAAAAAGGCAAACGCGGTCCGCGTGTCGTTTACGAGCGACCCCGAGTCGGCGTCAATGCCGAGCAGGCGAAGGTAGGGCATGATGACGACATCAACAGAGATCGCTACCGCTCACTCCATGACGGCCAACACGAAGTTCAAGGCCGGGTACTACCGGACCCTTCGAAGCGCGTTGCTGTGGGCGATCTTGCTTCATATCGCCGCCTTCGTTCTTTCTCCCGAGTTCACTTTCAAGCCTTACAAGCTCAAGGAAGAGACATTCGAGGTGGTCGATCTGCCTCCGCAGATCAACATCCCGCCACCCCCGAAAGAAATTGCGCTGCCCCAGGTGCCGGTCGAGGCCGCCGCGGGAGACGAGGACACCGACGCCGATATGGCGCCGACCACATTCGACAGTTTCGAGGATATGCCGCCGCCACCGCCGCCGTCGTCGGGAGGTGGGGACGTGTTCCTCGCGTTCGACGAGGCGCCGCAGTTGATATATTTCGAGCAACCGGACTATCCACCGCTGGCGAGAGACGCCGGTATCGAGGGGACGGTGGCGATCAAGGTCCTTGTGGACGAGCAGGGCAAGGTGGTTTCGGCGGAGGTGCTCCAGTCGGATGTCACCCCCGCGATGGAGCGTGCCGCGCTGTCGGCTGCCAGGAAGTGCAGGTTCCGGCCCGCCAAGCAGAGGACGATCGCGGTCAGGGCGCACGTCATGATCCCGTTCCAGTTCCAGTTGACCAACTAGGTAGCCCGGTGCCGGCTCCCGGCTGGTGCTGTAACTCCATATTTTACGACGGCCGGAGGGTATTTGTCCTCCGGCCGTCAATTTTCTTCCACTCTGGTCGCCAACCGCTTATAATCGCAACAAATTGCGCTTACCGTCGTATATTCTTCAATACGATATTTACAAATTTGCGTCTTTACGTGAGTTACGCACCCAACCACGCCAGGGAAGGTGGAGTATGAAACGCCGTTTTCTTTTGTTATCGGTATTGTTGTTGTTTCTGTTCGTTCAGTCGGCCGTAGTAGTGCCGGCGCGCGCGCAGAAGTACACGCTCGAGACCTGTATAGATATCGCACTCGACGTATCCCCGGCGGTGGGGATCTCGAGGGAGAGCATGACTGCGTCGCGCACGCAGGTTCTTCAGGCGTACGGCGGGTTTCTCCCCAACGCCGCGATGTCGTTTCGTGTCGGCCGCAACTTTGCCGGTCCGACTTCCGGCGTCATTGTCGATGCCCAGGGCCGTCCGATTCCGGTCGATGGCTCGCAGTACGATATTTACGCGTTGTCAGTCGGCGGCGGCATGACGCTGTTCAACTGGGGGTCGAATTACCGGCGGCTGCAACAGTCGAAGCATTCGGCGGCGGCGGCCGGATACGACCTGGAGTATCAGAAGGACTTCATCAAAGCGGTTGTCATCCGCGAGTACTACGAACTGGTGCGCTGGATCAAGTTGCGTAAGGTGCGCGAAGAGGATGTCAACCTGAACGAGCGCAATCTCGAACAGGTCGAGGCGTTCTACAAGATCGGGTCGCGGACCAAAGCGGACTTTCTGCAGGCGAGGGTGACGCTGGCCAACAGCGAATTACAGCTTCTGAACGCGGAGAACTCGCTGGAACTGGCCGAGGCTCGGCTGCTCTCGCGGCTGGAGCTGCCGATGAAGTCGACTCTGGATCTCGACGACTCGGTGGTAATCCTGCCGCAGGACGTGGACTTCCAGGCCGAGATCGAGTTTATGAGGGTGAACCGGGCCGATCTCCTGGGAAGCAAGGAACGCGTTCTGGCGGCGAACAGCAATGTTTCGGCTCTGAAGGACGCCCGGTATCCGGACCTGTCGGCCAACTACAGCTATTCGTGGAACACGCGTGAATGGACGGATTTCGTGGCGATGTTCGAGGAGAACTACTTCTGGTCCGTGGGGTTGGGGCTGAACTGGAACATCTTCGACCGATTCCTCACGAAATCGAACGTTCTCAACGCGGAAGCGACCACCCGGATCGCGGAATACAACCTTCAGCAGGCGGAACTCGACGCGGTCCTCGACGTGCAGCAGATCGTGCTGAATATTAACCAGGCGCGCGAACGGCTCGACCTGGCGTCGGAGACGGTCACATATGCGCAGGAAAATGTCCGGCTGGCGGAGGAACGCTACCGTGTGGGCGCGGGTACTATCCTGGAGACCATCCAGGCGAGCGCGTCGCTCACAGAAGCGAGCGCGTCGCTGATCGAAGCCCAGATCGACTATCTGGTCAACCGCGCGGACCTGCAGCGCGCCACGGGCCGCCCGATCCGGACCGACTGATTGATCTCTGATCCCCCTACCTGGCACGTAAGGCCGCGCTGGCAACAGCGCGGCCTTTCTGTCTCTCTCCTCCCCCGTGCCCGGCCGCACTCTACCGCCGTGGGTGCAACGGGCGGGCCGCACACCCAGGCACCCTAAAGGGCCAAAGCGCGGGGGTTGACGGCGAGTTGCGCAGCGCGGACGCTTCGACGCGGACGGTGACACATGCGGGCTCACGTGGCTTGCTGGAGAGAGAGGGTAAGTGTTATGCTCGCCACATGTTGATCCGGATGCGCGAGATCACCAGGGTGTACCAGATGGGCACCCACACCGTACACGCCCTTGCCGGCGCCGATCTCGACGTGCGCCGCAACGAATACCTCGCCCTCATGGGCCCGTCCGGATCCGGCAAGACCACCTTTATGAATATTATAGGTTGTCTCGACACCCCCACGTCCGGCAGCTATGAACTCAATGGAGAGAACGTCACCCGCCTCGGCGACGACACTCTCGCCTATATCCGCAACAAGGAAATCGGATTCGTCTTCCAGACCTTCAATTTATTACCCAGGGCATCCGCGTTCGAGAACGTCGAACTGCCCCTGATCTACGGAGCGGTGGACGGCAAGCGCCGCAAGGAGCGCGTGTGGAAGTCGCTCGAAACCGTGGGCCTGTCGGACCGGGCGTCGCACCGCCCCAACGAACTCTCGGGCGGGCAGCGGCAGCGCGTCGCCATCGCCCGGGCCCTCGTCAACGAGCCGTCGCTAATTCTCGCCGACGAACCCACCGGTAACCTCGATTCGAAGTCCGGCGAGGAGATCATGGCGGTGTTCGAGATGCTCAACAGCCAGGGAAACACACTGATCGTAGTTACCCACGACGAGACGGTGGCCGCGCACGCCCGCCGGCGGGTCCGGCTGCGCGACGGCAAGGTCGAGAGCGATTCCGCGCATCCCGCTGCGGCCGACACGGCCGCTCAACAGACGCCATCCGGCGACCCGGAGTAAATAACAGGAGCTGATCGTGAAAAAAATCATTCTCATCGCCGCCGGCGCCGTCGTCCTGATCGCGTTGATTGTGCTGAACATGCGGTCCGACC
>CBDUWU010000198.1:0-6873 GCA_965371015.1 uncultured bacterium | reverse complement strand
CACCGTCGACGCGCTCGATCCGCGATGAATCTGTCGACGCGGGAACGTGGTACCGGTACACACTCGTCGTCCTGCGCGAGGACGGCAGTGAAGCGGCCTGGCTTTCGAGAACGGTCCGTGCCACGGCGACGATCCTCCAACTCGAACAGAATGCACCCAATCCGTTCAATCCCTCCACGAGCATTTCATTCGTCCTTCCGGGCGACTCCCGTGTTCGCGTCGATGTCTTCGACGTGCGGGGGGGGAGGGTGAGGACGCTGCTCGACGGCAATATGATCCAGGGGAGGCACAGCGTGCGCTGGGACGGCACAAACGAGCGGGGGACGCAGGTTGCCTCGGGTACCTATTTTTACCGGTTGAAGGCGGGCAATCGGACTATTACACGTAAGATGTTGTTATTGAAGTAAATATCGCGATGGTGGCGGCCCGGTGGTTCGGAGCATTACCAATATCTACTCAATTAACTCTTATTGTAGACAGGGAGGATATAGTCGATATTGGGTGTGCGATCTGCAGTCACTGCTGCTGGATGGACGGCGGGATTCGCAACCGGCACCCAAGACGCAACTGTGTCCCGAGTTTACATCTTTGCTGACGCATCAACAGTCCCGTCGTCCTGATTTTAAAAAAGGCCCGCTCTTTGAGCGGGTCTTTTTTTTGCTGGTGCGGTGTGTGGTACAGGCGAGAGTGTCAGAGAATAACCGTCGCGTGGCCCGGCGCGCAGTCGGCGGCCGAGTCGCCGGCGTCGAACCGGGGGAGGAGCACCTGGAAGATCGACCCCTTGCCCGGCGAGCTCTCCACCGCTATCGTCCCGCCGTGTGCGTTGACGATTTCGCGGGCGAGGGGCAATCCCAGACCAAGCCCCTCACCCGCGGGTTTGGTGGTAAAGAACGGGTCGAAGATGCGCGACGATATCCGGGGGGGCATTCCGCGCCCGGTGTCCGTCACGACGATACTCACGAACTCGTCGCCGGGGCGGTCGGGGCCTCCGGCCAGGTCAATGTCGACCTGAAGAACGCCGCCGCTTGACCGCATCGCTTCGAAAGCATTCATGCACAGGCTCATGACGACGCGGTGCAGTTGGGTCCGGTTGGCGGCGACGGCCGCGCCGGTGCAGGAGCGGCGCGCACGGATCTCGATCCCGGGGGGCGCCACGGGTCGCAACAACTCGAGTACTTCCTCCACGACCGCGGCCACGTCGATCGGCTTACGGGGTTCTCCGCCGTTTTTGCTTCGCTCCAGGGCATCGCGCACGAGATCCTTGGCGACTTTTGCGACCTTGACCACGTGGTCCACCTCTCCGCGCGCGTATCCGCGCGCCTGTCCGCGCGGTGGGATCATCTCGAGGGCGGTTTCGGCATATCCGAGAATCGGTGTCAGCAGATTCTCGATGTCGTGGGCGACGTCGCGGTCCATCAGACCGCTCGTCACGAGGCGCTGGAACTGGGTGACCCGGGCGCGCAGTTGCAGGATGGTTTTTTCCGCTCTCTCCCTCGCCAGGATGTACGTCCATTCGCGCACCGCCCGCAAGGCGGCGCGGGGCAGGTCGCCCGGAATCGAGCCATTCTTGACCAGAAAATCCATGGCACCCGCTTCGACGGCCGCGGCGCCGTCGCCCTCGCGGCCCTCCTCGATAAGAACGATAAGCGGGTACTCCGACTTGTCGCCGTTTGAACCGACCAGATCTGTCGCCGGCCCATCCGGCAGGTGGATGTCCGCGATCACGATATCGGGGGGAGCCGCCGCCATCCGGGCGCGCGCTTCCGCCAGCGTATGGGCGCGGGAAAGAACCGCGCATCCGTTCGAGTTGTCGAACGCGCGGCCGGCCCGTCCCGCGAAGCCGTCGTCGGGATCGACCAGTAATACCGTGGTTTTTCTCCAGCCCATTGCGACAGGTCCAGTTGTGATGCCGGCGCAAATTCACCGACATATAATATTCCCGCATAAACGTTGACTACTCAATGGGGGATAAGTGGGTAGGAATTGGGTAAGTAGTGAAAACAGGACAGCCCGGGGGGCGTTTGTGGAACCGTCACCGCAGGCGCAGGTAGGCGGCGAGATTTACGTCCTGGTTATTGATCTGGAGCTTTCGACGTATCAGCTGCCGGTGTTTGTGTACCGTCTGGACGGACACGGTCAGAAAGGCGGCGATCTCCTTGGAGGAGTAGCCTTTTTTGATCAGGTCGCAGATGTCGAGTTCGCGCGGCGTGAGTTTTGTGAGGTTTTCCTGGAAGCTGTCGACGTCGGCACCCACGATGCTGTTGATCCCGTTCTCGAGCTGGACGATATCTTTGTTGTTGAGCTTGCCTGCGCCCGACTTGAGCTTGTCGATGACCGGCTTCAGTACCGTCTCGATTCGCGCACTCGTCTCCTTGCGAAATTCGATTTTTTCCTGCTCGATGTGATCGAGGATCTGCTTGAGGGCGATGTTTTTTTCGGTCAGTTCCTGGTGTTCGCGGTCGAGTTCAAAACTCGTTCGCTCGAGTTTTTCTTCGTATTGTTTCCGCTCGGTAATATCCCGTGCGATCACGACGATACAACGCTTCTTGTCGAGCTCGAAGTGCTCGGAAGAAACGAGACAGTGGATCACATCCCCGTCGCGGGTGACGAAGTCGGCTTCGTGGTTACGTACCATCCCGTCGCGTTTGAGTTTGCGAACGATGTTCGCCCTGACTTCGGGGTCCCTCCAGAGGCCGATATCGAGGGAGGTTTTGCCGATGACTTCATCGTGCGTATAACCCGCCATCTTGACGAAACCCTCGTTCACCTCGATGAACCTGCCCGTCGACATCTCGCTGATGGTGATCGAATCGGGGCTGCTGCGGAACGCTTTGCGGTACCGTTCTTCCGAGCGTCGCAGGGCCTCTTCGGCGCGGCGCTGAGCCGTGACGTCGTGGAAGCTGAACGCAAGCCCGTCGGTAAGTTTTTGTATGACGGTCTGGCAGATCCGGAAACTTCCGTCCCCGTGTCGGGCGCGGATGTCGAAGGGATCGCTGCCCGTCCCCGAGGCCTCCACCGACTTCATCGTGTGCTTCACCAGCTTGACGTCTTCGGCGTGAAAGAAGTCGTACGCCTTCTTGCCGAACACGTCGATCGGGTCGTATCCGAGGACGCGCTTGAGAGAGGGGGTGACGTACTGCACCGTACCGTCCGGTGCCGTTACCGTGATGACGCCGAACACGTTTTTGACCAGCGTCTGGAACATCGTCCCGAGCTTGTCGTCGGAGGACCCGCCGGGCACACTATTTTCCCTGGTGCGGGTTTTCGCGTCTGATCCGGGGTGTTTTCGGGAGGCCCGTTTCGATCCTGTTCCGCGGGACGGCATGATATCTCTCTTCCGTTCGGGCGTTACCGTTGCAGTGACCGGCTTGCGCCATCCGTACGATCCCGGCGGATCGCCGGCCATACGCATGTTGAGCCGACGGGAAGGCAGCGGAAGAGGAAATTATGGAGATGACCCGTCAAGACGCAACAATGCAAACTGTTAATGAATGTTAACATATCCTTATTCTTGCGTCAAGCGGTGGCCGGCAGTCGGATTTTTTCTGACCGACAGGCTGGCTATCGGACGACCGGGGCTTTAAATTTACATTAATGGAAAGGAAACCACTCCGATGAAGTACCGCCCCCCGGTCGGAATCGTTCTGCTGATTCTCGTTATTGCTGTTCCCTCGCTGGCAGGTGGGGACAAGGTCAACTCTTCGCTGAAGCTCCTCGAGACACTGAGGGAGCGCCCACCGTCAAAGCTCGAACCACAGAAAAGACTCGCGTCCGCGCTCGCTGCCGATCATGCGGTGGTCACGGTGAAATTCGACCACGTTCTGTCCGCCGGGGAAGTGGCCTCATACGAAGCTTCGGGTGTGTCCTTCTACTATATAGAAGGTGAGCCGGCGAGAACGCGGGCGATTTATCCCGTACGTGTTCTGTGGGACTTCGTCGACGAGTTTGTCGCCGGATCGGAAGTGGTGCGAGTGGAGAGCCAGTGGCGGCCGGTGATGCTGCCGGCGCTCGACGTCAGCGGACCCGAGATCGAGGCCGACCAGGTGTGGGACACCGACGACCCGCTGGGCTACCCGGTCACGGGCCGGGGGATGCGTATCGCCGATTTCGACAGCGGAATCGACATATTTCATCCTTCGTTTTTTTACGCCGACGGTGACACACTCGACTGGTTCGACGCCGATTCGAACGGGTTGTTTACTCCGGGTATCGACGCCATCGACCTCAACGGGAGCGGTACAGTCGAGTCGGGCGAAAACCTTTACTACACCGACGGCTGGATCATGGATTACGCCCACGTGTTCGGCACTTCCGACCGTTCCAACGCCGACCTGATCTACCAGGCGTCGTGGGACTGGCTTTACGTCGACCTCAACAACAACCTGATCCGCGACTACGGACCCGGCAGTGGATTTACCGAAAGCGATCCGACTTTTGGCGAGCCATACTTCATCGCGCTCGACGACAACCATAACGACAAGCTCGACCTGGGTGAAAAAGTCGTCGCGCTGGGTACGTGCAAGGTTGCCGGGTCGATGAACACGGGGGCCGTGGCGAGGCAGCGCGGCGTCCGACGTCATCGACACCGATATCGACGTCAGCGGCCACGGGACGGCCGTTTGCGGGATACTGGCCGGCAATACGGCCCGCCGCCACCGCTTTGCCGGCATCGCTCCGGACGTGGAGATCCTGGCCGGCGAGGTGTTCTCCGACGTTCCGCTTTCGCTCCTGATTCCGTGGGCGCGATCGATGGGCGCCGACGCGATGCTCTACGAATTCGGCAGTTTTATTTACGAATTTCTCGACGGATCTTCGCTGGACGAGGAACTCGTCAGCATCGAACACCAGACGACCGTCCAGATCACGCCATCGGGCAACCTCGCGCGGGGTACCAAGCACGCCGTTGCCGCCGTTCCGCCGATGGATTCCATCACCCTGACGATCGTAGCGCCGCCCAACGACGGCATTCTGACGGCGTTTTGGGGGACAACGCTGTGGCGCGAAGCGATGGATTTTCTCGAGTTCCGCCTCGAGACGCCGCTGGGGACCGAGGTAACCCTCGTCGCCGGTGAGCAGCTTCCCGACTTTTATTATGTGTGGGTCGACTTCGCCACCAGCGACCGCTCCACCAAGAAGCTCGACATCTACATCGAAAAGCTGATCAACCAGCACGTCATTGGCCGGTGGAAGTTGAAGGTCGTCAACAAGTCGCACCAGACGATCGAAGTGATCAGTAACGTCGCCGACGAGGTGACGTCGTGGTCCGGTGGCGCAGGGTTCGAGAACTACGTGTCCAACACCAGAAACGTCACATTGCCCGCCACGGCGGATTACTCGCTCGTCAACGGTTCGTACTCCACGCGCGGATTCGAGAGTTACAGCGGCGACAACGTCATGGGACCCGTCGACGCCGGAGCCATCAGCGAGTTCAGCGGGCGCGGACAACGAATCGACGGCCACAGCCAGCTCGATGTCTGTTCGCCGGGCAACTACGACGTATACACATCCCGCTCGCATACCGACGGAGGCGGTTACCAGCTCGGATCGTACCGGCAGTTCAGCGGTACCAGCGCCGCCGGACCGCACGTGGCCGCCGCCGCCGCGCTCGTGCTGCAGGCGTTTCCCGGTATCGTCGCCGGGCAGGTCGAACACCTCATCAAGCAGGGGTCCCGGGCGGACACGTTTACCGGGCTCGTCCCCAACGAGACGTGGGGGCACGGCAAGCTCCGTATCCTCAACGCCTTGAACGTCGCCGTCGGTGTGACCGAGATGGCCGACGGTCTGAGGGCTCCGGCGTTGCTCCTCGACCCCAACTTCCCCAACCCCTTCAACCCGACGACGTGGATCCCGTTCTATCTTCCCTCCGATGGAAACGCCACACTCAAAATCTTCAACGTGCGCGGGCAGCTGGTGAAGGTGCTGCGCGACCGATGGTACACGAGAGGTCCGCACAGCGTCGTGTGGGACGGTACCGACGAAAGTGGTGCCGGGGTGTCGTCGGGAGTCTATTTCTCCGAACTCCGCCAGGGCTCGGCCCGGCAGATCCTCAAGATGACCCTGATCCGGTAACCCGTTGACAGCACTGGCACCCCCGGGCCGTCTGTGATATGGTCTGCGTCGAAGTGTGCGTAGTGCATGAAGTGTGCGCAGTGCGCGAAGCGTGTGCAGCGTATCCGCTGGATTTCCAACCACTTCGCGGGGGTTTTGTTCCATGTTCAAGCTGTTTTCCCACAGTCCCGTCAATCGTAACTTCGGGTTGCTCGTAATCCGGCTCGGCGTCGGTATGAGCATGATCGTGTTCCAGGGCTATGACAAACTGGTGGGCGGGCCGGATATGTGGGCGGGCCTGGGCGCCAGTATGGGGAACCTCGGCCTCGGTTTCGCGCCGGTGTTCTGGGGCTTCATGGCCATGTTCGCCGAATTCATCTGCTCCATACTGATCGTGCTGGGCGTGCTGTTCCGCCCGGCCCTTCTGATGCTGGGGTTTACCATGTTCGTGGCGATCATTACCCACCTCAACATGCCGGCCGAGAGCCCGGCCGCCGGCTGGGGCGGGGCGTCGCACGCCATCGAGCTGCTATGCGTGTACGCCGGCCTCTATCTGACCGGGCCGGGCAAGTACGCGTTTTCGCTGATCAAGAAGCCCGACGAGTATTGACGGTGGCAACAATCCGGAACTTCGAGTCCGTAACGACATACAAACAGCAACACTCCGCACCACGTAACTAATGGCAAAGATTAACGGACAGACTCCACAGAATTTTCCCTCCGCCGACGCCGTCGACAGGCAGGTACGCAATCGCGTGTACTGGATGGGTGCGGGGCTGGTGTTCATCGTGAGCCTGGTGCTCTACGTCAAGACGATGGCGGCCA
>CBDUWU010000197.1:0-6886 GCA_965371015.1 uncultured bacterium | reverse complement strand
ACGCCCGGGTCGAGATACCGGTCGACAAGTCGGTGCTGTCACAGCCCGAGATGGGTGCCCTCGTCAAACTGGTCCAGGCCGGCGGTATCATGGACGAGATTTTTCTGCGCCAGGTCTGGTCGGGCAACGTGGAAATGCGTGACCTTCTCGCGAAAAGCGCGAAGAAAGACGGCTCCGACGGCAAACTGATGGCCGGCCTCCACCACTTCTTCCGCATCAACTTCGGTCCCTGGGACCGGCTCGACGAGGATGCGCCGTTCATCGGCTCGCTGCCCAAGCCGCCGGGAGCCAACTTCTACCCCGAGGGACTGACGACGGCCCAATTCGACGAGTGGATCGCGAGTCACCCCGAAGACGCCGGTGCGTTCCGCGACTACTTCACGTGTATACGGCGCGAGGGTGGCGGACTGACCGCGGTGCCATACAGCACCGAATACAAGGCGCTGCTCGACAAAGCCGCCGCTTTGATGAACGAAGCGGCCGACATACTGACGAACCCGTCCAACGCCACCCAGTTCGGCGAATTTATCGACTATACGACGCTGGCCACTTTTCTGCGCAGCCGCGCGGCCGCATTCGCAACCAACGACTATTTCCAGAGCGATATGGACTGGATGGATGTCCGCGACAACATCATCGACGTCACTATTGGTCCTTACGAGGTATACGAAGACAACCTCTTCGGATACAAGGCGGCCTTCGAGGCGTTTATCGCCGTGAGAAATCCCGCCGACAGCCAGCGTCTGGCCGATCTCAAGGACTTCCTGCCCGGCATGGAACGCAACCTGCCCATCCCCGACGACCACAAGAACCTCTCTCGCGGCAGCGAGTCGCCGATCAGCGTCGTCGACGTCGTTTTCGTAGGCGGCGACAGCAAGTCGGGCGTTCAGACGATCGCCTTCAACCTGCCGAACGACGAACGTGTTCGCGCGGCCAAGGGCAGCAAGAAGGTGATGCTCACGAATTTCAACCGCGCCAAGTTCGACCAGATCCTGGTGCCGATCGCCGACATGGTGCTCGACGAGTCGCAGCGCGATATGATCGAATTTGACATTTTCTTCAGCAACGTGCTCCTGCACGAGCTCTCACACGGCCTGGGGCCGGGCGACATCACGCTCGCCGACGGCACCAGAACGACGGTCAACAAGCAGCTCAAGACGCTCTACTCGGCGATCGAAGAAGCCAAGGCCGACATCATGGGGCTGTACAACACCGCGTACCTGGTGGAGCAGGGCTACTACTCCAAAGAGCACGAGATGAAGGCGTACGTGAACTTCCTCCCCGGTTTCTTTCGCGCGATCCGCTTCGGCGCGACCAGCGCCCACGGCAAGGCCAACATGATGGAGTTCAACTACATGAGGGAAAAGGGCGCGATCGAGGTCGTCGACGGCACCGGACGTCTCCGCGCAAACCTCGACAAGATGCCCGGGGCTGTCCGCTCGATGACGAACGAACTGTGCATGATCCAGGCGCTGGGTGACTACGCCGCCGCCGAGGCGTTCATCGACAAGTACGGCCGGATGGTACCCGAGGTCGAGGAACAGCTCGCCCGAATGAACAAGATCCCGACGGACATCGAGCTGATATACGAGTCGGAAAAATTCCTGAAGTAGGCCGGAAACGAACCGGCACCGATTTCAGTCCAGGAACCGCTGCCTGGTTTCCCCGTCGGGGACCAGGCAGCTTTCCGCGGGGGCGATCCGGTGGCGGTTGCGGGCAACGGCGTCGTAGACCCGGTCGCGCAGTGCGACGGGAATCAGGCGCAGGACGGCGAGCAGCCGCCACGGCCCTCCGAGGTAACGGGCCAGCCTCAAGGCGGCCGTCGAGCGCACCAGCACCTCGAGCGGTTCGCCGGCCGCGTCGCACTCGACCCACACGACGGAGTCGATATTTGTTATCTCGTTATATTGCAATAGTATACGGCTGGCCGTGTCGCCGTCCCGGGCGGCGAACCGCAGTGTGTGTTCGCGCTCGTGGTCGAGAACGAATCTGACGATCGAGCTGCATAATCCACACCGGCCGTCGTAGAGAAGTACCGGGTTCAAACCGTCTCTGCTCCTTCCCGGGCCCGCCGGACGCGGGCCGTATGTTATTATACTGCGAATGAATGCAATGAGCGACTCGAAGAATTCCACCCTGTGGTTCTGGCTGAGCTGGCTGGCGGTGGCGGCAACCTTCGCCGTGTTTGCCGCGGCGTCGTTCATGCCGGAAAATCGGTTGTGGGGACTGAACCACCTGGCGTTTCACACCCAACCGGTCCGCCTGGGGATCCTCATCGTCTCGGGGCTGCTCCTGGTACCGCCGCTGGCGACGGCGACATGGCGAGGCATCCTCTGGATCACCCGCCCGTATTTTCGCGGGCTACAGTCCGGCATCAACGCGATCGCCCTGTCCGGAGTTGTGACGTTCGTCACGTTTGCCGCGTACCGCGCGTCCACGAAGCTGCTCGGCGACGGTTATTACATCCTCAACAACTTTCGCAACGCCGCCGAAAACGAACTGGGAATTTCCGGATACTTCGACGTGGTTACCACGCACGAGCGCATTTATCCGGCGACCGAACTCCTCAACTTCGCGGCGTCCCTGGCGGCGGGCCGTTTCGGCGCTTCCCCGTCCGGCGGCATCTGGCTCCTGAACTGCGCGGTCGGGGCGGCGATCGTGGTGGCGGCGCTGGCAGCCGTCCGCCGGCTCGACTGGCCCGACGGCGCCAAACTGACGGTGCTCGCGCTGGCGCTGTTTACCGGCGCCATCCAGTTGTTCTTCGGCTACATCGAGCATTACACGCTGGCGATCGGTCTGGGAGCGATATACGTGTTCACGGCCGCCCGTGCCGCGACGGGACAAACACAAATGTGGAAGCCGGGAGTGCTCCTCCTCGCCGGAACGCTGTTGCACGTGCAGACGTTGCTGTTGTTGCCCTCGTACCTCTGGCTCGTTGTCTGGATCTCCGTTTTCAAACGCGCACCTCTGCGCGCCGGTCCCACCGCCGCCGGTACGGCCATCCTGGCCCTGGCCGCCGCGGCAGGTCTCCGCTTCGTCCCGGCCGCCGGAGCGTTTTTCCTGCCGCTGATCGGCCCGGACGGAGGGTACGGCGTATTCTCGGGGGCGCACCTGCTCGACGTTATCAACCAGGTACTGCTCCTCTGCCCGATGTGGCTGTTATTTGCCGTGCTGATTCTACGCGACCGGATAACACGCGGTCCCGGCGACGGAGCGGACCGGAGTGTCCTGCCCGCGCTTTCGTGGACACTCGCAGTTCCCGCCGTCCTGTTCCTGCTGCTGTTCAAACCCGAACTGGGCATGGCCAGGGACTGGGACCTGTTTTGTTTTGCGGTGTTTGGCCTGTCCACCCCCGGCCTGGCCATTCTCATTCAACACATCTCACGCGGGGCGCCGTCCCGCCGGTCGGCGGCGATCGCCGCGCCGGCGGTGATACTGGCCGCTGCAATGGTATTCTCGTGGGTCGGCGTCAACGCCGACCCGGAACGGTCGGTGGCCCGTTACCGTGCGATCCTGGGATACGACCTCACCAATCCCGGTTACGCGTTCGAATCCCTGGCCCGTCATTTCGAGGACAACTTCCAGTACACCCGCCAGATCAACGCACTGCACGCGGCGTACGAATCGTCACACAATCCCCGTTTCCTCCACAAGCTCGCCCGTGTCTACGTGGAAAACGGAGACATGGCGGGCGCGTTGAAATCACTGAGGCTTTATCTTGCCGTGAGACCGGATGACGACGACGCCCGACTGCTCCTGCTACCACTGCTGGCGCGACAGGACCTGGTCGAAGAGATGATCCACGAGAGCCTGCTGGGTATCCAGTACTCGCCCCGCAAACCGGAGTACCATTTCTTTCTGGGCAACGCCTACCTCGCCAAGGGGATGACGGAAGAGGGTTTAAAAGCGTTCGAAACGTGTAGTAGACTTGATCCGCCGGCCGCCATGGTACAGGAAATGAAACGGCAGACGGACCAGGCCGGCAGGAACCGGCCGAATTCGAACTAGTTCCATCCCATGTCGCGTAAAAAAAAGCACAGAGAACCCGTCCCCTCCGGGCAAGCTCCGAAAGAGCCCGCTCGCGACGAACGCCGGCTGGCCGGCTTCCTCGTCGTTTCGACGCTGGCGGTATTCGCCCTGGTCGCCGTGGCGGCTTTTCTGCCGCGGGCCCAACTCTGGGGCATCAACCACCTGTCGTTCTATCCGTTCCCGGTCCGCGCGATCGCCCTGGCGCTGATCGCCGCCACATTTCTTCCCGCCGTGGCCCGCCCTCTGTACGCCGGCATGCAAGAGTTGTCCCGCGCGATCAAGCACGGCGGCCCGCGTGTCGATATGGTGCTGACGGCGGCCGCCGTCGGTTCGGTTGTCCTGTTCACCGTCTTCCAGACCTCCACCAACCTGCTCGGTGACGGTCAGCTGATTGCACAGAGTTACGAGGCGGCCTGGGAAGGAAACGACACCGTGATCATGCGCAGCACCAGAGCGATCGTGACCGAGGAGCGCATCGCGCCTGGCGCCACGCTGATGTTCTATGGCGCGGCGAAGGCGGCCGACGCCGCTTTTGAAAGGGGACCCGTCTGGAGTATCCGCCTCTTCGTCAGCATGCTGGGCGCGTTTTTTATCTACGTGATCCTGATCCTGTTGCGCAAGGGACCGTTCTCGCCGGAGGTCCGCTTGTGGCTCCTCGTGCTCGCCGTGTTTTCGACGACGAACCAGTTATTCTTCGGATACATCGAGAATTACGCGCCGCTGGTTTTTACGGGACTCCTGTATGTCCTCGCGGGCTTCTTCGTGATCCACGGACAAAAGCGGTTATGGCTGGCGATCGTACTGTTCATAATTTCGTTCTACACGCACATCCAGGCGGTTCTGTTCGGCCCCTCGCTCGTCTACCTGATCCTGTGGCACTCGATGCGGGGGCGGCGCACGTCGATCGAGCGCTACGCTGGACCGGCGCTGACTTTGTTCACAATCGCAATAGCGGCAGCAGCCGGGTTCGTGGGATTCGGTGACTTTTACCTGCCGCTTCGCGGCGACGAGCAGTCGTACGGATTGTTCTCGCCGATTCACCTGGCGGATGTGTTAAACGAAGCGCTGATGCTGATGCCGATTCTGCCGTTGTTCGCGGCGATGGCGTGGCTCAACCGTTCGCTGAAGAAAGACCATCGGGCGACGCAGGGCCCGTCCGGCGCGCAGGGCTGGTTCGCAATGACGGCGGAGTGGCATTTTGTTTTTCTGATTCTGGTGCCGTGCTTCGTGTACCTGTTTCTGTTCAAGCCGGAAATCGGGATGGCCCGCGACTGGGACCTGTTCACGATGACGTCTCTGGGACTGGTACCGCTGGCGCTGCTCATCGTCAACCGCTTCTTCCGCACGACAAAAATGACGGACGCGGCGGCGGCGTTCACGGTGCCGGCCATCGCGATATGCGCAGTACTCACGGTCGCGTGGGTGGGTATCAACGCCTCGCCGGCCCGATCGACGGCCCGGTTCGAACGGATCCTGGAGTACGACCAGACGCACGCGTCCTACGCCTACGAGAATCTCTCGATCTTCTACTACGACAATCGAATGATTGATAAGGCAACCGAAATGATGGAGATCGCCTGCGACATCTCCCACAATCCGCGCCAGTACGTGCGTCTCGCGATGTATTACAACGAGCAGGGTCGGGGCGAAGAGACGCTCGAACTGATGCGCGAGACGGTGAGCCGGCACCCGGAGTATCACAAGTCACGGTTCTACCTGGTGTCGCTGCTCGAGCACGACAAGAACTATGAGGAGTTGCTGGACGTCGCCCGGGACGGCACGAAGTACATTCCGGAAGAAGCGATCTACTGGTTCTATTATGGAGAGGTGTCGATCGCCCAGGGCCGGATCGAGGAGGGCCTGGCGGCGCTCCAGAAATGTCTCTCGCTCGATCCACCACCCAAAGCCCACGACCGCTGCGTCGAGCAGATCGAGCTGCATTCCAAGTCCCACCCCTGATCGACGATCAATGTCCGATGGCGCGGCCGTCGCCGCGGGGGTCGCTGGCACCGGTCAGGCTCCCGTCGCGGACGAGGATCGCCTGGACCTCGCCCATGGGCCGGCGTATCTCGATACGGTGCCCGAGGTTCAAGAGCCCGTCAATGGTGGCTGGCTCGATAGCTCCATTCTCGATGAAGATGCGGTCGGGGAGATACTGTTCGTGGAACCGGCCCGCCGAAACCGCGTCGCAGAGCGGCATACCGTGGTCGACCACATTGAGGATCACCTGCAGGACCGCCGTCGGGATTCTCGATCCACCCGGAGAACCCAGGACCATAAAGAATCCGTCCGGCCCGTCGACAAACGTCGGCGACATCGAGCTCAGCATCCGCTTCCCCGGTTCGATCGCGTTGGCCTCGCTCCCCACCAGGCCGTAGAGGTTCGGGTACCCCGGCTTGATGGCAAAGTCGTCCATCTCGTTATTCATCAGAAACCCCGCTCCCGTGACGACGACTCCCGATCCATACGAGCCGTTCAGCGTGTACGTGTTCGCCGCCGCGTTGCCCCACCGGTCCACTATCGAGTAGTGTGTCGTCTGCTCCGATTCCAGCAGGACGGCCGCCTCCAGCGAATCCACCTTCAATCTGGTTTCCGGTGAAATCAACGACGCCAGCCGGGCCGTGGTGGCCGGAGCGATCAGCTCCGCCCACGGACTCGGATAAAAGTCAGTGTCCCCCAGGTACAGCGCGCGTGAGCGGAATGCCACCTTTTCTGCCTCGCTCACCAGGTGGACATACTCCGCCGATCCATATTCGAGACCACCCGCTTCGTGGCGTTCGAGCATCTGCAGCACCTGTGCGATGATCACCCCGCCCGAAGACGACAACGGAGCGCTCGTGACCGTATATTCCCCGTA
>CBDUWU010000196.1:0-6925 GCA_965371015.1 uncultured bacterium | reverse complement strand
ATCGGCTCGGTGGCCTTTTGCGTGCCGCCCGAGAGCAGCACCGATGTCAAAACGAGTGATACAAATAGAACGGCGAACGCCACCCTGCCGGAGACGCCGCCACGCCAGAACCGCGATCTGCGAGCACTCATAACGAGCACCTCCAAAGCTTCAGAGGTCAGGAGAGATCCTGAATTTATCGAACGGGTAATGAAGGAGATTCTCAACACCAGCGGGCACGCATTCTCCCAAGTGCGTTTCCGCCGCGTCGTATCCCGGGGACGGGATGATGGAGTCGCAGGTGTGCAATATGGCATTGCACCCGTCCGGCCGGGCGGCGCGTCAGTCACTGTATGCGGAATATTACATCAGAATATCGGCGAGTGTCAACCAGTACATCAACAGTAGTGCACCATGAGGTCTAATAACCCAAAAGAGCCGCCGGATTACTCCGGCGGCCCCTTGATTCCTGTGCCCACAAGCGGGGACTAGTTCATCATGCCCGCTTTTGACATACTCGCGCGTATGACGGTCCTGGCATGTACGATCTCCGCGTGCATCAGGCCGGCGAACTGCGCGGCATTCCTCTGGTAACGGTCGATCGCCCAGTCGGTTCCGTTGATGGCCTCTTCCCGTATCCGCTTGCAACCGACAAAGAGCTCCTGCATGCGGGTGAGACGGTAGAGCTCCGGGTCGCGGCCCCCGTCACCCAGCTCCATCACACCCTCCATCCTGTCCGAACTGTAGGCGGGGTCGCTCGAATCCTTGTCGTCTCCGTCGTATTCCCGGACCTCACTACCGTGCCGGATGATGGTACGACTCTGACCCAGCAACTTTTCCATCTGCAGGATCTCCGTCTTCATCGATTCCTGTATGTCCTCGATCGAACTGCGACGGTCGCTGTTACTCGATACATGCACGTAATCTGCGAGCGTTTCCAGCAGGTCCTGGAAATCCTGGAGCTCGCGCTCGTTGCTGTCCAGGTCCCGCTTCATCGTCTTGATCTGCTCCGCCGTCGGCGCCTCGGACGTCCACGCGGGCAGGAAAGCGGCAGCAATCAAGCCGATTACCACCACCAGAACTGGAATAACTGATCGTTTCATGACGCAATCTCCTCGTCCAGAAGCACCCTAAGTCACTGTTTTTAAATAAATAATACGGCTGGGAGCGAATTTGCGCACACACCGGCCACTCCGGCATTCGCAACAATCGTTCCCGTCCATTGTTAGTCGGTCACCAACGTAGTAAAATAGTAGGTACAAGGTAGAGATGGCGTTCGGTCCACCCACCCTCGAGGTCACAACACCGCCATGAAGACTATTACTCTGTGCATGACTTTTCTGCTCGCGGCAGCGCTGCCCGCAACAAATCATTCCGAATCGCCACAATCACAACAGAGCGAAATCTGGTTCACCCCCAACCTCGCCAGCGTGGACATGCTGGACCTGTTCTCGGCGCCACAGCAGTGGGAATCGGCCCGGTCGAGGGTCGACGTGTTCAAGTTCGACGCGGGACACGTGGGGACCGCCGGCTGGAGCTGTGACACGATCCCGACCGAAACCTGCGGCCCGAATCACATCGGCAACTTCGTGGCGGTCGACGCGTTTGCGAAGCTGGGGCTGTGGGGGATCGACATCGCCATCGAGTCCTTCTTCGCGGGCCCGGTGATGGCGGTCGACCCGATTGAATGTTCGACGAGTAACCACGTTTATTCGCTCACGCTCAGCGGATCGATCAACGTGATTCAGAGCGTCGAAGCCCACGGCGGGGTCGTCCGCTGTCTCGCCATGGATGAACCCATGTTCCAGTGGCTCCCCGCTTACTACTACACCCAAACCGGCCAGACGGACCCGCGGCCCTGCCTGGTGGATTCGATCGGCGTCCTGGCCGATCACATGGCGGCATACCTGCAGCAGATGGAGGTCTGGTTTCCGGCGATCCCCATCGGACAGATCGACCTCTACCCGGAAGTCAGCGTCGACATGTTCAAGGAGTGGATCATCGCGCTGGAGGCGAGAGGGGTATCGATTCCTTTTCTGCACCTCGACGTGAACGGCCCCCGTGTCGACCAGTACATCGGCCTCGGATTCGATATCGACCTCGCCGCGGATTTCGCCGAACTGAAGTCGTTTCTCAACGCGCGCGGCATCGAGTTTGGTGTGATCATCACGGATGTGTACTGGAACAGCCAGCTGTGGGAACCGGGCACGTATACAGACCGGACTTACTACGACCAGACGATGGAGTGGGTCAATACGGTCGCGGCCACGAATGTCGGCCTCGACCACATCGTTTTTCAGAGCTGGGTCAAGCCTTACTACACCACCGGAGCGGGACCAAAGGAAGTGCCGGTCAACCTGCCCGAAGACAACACATCGGTTTACAGCCACACGCGTCTGGTCAACGACGCCCTCGACGTCGTGGTGGCGGTCACCGGAGATCCCGTCTCCGGCGGGCCACCGTGTGCCGTGTTGCACCAGAACCACCCCAATCCGTTTGGCTCGAAGACATCCATCGAATACGAGCTACTGGAATCGTCCAGGGTAACGCTGATGGTGTACGATGTTCGTGGACGTGCGGTACGCACACTCGTCGATGCCGTTCAGGAGCGGGGAACGTACTCGGTCGCTTTTCCGGCGCGCGGACTGCCCGCCGGCCACTATTTCGCCAGGTTGAAAATCCACGATCGGCACGTCGACACGAAGAAAATGCTGCTCTTGAAGTAGTGGATATGGCGAATCGTTACCTGCCGGGCATTCCCGCGTAATCGCCTCGGGCAATCAACTACCGAAAAATCCGGCGCCTTCTCGAACCGGACCGATTTCGGCCGCCGACCGGCTGTTTCGACACAGTACTTCGGTCGCGAAGCGAGCGAAGCGAGCCGATGGACTTCGAGTGATACGGGTGGTCCTCGTGGGCATCCAGCGGGGTCTTGGTGAGTTTTTCGATCGCACGCAGCATCGAGAGTTCCTCCACATCACAAAACGAGTACGCGTTTCCGTCGGCGCCCGCGCGGGCGGTCCGCCCGATACGGTGCACGTAGCTTTCGGCGTCGTTCGGCATCTCGTAGTTGATGACATAAGAGATCCCGTCGACATCGATGCCGCGGGACACGATATCCGTCGCGACCAGAACCCGGATCCTGCCGCGCTCGAATCCGGAGAGTGTGCGCTCGCGGGCCCTCTGCGTCTTGTTCGAATGGATCGAATCGGCGGCGATGCCTTCCCGCTCGAGGATTCGTTTGATGCGGTCGGCCTTGTATTTCGTGCGTGTAAAAACCAGGGTGCGTCCCGTTGACTCGTCCCGGAGGATCCTCGACAGGAGCGCGAGCTTGTCGTTTCGCCGGACGAAAAGAACTTTCTGCGAGATCTTCCCCGACACGGTGGCGGCGGGGGTCACTTCCACCATCGCCGGTTCGTAGAGCATGTCGCTGGCGAGCTCGGCAATGCCCCGGGTCAGGGTCGCGGAAAAGAGCAGCGTCTGGCGGTCTTTCGGCGTCAAATTCACAATCTTGCGCACGTCGTGGATGAATCCCATGTCCAGCATGCGGTCCGCCTCATCCAGGACGAGCGTCTCTACATCATGGAGGCGGATATGGCCCTGGTTCGCGAGATCGAGCAGGCGCCCCGGTGTGGCCACGACGATGGCCGGGTTCCGTGAAAGGGCTTTTAACTGCCGTCCCTGCGGTACTCCGCCCAGGATGACGGCCGTGCGAAACGGCAGGTGCCGCCCGTAGGCCCGGAAGGCGGCATCGATCTGGAGTGCCAGCTCACGCGTCGGGGTGAGAATCAGGGCGTGAATACCGTTCCTGCCTTTTTTGCCCCTCTTGCCTTTGCCCTTGTCGCGCGCGCGCCGCTCACTCAGGAGCTGGAGCATCGGCAGCAAAAACGCCGCCGTCTTGCCTGTGCCCGTCTGGGCCGTCGCCATCAGATCGCGTCCGGCCAGTACCTGGGGGATCGCCGCCACCTGGACAGGGGTCGGCGTCTTGTAGCCCTCTTCGGAAATGGCCTGGAGGATGGGTTTCGATAGTCTGAGACTATTAAATTGAACGTCTTTCATATAATCCTGTCTTTAAAAAATCCGTAGCTGTGCCCCCGAGTAAACTACTGCCTTTGCTCGGGTTAGCTCTTGATAACAGGATCCAGGGCCGAGAAATGACGCGGGAATCGTCGGAGGAATCTCAAACGGAAGGTCGGTTTGATTTCGCGGAACATACTGGAATACCGGAAGTTAAGCAAGGGAAAAGTGGTGAAGGGCTCCTGTTTCCACTTCCGGGCTTCCCGGGAACACCCTGCGGACGACGGCAACTTGCCGCTTTTATCTCGACCACTGGATTGGTACAGTTGATCTCGTACAGAAGGGAGTCGTCCCGCGGCAGCCAAACCCCGCGACGGACGAAACCGATCCATGACCGAGCGCCGCCGCACAGACCAGTACCGGGCCCTCTTCGAGCAATCGGCCGACGCCATCCTGATCATCGACGGCGACAAGTTCGTGGACTGCAACCGGGCGACGGTCGACATGCTCCGCTACCAGGACAAGCAGGAGCTCCTCGAGACCCACCCTTCCGAGCTCTCTCCACCGACACAACCGGACGGACGCGACAGTTTCGAAAAAGCCAACGAAATGATCGCTATCGCGTTCGAGCACGGCAGTCATCGTTTCGAATGGGACCACAAGCGCGCCGACGGCGAGGTCTTTCCGGTCGAGGTCCTGCTGACACCCGTCCCCGACGCCGATGGGACCAAACTCCACGTGGTATGGCGCGACATCACCGAACGCAAGCAACTCGAGTCACAGCTGCGGCAGGCCCATAAAATGGAAGCCATCGGCAACCTCGCCGGCGGAATCGCCCACGACTTTAACAACCTGCTCGTGGCCATCAACGGCAACGCGGACCTGCTCGAGGACGAGCTCAGCGACAACCCCGACCTCCTCGACCTCACACGACAGATCCGCCGGGCGGGTGAGCGGGCCGCCGAACTCACGCACCAGCTGCTGGCCTTCAGCCGCAAGCAGGTGCTCCGGCCCGTCGTGCTCGATTTTAATACCGTCCTCTCCGATGTGAACAAGCTCCTCGACCGGCTCATCGGCGAAAACATCCAGATCATCACGCACCCCTCGCCGACTCCGGTCGTGGCCAGGGCCGACTTCGGTCAGATCGAACAGGTGCTCATGAATCTGGCCACCAACGCGAGAGACGCGATGCCGGACGGCGGTACGCTGACCCTGACGGCGGATCCACGGACGATCGATGAGGGAGTGCCGAACGGCGCCCTCCGCCTCGAACCGGGCGACTACGTCCGTCTGACGGTGTGCGATACGGGCACGGGAATGGATGAAGAAACGAAGAGACAGGCGTTTGATCCGTTTTTTACGACCAAGGGGCTGGGAGAAGGGACCGGCCTGGGCCTGGCCACCGTGTACGGAATCGTCCGGCAGAGCGGCGGAGACGTCGCCATCCACAGCAAACCTGGGGAAGGCACCACAGTAGAAGTGTGGTTTCCCGCCACTCGCGAAATACCGGCGGAGGACAAGCCGGATGTGGACACCAGCGTCGACCGGGGCAGCGAGACCATTCTCGTCGTGGAGGACGAAGACGCCGTCTCCACGCTGGTTCGCCGCCTTCTCAGGGGCCAGGGCTACACGGTCCACCTGTGTCACAACGGCGCGGAGGCACTCGAACTTTACCAGGAAAGAGCGGATGAAATAGATCTGGTGCTGAGCGACGTGGTCATGCCGGTGATGGGCGGCCCCGAAATGGTTTCGCGCCTCCGCCAGCAAGGTCGCAATCCCCTCGTGATCTTCGCCTCGGGCTACGCCGCCGACACCATCGGATCGACCGACCAGCTGGGCGAACACGCCGATTTCCTCAACAAACCCTTCAGCCCCATTGATCTGCTGCGAAGCGTTCGCACGGCCCTCGACAGGGCCAAATTGTCGCACAAGTGAGCGAGCAGGCGTCAGTCGAGCAGGGGCAGTTCGGACGCGATCTGGAGCTCGACCAGAAGGTTGATCTGGCGCTCGAGCTGGAAGAACTGCGCCGCCGTTTTGGCGCCGACCGCTTTTTCGAACCGTGGAAAGAACTTCCGCTTGAGAGCGGTCCGGCGCGACTCGAGACGAAACGACTGTTCGGCGATCTTGCGGGACATCCGGTCGTCGAAGGTGCCATACCGGTCCGCGAAGTCCTTGATCATACGGATCCGGTCGTCGACGACCATGTTCAGCTGGCGCTCATACCCTCTGTACACGGGCCAGAATCTCGCCGCCTCGACTTCGGTGAACTGCATCACTTCGGTGATGAGCGCAACCTTCTCCGCGCGCACGTCCTCCTTGAGCAGTTCGATATAAGCGTCTTCACCCGCATGAGCGGCGGCGGACCAGAACACGACGCTCAACACGATGACAAATACGACTTTCGACAGCATTTCAGAAACCTCCCGGTACGCTCGTAAACACACTGTCACAGACGAATGATCAGCCCCAGCGCGACGTCCCACTGGAGCAGAGCGCCACTCTCCACCTTGGAGTAGCAGCCCTCGTCGTCGCAAAAAATGTCTGACCCCGCGGTGAGAAACGTAGGCAGCAACTGGCCGTGTATCCGCATCCCCAACCGATCGGTGAAATACACCTTGGTGCCGACTCCCACCGTTACCGAAAACTTCCACGTGTCGGAAACGTCGACGCCCTTGGGGTTGAAATGGGTCACCCCCAGACTTACGCTCGAAAAGAAGAAGGACGACTCCCCCTTGGACGCGCCGAGCAGGGCGCCGACCTGCAGATAGTCGATCCCCGCATCAAAGAGGTCGGCCTGGTGAGCACCCGTGGTATCGGCGAGCGACACCTTCGTGTCCTGCCGGATGTAAAACACCTCTAACTGGGCGCCCGTCCAGATATTGAAGTCGACGTAGAGGGAGACATTCTGGCTGCCGTCGAGTTGGAGTTC
>CBDUWU010000195.1:0-6927 GCA_965371015.1 uncultured bacterium | reverse complement strand
GTGGACGCGTTGTCGATCGTCTTCACGCCAAGGGTATTGCACAACCCGGGCCAGATACAATTTCAGAGGCACAACCATAATCTTACGCACGATGCAAGACGCCTCATCCTGCGCCGGTAACCGCGTCTCCGGCGTCCAAGATCCGGGGCAAATTGAAAAAAATAATATCTTCCCACCAGGGTCGACAGCGGCGCTTTTCCTTTCTGTCTCGTGCGTGTATAAGCTTATATATTACAACGAGTTATATTTAATGCCACGAAGCACGTTGGTATGCTTCTTGCGCTTTACCCATTCCGGCTGCGAGTTGCATAATATCCGTCGGCGACTGGCGTGATCGATTCGCGGCTCGTATATTCCATTCAGGAATCAGTTAACGCGTGGACCACCGCGCGGAACAGAGGTCAGACAACGCCAACAGGAGGAAGTATGAGCGGCGCAAACGACATCATCTCCCTCATCCAGTCACGGCAGAACACCGAAGAATTCCAGCAACTCAACTGGAAGGGATCATTCGAGGACTATCTCGGTATCATCATGCAGGATCCGGCCGTAGTGCGGACGTCCTACCAGCGAATCTACGACATGATCATGTCCCACGGGACGGAGGACTATACCGAGCACAAACGAAAAGTCGTCCGGTACAAATTTTTTGACGATATCGAGAACGACGGGGCGGATGCCGTGTACGGGCTGGAGCTGGCGTTGATGAAGCTGGTCAGCGTGTTCAAGTCGGCTGCCCAACGTCTGGGCACCGAAAAACGCATCATACTGCTGCACGGGCCGGTGGGCAGTTCGAAGAGCACCATTGTCCGGCGGCTCAAGCGGGGGCTGGAGGCCTATTCGAAACGCCCGGAAGGAGCGCTGTACACGTTCTCCTGGGTGGGTATCGAAGAGGACGGCGAAGAAGTCATCGACAGTCCCATGTACGAAGAGCCGCTCAAGCTGATTCCGGTTCCGTTCCGCGCGGAAGTCGAGTCGAAGATCAACGAAAAGGTTTCCGATCCCAACCGCCACGTGCGCATCGAGGGCGAGCTCAACCCGGCCGATCGTTACCGGTTCAACGAGTTGATGGAAAAGTACAACGGTGACTGGACCAGGGTGATCGCGCACGTCCGGGTACGGCGGCTGATCCTCTCGGAAAAAGACCGTGTTGGCATCGGGACGTTTCAGCCCAAGGACGAGAAGAACCAGGACTCGACCGAGCTCACTGGTGACATCAACTACCGCAAGATTGCCGAATTCGGCAGCGATTCCGACCCGCGCGCGTTCAACTTCGATGGCGAATTCAACGTTGCCAACAGGGGACTCATAGAATTTATCGAGGTCCTCAAGCTCGACGTGGCATTTCTCTACGACCTGCTCGGCGCGTCGCAGGAGCATAAGATCAAACCGAAGAAGTTTTCGCAGACCGATATCGACGAAGTCATCATTGGTCACACCAACGAACCCGAGTACCGAAAACTCCAGAACAACGAGTTCATGGAGGCTCTGAGGGACCGGACGGTCAAGATCGACATTCCTTACATCACCAAGCTCGACGATGAAACGCGGATCTACGAACGCGATTTCAACCAGAAGAAGATCCCCGGCATTCACATCGCGCCCCACACGGTGGGCATGGCGTCCATGTGGGCCGTGTTGACTCGCCTGGAGGAACCCAAGAAAGCATCGCTGAACCTCCTGCAGAAGCTCAAGCTGTACAACGGCCAGACGCTGCCGGGGTTCACCGAGGAAAATATCAAGGAACTGAAGAAGGAGACGGAGCGCGAAGGAATGTACGGGATTTCTCCCCGTTACATCCAGGACAAGATCTCCAATACCCTCGTCGACGAAGAGTCCGAAAAATGCATCAACCCGTTCATGGTAATGAACGAGCTCGAGGCGGGCCTCGACCACCACTCGCTCATCACGTCGACAGAAGACCGCAAGCGCTTCCGCGAACTCATGGGGATGGTGAAGGAAGAGTACGAAGATATCGTCAAGAACGAGGTCCAGCGTGCGATCTCGGCCGACGAGGACGCGATCAAGCGGCTCTGCGCCAATTACGTGGACAACATCAAGGCCTACACCCAGAAGGAAAAGGTCAAGAACAAGTTCACGGGAGCTGATGAAGAGCCGGACGAGAGGTTGATGCGTGCGATCGAGGAAAAAATTGGGATCCCTGAAAACCGCAAGGATGACTTCCGGCGGGAGATTATGAACTACATCGGTGCGCTGTCGCTGGAAGGAAAATCGTTTGACTATGCGACTAACGCCCGCCTGCAGAAGGCGCTCGAACTGAAGCTGTTCGAAGACCAGAAGGACACCATCAAGCTGACCAACCTGGTGTCCAACGTGGTGGACAAGGAGACGCAAGCCAAGATCGACGTAGTCAAGCAGCGTCTTATCCGGAATTTCGGGTACAACGATGTCAGCGCGACCGACGTGCTTAACTTCGTTGCCAGTATCTTCGCACGAGGAGACACGAAGGAACAGTCGTAAGGAGAGTCCTTCATGGTTCAGCGCATCGATCGAGACCTCCAGCGGTTCCGGAAAATCGTCCGGGGGCACATCAAGAAAGACCTGCGCAAGTACATGTCGTCGGGCGAGCTGATCGGCAAGAAGGGGAAGAACCTGGTTTCCATCCCCATCCGCCAGATCGAGCTGCCTACCTTCCGACACGAGACCCGGAAAAAAGAAGGTGTCGGGCAGGGTGACGGGGAAGCGGGACAGCCCATCGGCGCCGGCGAAGACGGTTCCGGAGAAGCAGGAGATGCGCCCGGGAGCCACAGACTCGAGGTCGACGTCACGTTCGAAGAGCTGGCCGAGATCATGGCGGAGGAGCTCGAGCTCCCCAACATCAAGCCCAGGTCCAAGCGCAGCATCGAGACGGACTCCGGCAAATACACGACCATCGGCCTTGTCGGGCCCGAGTCGTTGAGGCACTTCAAGCGGACCTTCAAGGAAGCGCTCAAACGGCAGATCGCGTCGGGGGCGTACAACAAAAAACGCCCCGTCATTATCCCCGTCAAGGAAGACCGCCGTTACCGTGCGCGCAAGACGATCCGCCTGCCCGAAACGAACGCTGTCATCATCTACATCATGGATGTTTCGGGATCGATGGGCGACGAGCAGAAGGACGTCGTTCGCAACGAGTCGTTCTGGATCAACATGTGGCTGCAGTCACAGTACAAAGGTCTGGAGGCCCGATACATCGTCCACGACGCCGAAGCCCACGAAGTGGACGAACACACGTTTTTTCACACTCGTGAAAGCGGCGGAACGCGAATATCATCCGCGTACACATTGTGCTCCGCCCTGATAGACGAACACTACCCGTCCGATGAATGGAACATTTACGCGTTTCACTTTTCCGATGGTGACAACTGGGGGGGTGGCGATACCCAGATCTGCCTGCAGGTGCTCACGGAAAAGCTACTTCCAGAGATCAACCTGTTCTGCTACGGCCAGGTGGCGAGCCCGTACGGCAGCGGCGCCTTCATCAAGGACCTGCGGGCGAATTTCGAAGATACGGAAAACCTCGTGTTGTCCGAAATCAACGGCCGTGACGAGATATACGATTCGATCAAAGCTTTCCTGGGAAAGGGAAAATGATAGACAAGGAAAAGCTCGGTTCGACGATCAAGGAGATCGAAGGCTACGCTCGCGGTTATGGCCTCGATTTCTTCCCGGTCATCTTCGAGGTGCTGGACTGGGAAGAGATCAACATGGTGGCCAGCTACGGCGGATTCCCGTCGCGTTATCCGCACTGGCGGTTCGGTATGCAGTACGAGTACATGGGAAAGAGCTACGGCTACGGGCTGCACAAGATCTACGAAATGGTCATCAACAACAACCCGTGCTACGCGTACCTTCTGGGCAGCAATCAGATGGTCGACCAGAAACTCGTCATCGGTCACGTATACGCCCACTGTGATTTTTTCAAGAACAACGCCTACTTCGCCAAAACCAACCGCAAGATGATTGACGGAATGGCGAACCACGGCAACCGCATCCAGGGTTTTGCGGACAGGTTCGGATTCGACGTGGTGGAGGAGTTTGTCGACATATGCTCGTCTATCGACAACCTCATCGACCCGAACGCGCTCTTCGAGGACGTGAATGTTTCACGAAACAGCATGGAGGAGCCCGATGCGGAGGCTTCAGTCGTGAAGCTCAAGAGCAAGTCCTACATGGACCCCTATATCAATCCACCCGAGTACCTGGAACAAAAGAGAGAAGAGCTCCGCCAGGCCAGGGAGCAGGCGGTGAGTTTTCCCGCCCGCCCCGTCAAGGACGTCCTGATGTTTCTCGTCGAATACGCCCCGCTTCCCAATTGGAAACGCGACATTCTCTCGATGATCCGCGAGGAAGCCTACTATTTTGCGCCCCAGGGAATGACGAAGATAATGAACGAGGGGTGGGCGGTGTACTGGCACGAGAAGATCATGACACAAAAGGCGATGGACTCGAGCGAGCTGATCGACTTCGCCGACCATCATTCCGGCACTCTGGCGGTTCAACCGGGTCAGCTCAATCCGTACAAACTCGGATACGAACTTTTCAAGGACATCGAATACCGATGGAACACGGGTAAGTTCGGCAAGGAATACGAGGAGTGCTCCGATCTCCGCGAAAAAGCCCGATGGAATACCGATGCCGGGCTGGGGCGCGAAAAGATTTTCCAGGTCCGCTCGATTTACAACGACATGACATTTATCGACGACTTTCTCACGCCGGATTTCGTGCGGGACCAGATGCTGTACACGTATGGGTACAACGACAAATCGCGTCTCTACGAAATCAAGGATCGTGACGCCCGCGCGATCAAGGACAATCTCCTGGTCTCGCTCACCAACATGGGCCAGCCGTACATTTCCGTCGTCGACGGCAATTTCGAGAACAGGGGAGAACTCTATCTCAAGCACCGGTTCGACGGGGTGGAATTGCGCCTGGATTACGCCAGGGACACCCTGCGGAATATCTACCACATCTGGACCCGGCCTGTGCACATCCAGACCGTCGTCGACGAAAAGGCCACTCTCCTGACCTTCGATGGCGAAAACCACCGCGAACGTATCATGTCCGAGGAAAACGCCGCTTAGGCGCCATTCTCGCCTGATCCCGGAACACTTTTTGCAAACCTGCGGACTGTTACCTGTCCCACGAGCAGTCATATCGCGGCTCGCGGAACTCTTCGCCACGCGCGGACGGCCACGAGGAGGTCTCAAAATGAATATCGGAGAATCTGTATTCGAACAACTCCTGGCCCGCAGGGAAGAACTGCGGCAGTATTGCTTCGATTTTATCCCGCCCGTCCGTGACGAGCGCCCGTACTCGGTGTCTCTGGAAGCGGGGGACTCGACGGTGTACGTCGTTGCGGATGATTACGGCCACCAGGGTCTGACGCTGGAATCGTTGCGGTTTACGGGGCATATAGAGGACGTCGCCAGTGTTTCAGGCGGATTAATGCGTCTCGTCGAGAGGATCGCCATCGAGGTAGCTCCCCCGTACGGCCCGGTCAAGTGTGTCGAAAACGACGAGGGTCTGACGATCGCGATATTGCGAACCGACCCGACGGCGGACGGGTGCTTTTTTGAAATCGTCGTGGACGGAGCCTCCGTCGTCGAGTTGAAACATTACTCGGTCGATGAGCGGACGCACGAACGGCGGCAGACGTCGGTCAATATGGGAAGGCGAGTGTTCGAGAAACTCGCGGACACACTGGCGGAAGCGTTCTGCGCGCCGGCGACGGCCAACTAGCCCGACACAGACTCGATGACCGCGGCGCTGAAGGTGTACAACCGAGCGCCGGGGTCTTGCCACGCGTCGGGGGGGAGCGACGCCTTGATGCACACGTTGCTCAGGAACTCCTCCGCCGACCACCCCTGCTCGACGGCGACCTGAGGGAGCAGTACACCCCGATTCAATCCTTTTTCGACCAGCAGGCCGTGTTTTCCCACTTCTACCGATCCCGGATCGTCGACGAGCACGAAAGGCGTCAGTACTGATATCTCGACCGACAGCGACCGGAGCTCGATGCGCGAAACGGAGTCAAAGCGAGGGTCCTCGAACGCCGCGGCACGCGCCATCATCGCGACGGTTTCCCACAGGGGGCGGTCGGATTCCATGCGGCCTATACAACCGCGCAGCATGCCGGAGTTTTTGAGCGTGACGAACGCGCCGCACGGCTCCTGCAGCAGTGGATCGGCGGGGGGATTGCGGGGGAAGTCGTCTCCGTTGTACTTCGTTTCGATCGACTCCCGGACCAGCTTCAGCAGATACTCTCTCGACTCTTCCGTCAAGTTCTCGAACATCTTAATATCTCCTCGTCGACAGGTCCGCTAGTCGGCGGTGATAACGGCGGAGAGGTAGCCCACGACGCTCGAATTGTCGCCGGAAACATCTCCCGAAGTTTGCTGCGCCAGGGGGGTACACCGTCGTTCTCTCAGCGATTCCGTTGCCAGGAGCGCCGCGATGACAGGGCCCGCGCCGCAGGCTTCGCTCCGGCCGGTCTGGACCGCCTCGTAGAGCGCGCGCGCGTCCATCGTTTCGAGAACCCTGCAGAACTCCCCGTCCAGCCGCCCCGCGCTGTCGGCGTCATGGAAGTGCGAAAGGTCCGTGCTCGCCACGATGAGTACGCCCGGGTGCGACGCAAGCGGTGCGAGCGCGTCTCCCAGCGCGGAGCAGTTGTCCCAGCTCTGGTCTCCCATGACTACCGCCACCAGGCTGAATTCGTCCAGCGCGCGTTGGAGAAATGGAATCTGGACTTCCAGCGCGTGTTCCTGCCGCGTAAGGTGTGCCTGCTCGTGCCCGTGATCCGAAAGGATCACGCGTGAATTGACGGCGGCCAGCCGTCGCGAAAAATCCTTCGAGACATTCACCAGACCCAGGGGTGTCTCGTACCCACTCCCGCCGTAAACGGCACTGTAACCAAAGTGCTCCACG
>CBDUWU010000194.1:0-7053 GCA_965371015.1 uncultured bacterium | reverse complement strand
TGCGGTTGGCAACGATGACGTGGTAGCCGCAGCGGTCGATGAAGTAGTCGACCATGGGTTTGGTCATCATGCCCGCGCCAACGATTGCAACTGTGGTCATGGTAAATCCTTTAAATGGGTTTAGAACGTGACGTCGGTGAATAACGATTGTAGCACTTTCTGTCCCGTTCGTCGTGGTGTTTGATCCTCACCCGGGAAGCGGTTCATAGGGGCCAGTCGTGGGATAATCCCTGCACAAATTAATCTGACATTTTCATTACGGCAGGCATTCGTCAAAGGGAGGATGAAGTCATGGCTAAGAGGTTGATCGAGTTCAACGTCGCGTTATTGCTTTGTTTTGCCCCGCTGGCCTCGGTCGCAGACTACATGAAACTGCCGGCTGCGGAAAAGGAACCCATGGTGACGGGGATCACCGAGGTTACGGTACTCGTGAGGTAACCCCGAATAAGCGGAAGAAGGCTCTTTTCTTCTGACACGGCTTGACCGGCGGATCTTATTTTTACCGCCCGAAGAGGCCGGGCACTCACTTGAGCAGAACGATTCTCGACATGGTTTCCCTGCCGCCGTGCACGAGTCGCACGAAGTAAACGCCGCTCGCGACCACCGGGTGATACTCGAGTTCGTGGTCACCGGCTTTGCGGTACGCGCTCTCTATCAGCGTCTCCACCAGCCGGCCCGAGACGTCATATACCGACACCGACACATTCCCCGACTGCGGCACGGCGTACCGGATCGTCGTCGCCGGGTTGAACGGATTGGGATGGGCTTGCAGGTCGAGAATTCGTCGCGCTGGAACATCCCCGCCCCCCGTTACCGGGAGGCTGGGCCGGTGAGAGCGAAACGTGCGATACGGTTCCAGGGATTGAGCAGCATGAGCCACCTCCGGTTGTTCGGGTGAAGTGTCCGGTAACGGGACAGGAGATCGGCCTCGAGGGCCTGTTTGCGACGCTGATCTACCGCTCCCGGGCCGTACATTATGCCGAGTATCGAATTCAGTCGGTCGCTGCGCATGGCTTCTCTCCTCTCGGCGGTTTATCTTCATCCGTCAACTCCAACTGGAGCTTGCGAAAGGCGCGCGATTTCCTCGTCGCCGATCATCGACTGCAACGGGCCCGGCCGCCCCCCCGCCCAGGTTAGTGGCCGTGGGGGCGGCCAGGTTCTCGACGTCTCTGGTGGCGGGCCTCGTACGCCGGTAATGGTCTATTACCGCGTTGCGGGCCATGGTCACGACCCAGGTCATCACGCTGCCACGCGACGGGTCGAACCTGTCCATCCCGATCAGGAACTTCCTGAAGACACCCGAAGTGATATCCTCGGCGTCTTCGCGGTTTTGAACCCTGGATCAGGACTGAAGATTCTGCTTGATGCGGGTCTTGGCGTCGTCGGAGAGCTTGAGTTGACCGGCGTCGCCGTTCTCGGAGGCTTCGCCGACCAGGCGGGAGATGCTGCCGAGCTTCTTGATCTGGCGGTTGTAGATCCGACAGAACCGGCAGATCATGATGTGATACCAGAGCTCGAGTTTTCGCATCCCGCGCAGTTGTTTGTCGCGGAGTTCGGAACTTCGTATGGCGGATGTTTTGCAGCTGATATTCATCTGGTCAATGCTTCTCTTTCGTCGTCTCCATGAACCACCTGGAGTCGAGGCATTTTCTGAGTTTCGAGCGCGCCCTGTGCATGATCACCCACATGTTCGAGGGTGAGATCGACAGAACCTGGCACACTTCGTCGCCTTTCACGCCGTCGAGTTCGCGCAGGGTGAAGGCCCTGCGGTGCGACTCGGGGAGCCCGAGCAGGCAAGATTGAAAGGTCTCCCAGAACTCGGCGTTTTCGACGAGTTGGGCCGGCGATTCCTTCCAGTCGTTCAGTGGTTTCGCCCAGTGGTCGTCCTTGTCGAAGTACTCGCGGTTGTCCTCGTCTTCCCACAGGTTCAGGTCGGCGCTCGGGATTTCGATGGTGTTTCTCCTGAAGTGGTCGATGATCTTGTGCTTGAGTATTCCCATGAGCCACGGCCGCGGCGACGAACCGGTTTTGAACCTTTCGATCCCCTTCAGAGCGGCCAGGAACGTGTCCTGGATGAGGTCCTCGGCGAGGTGTTCGTCCTTGAGCCGGAGAATGGCAAACCGGAAGAGCGCGTCGCCGTGCTCGTCGACCCATTCGGCCGGGTCGGGCTTCGGTGCGGTGGATACCGCGGCGGCGGGCAGGTCTGGTGCGGGGAATTCCATGCTTATATTCTACCATACCCGCCGGCCGCGTGTCCAAACCGTCGTCTACTCGGAGTAGAGCGATTTGATCTCGCCCCACGTCGCCTCGCTGACGGGAACTGTCGAGTCGTGCGAGTACGCGCTGAAGCACTCGGCGGCATCCTGGATACCGTCGTAATTGTTGTCTGCGAAGGCCCACATTTTCATTCCGTAGCATCCGCCCCACATCACCTGCATTGTGATCGAGTCGCTGTAGTTGTTGCCGTTCGCCGTCGGAGTGGACACGGTCAGGTCGCCCAGCGGGAACCGGAACCCGGAGACGGGGGCCCCGTCCACGCTGATCGTCGGCGTGCAGTAGCCGGGGTTGGGTTCGAACACGAGGATCACGTTTTCGTACACGGTCGGCTCGTTGCTGAAGCCGTCGACGGTGAGCCGGAAGTAGCTGCCGATGAAGAAGTAGCCCTCTTCGCCGTTCGTCGATACCTGGAATCCGGCGAGTCCCGGGGTCTGATAGATGTTCAGCGCGATTTCGTCGGTGTTGATGTCGATCAGCACTTCGCCGCCACGGTCGTAGGCGGCGTCGTACAGGGGGTCGCCGTATGAAACGGTGTAATACTCGTTGACGTCGTAGTGGTATTTCGAAGCCGCCTGGGGGTACACGACCAGGCACGGGTCGGCGATCGCGGCGCTTGCGAGGAGAACCGCGCCGAGGGCCAGAAGTAACAGCGAACGTACTTTTGCATTGGATACCATCAGGGCCTCCTGTGTCGAAAATCAGATATGTCGTGAAATTGTCGAGATGCAGTCAACGCGAATGCTCTATTCAAAGCGTGCGTATACAACATCTTCGAACGGGAAGCTGATTCCTTACGCTTTTATGGTGAGATTTTTTTGCGGAGGGAGCGGGGAGGCAAAAAAAAGGGACCGCACTGAGTGCGGCCCCTTTTCGGCGATTATGCCTGGCGTCGACTAGTAACGACCGCCGCCGCCGCCGCCGCTGCCGCGCTCGCGCTTCTCGCGTGCCACGTTGACGGTGAGGTTACGGCCGCCGAAGTCCTTCTCGTTGAGGCCTTCGATAGCTGCCTGGGCGCCCGCTTCGTCCATCTCGACGAAGCCGAATCCCCGCGGACGGCCGGTCTGGCGGTCCTCGATGAGGGATACTTCGTAAACGGTTCCGAACGCCTCGAAGGCGGAGCGGATGTCGTCACGCGTGGCCGTGAACGGCAGGTTGCCGACGTACAGTTTCTTGTTCGACATTTAAGTCTCCTTGGCCCGCCCTGTGAAATCTATCTGTCCAATCGCGCAGGCCTGTTGGCGCCTGCAATCCACTCGGGGAACTGAACTCCGAAGCCGACTCTCGAAACGCTGGGCGGATCCGCGGAAACGAACGTGGCGGGAGGATTCTCTGAGCTACCGAAAGGTAACATGTTATCCACACTTGTCAACGGAATTCGGAGGGGGCTGAGGACCCCGATTTACGCAGGGAGAAGCCGATTTCATGTCCCGGGCGGGCAGTGGCATCCCGCCGTCGTCTTGTGCCGGTCGCTCACACGTGGTACCTCATCATCAGTTCCTTTGGGTGCGGGTCGAAATACAGCTGCCCGGCGAGGCCCTCGACGCCGTGCCTGCGGATGTTGAAACGTAATAACGTCAGCGGAACCACCAGGGGCAGGAAACCCGCCGAGTAGTCGGCGATCGCGGTCAGGATCTCCCGCTTCCCGGCCGGGTCGAGGGCGCGCTCGAGGTAGCCCATGGCGAGCCCGAGAACATTCTTGTGTTTCTTGACGGTGGCCCGTGTCCTCATCACAGCGGCCAGTTCATTTTCATACAATATAAACAGCTCGCTGTCCTTGACCCGCCCGGCGCCGGCGGTGCGGGCGACGATGCGGCCCATACGGCGGTAACCGGCTTCGCTGTGCGATCGGAGCAGCATCTCGTGCGCGGCGTGGAAGGCGACCAGGCGGCGGCGCGTAAAGCCGCGCCCGGCGAGATTCCGCCAGCGGTTGCGGCAGAAGACGCGTTCGATGAAGTTCTCACGGATCGCGGCGTCGTTGAGACGGCCCTCTTCCTCGATGGGAAGCGTGGGCCAGCGATCCATCAACGCGTCGGCGAACAGCCCCACCCCGTCGCTGCGTTCGATCTTCTTTTTGCCCCACACCTTGATACGTCCGGTGCCGCACGATGGAGACCCGCGCTTGAGGATGTAGCCGTCCAGGTCCTCCCGCATCAGCTCCCGCACGCGTTTACGCGAGTACGACGTCATGCGCCTCGTGAAGTCCACGCCCGTCGACGGACACACCATCCGGGCGTCGCCGTCGCCGCCGGATTCCAGCCGGACGGTGGGGCGGGGAATCCCCATCCCGATTTCGACTTCCGGGCAGACCGGGACCCACTCGAACCACCGCCCCAGCACATCGACGACGAATGCATTTCTTGCATGGCCTCCGTTGTAACGGACCTCGTTCCCCAACAGGCACGAAGAAACGCCGAGACGCAGTCGCACGGGGTCGTCGTGCCACGCGCGCCAGACGCCCGGCGTATGGTCAATGGGCCGATCGATCATGTACGAGATGGTAACGGACGCGGACGATGTCTGGAACCCCGTAGTTTTACCGCAACCGGAATATCACGGCGGTACGATCGTCGGTGTGCTGGATGTCGGGGCCGGCGTGACGGTCCGTTGCATCCAGCAGGCCTGCAGCCACTGCGCTCGCCGGCAGGTGAGCGCGGGCCTGGATCGTCTGCTCGACGCGGTGTTCTCCAAACTCGTCGCCGCCGGGGTTTTCGCAGTCCCCGAAGCCGTCCGAGCAGAATACCAGCAAGTCACCCTCTTCGAGAGAAAGCGTTATCGATTCATAGACGGTGCTGGGATCGACTCCCAGCGGCAGGCCGGGGAGATCGATACGCCGAATTTTTCCGTCACGAACCAGATAGGGAAAGGGAAAACCAGCGTTACCGAGCGTGAGTTTACGGGCTCCGACGTCGATGATGCCGTACGCCATCACGGCAAATCTTCCCTCTATATTAAGCCGGCCCAGGTGTTCGTTGACGTGCGCCAGCATGCTCGACGGTTCCTGGACGTGGATGTTGCGCAGCGCGTAACCGCGTATGATCCCGACGGCGAGCGATCCGTACAGCGCCGCCGGGGTGGATTTGCCGGCGACGTCCCCGACGGCAAAGGCGAAACGCCCGTCCTCCAGCGGTAGAAAGTCGTAGAAGTCGCCCGCGAGTGCGGTGGCGGGGGAGTACGCCATACCGATGTCGAGCCCGTCCACGTCGGGGGACGCCGACGGAAGCAGCCCTTCCTGGATCACGCGTGCCGTCTTGAGCTCCTCGTCCATGCGCGTCTCGTTGGCGTGGACGGTTTCGTAGAGGCGGGCGTTGTCGACGGCGACGGCGATGTGCCGTGCCAGCGCGGCGATGATCTCTTCGTGTTCCACGGTGAACGCCCCGAACTCGGTGCTCTCCAGGTCGAGGACGCCGATCAGTCGGTCGCGCACGATCAGCGGAACGACGAGTTCGGAGCGGATCTCGACCTTGGGGTGGCGGTGGCGGACGTAGCGGCTGTCTTCGAGCACGTTGTCCACGCGGACGGGGCTGCGCTCGAGGGCGGCGGTGCCGGAGAGACCGTGCCCCATCGGGAGTCCGCCTGCGACGGGGATGTGTTCGCCGAAGCAGAGAGAATAGTTGAACTCGAGGAGTTCCGAGCGCTCGTTCCACAACATCACGCAAAAGAGGTGGTAGTCGACGAAAGTGCGGACGCGTTCGGCGATCTTGCCGTAGACCTCGTCGAGTTTGAGGCTGGAGTTGAGATCGCGCGCCGAATCGACGAGGAACCGCAGGGCGGTGAGCTTGTCGATCGGTGGGGGAGAACCGCCGGTCGATGTGCTCAGCCCGGCTTCCTGCCGGGAATCTGTGCCGTCGCCGTCCTTGATCCCCATCGCCCAGAACGTCCCGTACCACATCGACGCGTCCGGGCGACGGCTCCAGTCGAGAAATGCCTGGAATCCCGTGTCGAGCGCTGCGTCGTCGAGGTCGGTGTCCGCCACGATCCTGTCCCGGGCGCTGTCGATGATGCCGATGAAATTGGCGACGAGTTCCTCGAACATGGAGGCGCCGTGACAGCCGCCGAAAAACTTCCAGTCGTTATACGTCGAAACGGCGCCCGCGTCGCGGAGCAGCGAGACGAGACGGCGGCCGATGAAGGGGTCGCAACCGAGGGCGCGGTACATCTCGACATAGCCGTCCCACAGACGGTCGAAGCCGGGCACCTCGGGGGACAGACGCAGCACGTCGTGGTCGTCGTCTTCCAGGATCACGCGGCCTCCGGGGCGGGCGGCGCGAAACATCGCGGCGACGACGGCTTCGGGGTCGGGGACGTGTTCGAGGAGAAAACGGGTGTGGACGACGTCGAATGTGCCCCACTCGTCGTCGTCGAGCGGCAGGGAAGGAGCACTACCGCGACGGATGCCGACGAGCCCCGACTCTCCGGCGTCCGCGGCCTGGCGGTCGGCTTCGGCGATCTGTTCGGCGCTTTGTTCGATGCCGACGACGAGGCCGTCGGAGCCCGCTTTCCGCGCCATGGCGCGTGTCAGCTGCGAGAGACCGCAACCGACGTCGAGAATGCGGTCACCCAGGTGAATGTCGAGTGCGCGCAACGAGCGCTCGTTGAGCAGGTCATTCAGCCGTGACAGCCGCCGCTGCTCGTCGGGATCGGTGCCGTGTATATATTTGCCGTTCCGGGTGCTCACGTTTCCTAATATAGCGGATCAGAGTGTGAAAGTCTGCTGTGTCACGTTCGTCCGGAAACCGCTTGATATCCGGATCGGGTCGTAGGATAATTCAGGTACCC
>CBDUWU010000193.1:0-7073 GCA_965371015.1 uncultured bacterium | reverse complement strand
TCCGCTCGATTTCATCGCCGTCGGCGCCGTCGCCGGCGAGTCCGTGGAGAAACGTACAATAGATGTCGCCGACGAGGTCTTCCTTGCTCCGGAAGTAGTGATAAAGCCCGGAGAGGCTGCGTCCAGTTTCCTGGGCGATGTCGCGCATGCTGGTGCCGTGATAGCCGTTCCTGGCCATGAGACGGCACGACTGGCGCAGTATCTCGCCGAGACCTTCGTTTACTCTATTGGTGCCTTCCACTGGTTGGCTACTCGTCGCTCCAGTTCGGAGGGCGTTTTTCGACAAAAGACCGAATGCCCTCGTTGGCGTCTTTCGTCGACATCAACTTTTCCAGGTAGAGTTTTTCCACCGCCGCAATATTGTCGTCGTAGAACAACGCGATCGCCGTCATCGCCGCCTCGTTTGCGATACGAAGCGACGACGCGCTCCGCGGCAGGATGTGCTCCTCTACGAAAGCGGCGAGCGCCCCGTCCAGCTGTCCCTTGTCCACCACCGTATCGACGAAGCCCAGCATCATCGCGTCCTCGGCCGGCACCTTCTCGCCCGTCAGAATAATCCGGCGCGACGCCGACTCACCACACTTGAACGGGAGCAGGAGGCACGCCGGCGGCGGAAACACACCGATCTGGATTTCCGGAACGGCGAAAGCGGCACTGCGGTCGCAGAATATCATCGAGCACGCGAGGGCGAGCTCGAATCCCCCGCCGAGGCAAAGACCCGTCACACTAGCGACGACGGGCACGCCGGAGGTCAGCACCCGCCCGATCATACCGTGAAATGTCGGCAGCATGTCGGCGACCTTGTCGGCGGTGTGTTCCTCCACCGCCGCGCCGAAGCTGAAGTGCTTGCCGTCCCCCTTGATGACGATCAATTTCTTGTGCTTGCCCGTATTCGACGAATCGACCTGCGCGGACACCTCGCTCATCAGCGCCGCGCTGACTATATTGGCGGGCGGCGGGCCGAGGACGATCTCGTCGACCTGGCCGTCGAACAGTTCGTTGACTTTGATGTGTTCGTAACCCATGGCTTATTCCTTTGGAAGAACGCTTTCGACGAGCTCTTCGGTCCAGGGCGATGCCTGGGCGAGTGCGCGGCGCAGCTTGATAAAGTCCACTTCGCGTTTGCCCTTCGGCCCCTCGTTGAAGGCGCGAAATCCGGCCTTGGCCTCGGTCATCATATTGAGCGCGAGCCAGGAGCGGTTGGTCTCGCAGTTTCGCTGCCAGTGTTCGAGCTTCTTCTTGCGAACCGACTCGAGCGTCTTCGACAGGCAGTCGGGCATGGTGAGCGCGAGCGCCCATGCCTTGCGGTTGACCTCGTCGTCTAGCATCGACTGGTCGACGGTGCACGCGGCCATCTCTTCGCGGGCGGCCTTGCGCGCCTCACCAGTCTTGAACGCGCCGTAGGTCCAGTTGCCCCACTCGTCGGTTTCATCGCGCACGACCATCGGATTGGCTACCCAGGCGCCGTCGGAGTCCTTGAGTACCGGGACGATCTTGTTGATCAACCCGAGGCGGACGGCCTGCTGCGCCGACCAGTGTTCGCACAGGGTACACGACTCGATGGAGCGGTTGATGCCGACATAGAGGTGCAGGAAGTCCGTCGATCCGCCGTCGGGAGCGGACCCGTGTTTGGGTCCCGCCTGTCCGAAGATGGCCGTGTCGGCGGCGATGGTAATATCGCACGCCATGCCGATTTCCTGACCACCGGCGATCCGCATGCCGTTGACGCGGTTGATGACGGGTTTGTCGCAGATGAGTATGTGCGTCACCATGTCGTTGAACAGGCGCATGTATTGTTTGTATTCCGGGGGATTGCCGGCGTAGTACTCGGCGTACTCTTTGGTGTTCCCGCCGGTGCAGAAGGCCTTGTCGCCCACGGCGGAAAACACGACGGCGACGCACGAGCGGTCGGTCGATGCCTGCCGGAAGGCGAGTATGACTTCTTTGACGGCGGCGGTTGTGTAGGAGTTGTACTGCTTCGGGTTGTTGAGCATGATCCAGTGGTTATACAACCCGTCGACCTCGTCGCCTTTGGCGTCGAGCAGGGGGCGTTTCTCTACGATGATGTCGTTGTACTTGATTTCAGGAACCAGATTGTGGTCTTTCATGATCTCCTCTTCCTTTTTTGAACATTTGCCGGGGACATGATCCGGACCGGCACTCGACCGCCGTATTCGATGGGCCGACCGACGAGGGGTTCCCGGGCCAGCGTCCGAGATGGTTGGGCCGCGCACCCAGGCGCGGGGGTCGACGGCGAATTGCGGCTGCGCCGCGCCCAAAGCGCTACAATATGACGCGATCTGGGAGACGCCGGCCAATTCGCCCCCGTACGGTCAGGGAGCGCTACTCGAGGCAGGCGCGAGCGCTCTGAGCCGGAGCACCCCCGAGCCGTTGCGCGGCCGGCGGGGGGTTGTGCACCGCTGAATCGCCATTGTGATCAGGGGACAAAGACGACGCGTTTTTCGATCTTGTGGTCCAGCGCCAGCTGAAGAACCTCGTTGATCGAGTCCAGCGGGTGCGTTTCCACGTTGTCGCGTACGTTGATCCTGTCCGACAGCACCTCTTTCACCACGTCCGGATAATACTCCGGTTTGCATCCCCAGTTGCCGAACAAGTCCGCGTCGAATGCCATCACGTTGCTCAGGCGAATGTTCACCTTGTCCATTGTGAAACCCACCACACCCATCGTCCCCGCGTGCGACAGCAGCGAGAACGCCGTCATCTGCCCCGCCGCCGTACCACTCAGTTCGAACACCTTCCAGCCCAGTTTCGGCAGTCCGTTGTCCTTGACCAGCCCGCGGACGTGCTTCTTGACGTCCCTGTCCGACATGTCTTTCGTGTTGATCGAAAACTCCGCGCCCATCCGTTTCGCGTTATCGAGTTTGGTGTCGTCGATATCCAGGGCGATCACCTTCGCGCCCTTCGCCCTGGCCAGCTGGACCATGTAAGTGCCCAGTCCGCCAACACCGATCACCAACGCCAGATCCCCCGATTCGAGGCCGCTGCGCTGCATCGACTGGTACGGCGTCGTGACCGCGTCGGCGATGACGGACAGCTGCGACAGCTCGTAGGCGCCCAGGTCGTCGGGCAGCTCGCACAGGTAGCGTCCGGGGACGACCACGTGCGAAGCGAATCCCCCGTCCATGTGGTTTCCCGGCATGATCTGTTTCTGACAGACGTTGCTTCTTCCTTTTTTACATAATTCACATTCGCCGCACGGCAGGACGGCGGGCACGATCACTCGTTTTCCCACCAGGTTGTCACACGCCTTGCCGACGGCTACGACTTCGCCGCTGATTTCGTGACCGAGAATGACCGGTGATACGAACGTCTGGACCTGGCCGGTGTAGAAGCCGATGTCGGTGTGGCAGAGACCGCACCCGGCCACACGAACGACGGCGTCGCCGTCTTCGACGGACTCGATTGCGAAGTCCTTTTTTTGCAGTGGCTTACCAGGTTCGACGAGCGCATATCCGTATGAGTCTATGCGTTCCATGACTGAAGCTCCCGGGAAGGAGTAAAGGTTGGTTTGTCCGGATGTGAAATCCGAAAAAAGATACGGAACGATCGTTCGTTCTGTTATATCCTTACACTCGCAGCGCACTTTTTTCAAGCTCGAAGATGACACGATTGACCACACAGATAACGGCCTCACGGAGGAATTCGGAATGACGGACGACGATGAAACAATCAATGAACAGGAAATGATCTACGACTGGAACCTGGTCGAGTTGCCGGATACGGGAATCGGCAAGGTGGAGTTCGACGACGAGACCCTTCGCGACGGGATCCAGTCGCCGTCGATCAAATCACCCACGATCGACGAAAAAATAGAAATCCTCCACCTGATGGCGGATCTCGGGATCCAGTCGGCGGACATCGGGCTCCCCGGTGCGGGGCCGAAGGTGACCGAGGACGTCGTGGCGCTCGCCACCGAGATCGCGAAACACAAGCTGCCCATCGACCCCAATTGCGCGGCGCGCACAGTACAGGCCGACATCGACCCGATCATCGAGGCCGTCCAGCGGTCGGGCATCTCCATCGAAGCATCGCTTTTTATCGGCACGAGTCCGATACGCCAGTACGTCGAAAACTGGCCGCTCGACAAGCTGCTCAAGTTGAGCGAGGACGCCATTAATTACGCCGTCAAACACGACCTGCGCGTGATGTTCGTCACCGAGGACACGACGCGCGCCCGCCCCGAGACGCTGCGAAAGATCTATACGACCGCCATCGAGTGCGGCGCCCGCCGGATCTGTCTGGCGGACACGGTCGGACATGCCACGCCGCACGGTTCCCGTATGCTGGTGGAGTTCATGAAACAAGTCGTCGCCGACACCGGCGAAGACGTCAAAATCGACTGGCACGGCCACCGCGACCGGGCGCTCGGGCTCGAGAACGCGATCGCCGCCGCGGAAGCGGGCGCCGACCGGCTCCACGCCACTGCGCTGGGCGTGGGCGAGCGCTGCGGTAACACGCCGATGGAACACCTGTTGATCAACCTGCGCCTGATGGGCGTGATCGACAACGACCTTTCGAAGCTGTCGGAGTACTGCGAATGCGTCTCCAGGGCGTGCGACGTACCGATTCCGTTCAATCACCCGGTGATGGGAACCGACGCGTACCGCACCAGCACCGGCGTCCACGCGGCCGCCGTCATCAAGGCAACGAAAACGGGCCACGAGTGGCTGGCCGACCGCATATATTCGGGGGTACCGGCCAGCTGGACCGGGCGGCACCAGGCGATCGAAATCGGACCCATGAGCGGCGCATCCAACGTGGTGTTCTGGCTCCAGAGCCGCGACATCAATCCCGAAGAGGGCCTGGTTGAAGAAATCTTCGAGGCGGCCAAAAACTCCGACCGCGTATTCAGCGAGGAAGCCGTGTGGCAGATGGTGAAGGCGTATCAGGGAAAGGGAAAATATGGAGACTCGGGTCATACGGCTGAAGGTCAATAACACGGAGCACGAGCTTCTCACTCCCCCGAACAGAGTCCTCCTCGAAGTACTGCGGGAAGACCTCCGCCTGCCGGGAACGAAATTCGGATGCGAACTCGGCGAGTGCGGCGTCTGCACCGTACTGATAGACGGCGTTCCCGCCCTGTCGTGCTGCACGCTGGCCGTTCTCTGCGACGGCAAATCGATTACAACCGTGGAGGGACTGACGGGTCGCGAAGCCGAAATCGTCAACGAAGTCTTCGCCGAAATGGGCGCGTCGCAGTGCGGATACTGCACCCCGTCGATGGCGCTGATGTTCAACTATATCCTCCGTCGCGGCGGCGACGTCGACATCAGGGAAGAACTGTCCGGCAACCTCTGCCGTTGCACCGGCTACACCAAAATCCTCGAAGCATGTGAGAAAAGCGTTGAGCTCGCCAGAAAACAACAATCTTAAAATCGTCGGGCGGACGAACCGCCGCGTGGACTCGCACGGCAAGGTAACCGGCCGGGCGAGTTATACGGACGACTTCGTCCTGCCGGGCATGCTGTTCGCGAAACTCAAGCGGAGCACGGTCGCACACGGCCGTATCGAAAGCATCACTGTCGACAAGGCGCTGGCGCTCGAGGGCGTACACGCGGTGATCACGGGTGCCGACCTCCCCGTCCGCTACGGCATCCTGCCCGTCACGCAGGACGAAACGGCGCTCGCGGTGGACAAGGTCCGCCACGTCGGCGAGCCGGTCGCCGCCGTCTGCGCCGACACCGAGACGATCGCGCAGCGGGCGCTCGACCTGATCGACGTCGAATACACGCCGCTCGATATATCTCTGTCCGTCGAAGACGCGTTTCGAACCGATTCGCGGATCCACGAATCGAAGTCGTTCGAAGGGAACGCCCACCGGGTAATCGCGCTCGAGTTCGGCGACACGGAGGCGGCATTCGAGAGCGCCGGGTACACGCGCGAAGACACGTTCTACTTCGCCGGCAACACCCACGTCCCCATGGAGACGCACTCGAATATCGCCGACTGGGACGGCACCCGGCTGACCGTTCAACTGTCGCACCAGGCGCCCTACTACGTGCAGAAGTTGCTGCCGAAGACCCTGGGGATTCCCCCGCAGGCCCTCAGGGTCGTGGTGCCTTATGTCGGCGGCGGATTCGGCGGCAAGCTCGACCTGTTCTCCGACACCATCTGCGCGTCGAAACTCTCGATGATTACCGGCCGCCCGGTCAAGCTCACGCTGACGAGGGAGGAAGTGTTCTACAACCACCGCGGCCGGCACCCCTCGTCGATGTGGATCAGGACGGCAATCGACGGCGGCCGCATCACGGCGCTGCAGTTCAAGGCGTTTCTCGACGGGGGTGCGTACGGGAGTTTCGGGACCGCCGCTTCGTACTACCACGGCGCCGTCCAGCCGGTAACCTACCGCATTCCCAACTACAAGGTCGACGTCGCGCGTTTCTACACCAACAAGCCACCGTGCGGGCCCAAGCGCGGTCACGGCACGCCGCAGCCGCGCTTTGCGCTGGAGTGTCACCTCGACAAGATCGCGGAAGAGCTCGGCCTCGACCCCGTCGAACTGAGGCGCAACAACCTCATCAAGCCGTGGTCCACCACCGTCAATCACATGCGTGTTACGACGTGCGGCCTCGACGAGTGCATCGACCGCGTCGTCGAAGGATCGGGCCTGAACGGAAAACGCGGGAGTCTTCCCCACGGCAGAGGGATCGGTTTTGCCGTGGGCGCGTACCTCTGCGGCGCCGCCGTTCCGATCTGGTGGAACGAGATGCCACAGACGTCGGTCGTCATCAAGGCCGACCGGTCGGGCAAGATCTCCGCATTTTCGGGACACACCGAAATCGGGCAGGGGGCCGACACGGTGCTCTCCTACGTCGTCGCCGAACGGCTGGGGTTGCGCCCCGAAGACGTCGCGCTCGTCCTGCGCGACACGGACAGCGTCCCGCCGGATCTCGGGAGCTATTCGAGCCGTGTGACGTGGATGATGGGAAATGCCGCGCTGGAGGCGGTGGACAAGATGCGCAGCGCGCTGGCTACAGCGGCGGCGAAACTCCTCGATGAAAACGTCGACCAGTTGTCGTTCGAGGGGGGGGGGATCGTCGGCGCCGGGGGCA
>CBDUWU010000192.1:0-7101 GCA_965371015.1 uncultured bacterium | reverse complement strand
TATTAAGACGCAGGAAAAGGTACGACACAATGTTCGACCGGACTTCCCGCCTCCCCGCTTCGTTAACCGTGGTGGCCACCGCCCTTCTCGTTCTCTGTAGTGTAGCGCCCCCTCCCTCTTTCGGACAGGGTCACTCGGACTCACATGCAGTCGAGTCCCACGAATCGCGTGACCTCAACGCGGTCGGACTCTTCCTCGGTGCGACGACAAAGTTCAAGGACCAGGCAAAGGACGAGACCAGTTTCACGATTGCCGGTGAGTACGAGTACATCCCCGCCAGATGGAATCACACATGGGGATTTGCCGGCGTGGTAGAACTCATATTCGCCGACGAGCTCGAAGCGCTGATCATCCCGCTCGTCTATTATCACCCGACAGAAGATTTTTTTATTCGAAGCGGGTTCGGTCTGGAGATCGCCCGCGAAGAAGACGCGGAATCAAAGTCCGTATTCGCTATCTGGCGAATCGGCGTGGGGTACGATATTCGCATCCGGAATGTCATTTTGGTCCCCAGTCTTGACGTGGACGGAATCCGGAGCAATCCCGCCATCGCATACGGCGTCGTCATCGCCAGAGAATTCTGAGGGTACTGGCCGCGCTTCGCGCGCTTACTGCCCGGCGGGCATCGCGTGCGCGGCGCGGTAGACGGGAATGTAGCTGAACCCCACCAGTTTTTTATGCTCCTCATCCCAGAGGCGAAAGTCGAGGCACTTCAGACTCGCCCCCAACGTGATGTGATTCACCGCCTGGAACATCGGGTGGGATTCGTGGCAACTCTGGAGGTAGTAATTCGGGATACGCGGGCTCAGATGGTGAACGTGGTGGAAACCGATGTTCCCGCTGAAAAACTGCAGGACGCGCGGCAGCTTGTAGAATGACGCTCCCTCCAGTGCACTCTGGACATAATCCCAATCTTCGTGCCGCGACCAGTAGGTGCTTTCGAACTGGTGCTGCACATAAAAGAGCCAGACACCGGCCGCGCCCGCCACGACCATGATGGGCAGTTGTATCATGACGTAGGCCTTGAACCCGATCGTCAGGCTCGCCACCGTGATAATGATCGCAATGGCCAGGTTGGTCTGCAGTGTGCTCATGCGAACGCGCGAGTTGGCGCCCGAATGCCAGACTCTATAGTGAAGCAAAAAGACGTACAGCGGTCCCACTCCCAGCAGAGTAACCGGGTTTCGATAAATCCGGTACCAGATCTGCTTCCAGCGAGGCATCGCCACGTACTCCTCGACGGTCACCGTCCAGATGTCGCCGTGCCCGCGGCGATCCAGGTCGCTCGCGGCCGCGTGGTGCCTCGCGTGTTCATAACTCCAGTGATAAGACGGGAGAAACGGCAACAACGTGGTGAAGAAGCCCACGATCCTGTTGGCCTTCCTCGACTTGAAGAAAGAGCCGTGACCGCAATCGTGACCGATTATGAAGCTCCTCACCAGAAATCCCGCCGCGGGAATCGCCAGAGCCAGCGTTATCCAGTAGGAAATATCGAGCGAGAAGTACATCAGGCACAGCAACGCAAAGTACGGAACGATCGTATTGGCGAGCTGCCGGAGACTCCGGTAAAGACTCGGAATCTCGTATTTTGCGACGACCTCGCGCCAGGTGCGCCGGGTGTCTTCTGATTTCACGGTTTCGAGCACGGTCGTGATGTCCTTTCTTGAATCCTCTGGATAAAATACCGCCTCGTCCGTCGACGCAAGAGGCGTACCGTGTGCGGTGACTGATTCGGCAGAACTATGATACGATTCGCCGGAAGATACCAGTTTGATATTGAACTGGAAAGCGGATTCTCTCCAGTATATCCGCCATTAAGGATCATCAGGTGAAAATATCGATATTCCACCGGCATCCTGGGGCAGGCGCGCACGTCGGCGGATTTCTGGCGGCTGCAGATCTTCTGCACGCACAACTTCGACTTCCAGGGACAGTCAGTCGAGCAGCTCGTCTCGCAGGCGTTGAACGTCGTCGCGGGTCAACCCGAGCCCTTCGCTGAGATAGTTTTCCACCGAGCCATATTCTCGTTCGATTTCGTCGAACGCGGCATCGATATAAGCGGCTTCGAGGATGTAGAACGCCCGGATGTTGGTCATGTCGACGTCTGACTCGGGAACGTCGAGCGTCGCGGCTGCCGCCTTACGCAGGGCCTCGAGACGCCCCTCGACTTCGGCGGAACGGTAGGTGTTGGAAAGTAGATAGTCTTCCCGGATCGTTTCCACGGGCACCCCGAGGGCGGCCAGCAAAATCGCCGCCGCCGTCCCGGTGCGGTGAACGCCGTGAGAACAATGAAACACCATCGGCCGGTTGGCGGGGTCCATTACATCCCTGATCAGCGTGGAATATTCCTCACGGCCCTCGTGCACGAGGAGCCGGTGGATCTCCGGGTTGGCGTCGGGGGGGAGCTTCGAAAAATCGCCCGTCCTGCGTGCCTCGTTGACGACCCGCGTCAGCTCTTCGGCGTTGCCGCTCGCAATGGGAAGCGGTAACTCCCGTGTGTCAGCCGGCAGCCGGTCCGATCCTCGTGTCGCTACTTCCTCATCGGTGAGAAAACTTGCCGCCGTCCGGATCCCGAGCCCGGCCAGCACCGCCACATCTTCGTCACTCAGTTTGTGGAGCTCACCCGAGCGGTACACCTGCCCCCACTTCACGGCACGGCCGTCGGCCGTCCCGTATCCACCGAGATCCCGAAAATTCGACTGACCGTCGAGTTCAACATGGCGAGATTGCTCTGCATCAGTTGTCGCGCCCCCCGTATCGTCTCCCGCCTTCTGGCAAGCCAAAAGCATGGCAATCGTTGCGAGGAACAACAGAATGGGCGGCGACGGTAAACGCTTCACTTCAATCCTCCAGCTATATAAACGGGTTGTCGATTACCGGCGTGATCTGGAACCGGATATTCCAGACCTCGCCAGAACTGTCCGGATGAACAAACGAGATGATCAGGCGCACGACTGCTTCCCTGGTTAGACACTCCACTATGAGGTCTGAGAATCGAATTGAAACGTTCGGGCGGTTATCTTGCATAATCCCTCTCGAATCTGTCTACCCCATTTGGGCCATTCTGGACAATCAGGGTGCCGCTACAAGGAGCAGCCAGCCGATAAGGACAATTGCACACGTCGAACAGCGTGGCATCTTGTGGTTATATCACAAGATAGGCTTATACTGCCTCACCGTTATCCACTTGAACTAACTTATATTTTGTGGTATAATAACGCGTTACGGGAGAAAGTATCTGATCCAGCGCGTACAGGGGAGTGCGTAGCTCCAGCACGTTTTTTCTTCGACAAAGCATCCAACACGCCCTCCACCAGAGCGCCAGCCCGTAAAAGCGATTCGCCCGATCGCCGGGCGAGTGCTGATACACTCTGTTGGGGAGAAATGCAATGTCAAAAACAGCTGTGGGTGGATGTATACTGGTGGTGCTCCTCGGCGTGCTGATGACCGCCGGTGTCGTGTCGGCGGATGTATGCCTGATGGCCTACCCGACGGGCCCCTGCGAATACTACTATTCCTCGCTTGATAAATATACGGTGGGCCCCGGGGATCCGCTCTATGATCCCCTCTTCGATCTCGGCGGAGAAGTGTTGATCAAGATCGACCCTGTCGACGGGGATGGGATCGCCCTCGATGTTTACCAGGCACCGGGCCTGACGGGTTTCGTGCTCGACGAAGTCAACCAGGGCTACTTCGCCATCGGCCTGGACTACGACCTGGTCATCGACGGATACAGCAAGACAGCCACGACTTTTACCAACATCCTGCTCGTGTTCGACGGGGCGGTGCCCGACGGGTGCACCCCGATGATCACCGTGGATGGCAACCCGGCGTCATACGACGCGGGACTCGGGTACTACTATCCGATCGGCGACCTCGTCGTGTCGAACCCGACACCGGTTGGAAACGCTTTTTCGGACACGATTACACTGTCGATCGGTCTGGATCTCTGCACGGGGATTCGGGTCTGGGCCTTTTCAGACGCGAACTTCAACCTGACGCACGACCTGCCCGGTGAGTGTTTTACCGCTTTCTCTCACGACGTCACGATTCCCGTCCGGGAAACAACGTGGGGAGCGCTCAAGACGATGTATCGTTAGGCACCGCGGCACGTTCTCAAATACTCGGCAAACGTCAACGGCCTGTACCCTGAGGTTCTCTCAAGGTACAGGCCGTTCGAATTTCAGGGGGTTTACTCTTCGAAACTCAGGGTGTATACCCTTCGAGGCTCAGGGTGTATACCAGATCGGTGAGGTATAGGCCCGCTCCACCGTAACCATCGGGACTTCCGGCGGCATCGTGATGCTATAACGATACTGCTCGTACGCCGTCCAGCGCGGCGTCGGGATTTCGAGCACCCGGACATAGTACGCGGCGCGGTGCTTCGAGTCAAAGTCCGGGTCGGTCCAGGTGGCTATGAGTTCGGGGGCGCCGATGGTGTTCGTCCAGGTAGCGTTGGCAACGTCTACCGTGTTGCCGACCGGCGGCAGCTTGCCGTCGGCACCCGGTTTACGGTCGCCGGACCAGACGACGTCGTATACCTCTTCCTTGCGGTCTTCCTTTCCCTCGAGCCACACCTTGACGATCTGTATACGGTCGAGGTTGCCGGAGAGCGGATCCTTGAGCGCCGCGACGAGAAAGGTCGGTGATTTTCCCTGCGGGGCGTTGCGCAGGTCACCGCCCATGGGGACGCCCTTTGCGTAGCCGGTCGCCGCGGGGAGCCGGTTCTGCGCGTCGGCTTCTGTGAATTCCCAACCGCCGAAGAACCGTACCAGCATCCGCGGCCCGGTGGTCGCGTAAGTTTCCTTGCGCATCATCGCGTCGAAGAGCGCCTCGCGTGTGTTTTCGGTGGCCCACACCCCCGCGTATCCGGACGCGACCATCGACCAACTCTCGTACTTCAGGTCTCCCATGGATGCCATCGGATGCTCCCAGCGCTCCGCGCTCGGTTCGCAGCCGGAGTGCTTGCCGAAAAAGTTATCTTCTCCCGCCGTGGCCAGGCCGGTGTGGCTGTCCGTCGAGCCGATCATTCCGAATTTGTACGGATTGACACCCAGCTTGTTCTCCAGTTGTAGTCCGATCTGGAGACCCGAACGCGCGTACTCGTACTGCAGCATCTCGTCTTCCTTGGGCACGCTCAGGTCGAGGTTGCCCTGGTCCCAGGTTTCATAGTCGGCGAACTCGTCGTTGGGCGATAGAAAGGGGTGTGCTTCGCCGTCTCCCTTGATCTGCGTGGCCTCGTAGAGCGGCTCCCACTTGGCTCGCGTCTCGGCGTAGGCTTTGTCGACACCTTTGCCCGTGAAAGACTCGATGATGGGAAACATGATCCCGTTACTGAGGTTGCCATTATGGGCGATCGCCAGCACCCTGCCACCGGTCTTGTCCTCGTAACTCTGCAGCCACTTCCAGAGGTCGCGCGGATCGTCGCTCCCCTCCGGCTTGAGCGTAGTGTAAGGCTCCATGACGCTGGCCTTGGTGGCGTCGTCGCGATATATGACGACGCGATGGAGGTTGTTACCCCCCGTATTCGACGTCCACTCGTAGCCGATAAACGCCGTAAAAGTCCCCGGGTCATTATATGCCTCGGCCGCGTCGATCGTTTCTTCCCACGCGGAGCGGTAAGCGGCGGTCCCCGGTCGCGATTCCAGGGCCTCGGGGAACGTGTCCTGCGAGAAGGCGACGATGACCTCGACCGCGACCTGCACCGCCGTCTGTCCGCCCTCCTGAATCATACCGTACCAACGCTTGCCCGTCGGATCGGCGAGAAACTCGGGTTCTCCCGCAATGAGGCGCGGGAAAAATCCCATGTTGTCCGAATGGTCGGCGACGACGAGAAAGTCGAGCGGCCGCGACAACTTCACCTGCAGCCCGGTGGACGACGTCATCTCCTCGCCGCGCGCAAAGCGGTAGGCGTCGACCGGAGTGAGCCGGGCGCCGAACGCTCCCGCATCCATCGACATGCCGGTATGGAGGTGGGTGTCGCCCCAGAATACTTCCGTCGGGAAGTTACGCCCGGCGTAGGGCGAGTAGTGTTTCTGTGGCGGGAAACTCGGCGTCTGATCCTTTGTCGGCGGCGGGATCTGGGCCGACGCGGGAATGGTCACCAGCAGCGCCAGAGCCACACCGGCGAGCAGCAACCTGCTAGAGGAGGTTTTCATTCGATTGTCCTTTCGATCAGGGATTCGGATTCGAATTTTTTTGTGGGAGGCGCCAGGTGCAGATAGGTTTCAGGATAGCGCAAACATGGAGGCGGAGTCAATCCGGACCACAGACGAAACGAACGTTATTCCGGGGGGAGGAGCGGGGTGGCGGGACCGTGGTAGATAACCCCGGCCCGCCCGTATTGTTGGAGGAACGAATTCCAGAGGCTACAAACTGCGATCGGCGGGGAGCGTGGGGCCGATCTCGTTTTTGATAACGGCTTTGACCTTTTCGACGAATCGTTCGGAAACCTGCTTGTTGAGAAGCAGGTTTCCCTCTTCCGTCACCGTGTACTCCGAGGGAAGGTAGTTACACCTGATGGTCGCTTCGAAGACCACCGCCATCATCGACGCCGGCTTCCCCGTTTTTTTGTCGAAGCCGTAAATCTCCTTGAGATAGCCGCGCGAGATCACTTCGACGTCGGCAGCCGGCGCCTCGTATTCACTCTTGCCGGACATTACCTTTCCCAGTCGGGCCCAATCGCTCTGCTTCATGGCGTCCATCCCGATGAGGCGTATGACAGGGTCCTTGTCGAACTGACCGCGGACCTGTTTGTCCACGGCGCCTTCTGAATGCTGGGCCTGCTTCAACTGGTCGTCCAGCTGTACAGCATGCAGCGCGACAAAGATCGGCTCACCCGGTTTGCGCTTGGGCGCCTGCGCGATCCGCTCGATCCGTTCGGCTTCGAGCACTTTGGCTTCTTCCATCTGTGCCTGCCGGGCCATGATCTGTTGCGCCTTCGGATCGGTTTCGTCGTGGATGGTCACGGTTCCGTCCTTGGCGATTTCGTAGACGGCTCTTTTGTTGCCGTCTTCGTCGACGTAGTAAACGGTCTCGTGGCCGTTTCTGACCGACGTCCGATACCCCGCGCCGCAGCCGGACACGACGAGTACGGACAAA
>CBDUWU010000191.1:0-7168 GCA_965371015.1 uncultured bacterium | reverse complement strand
GTACATCCGTTCCATCGCGCCCAGCACGCCACCGCGTTCGGTGATGCGATCGAACTCGGAGAGCACCGCCTCTTCGACCAGTTCCGTCAGCTCCTCGATGATGAACGAGCCCTGCAGCGGGTTCTCGTTCTTCGCCAGCCCGAGTTCGTGGTTGATGATCAGCTGGATCGCCATGGCGCGGCGGACCGACTCTTCGGTGGGCGTCGTGATCGCCTCGTCGTAGGCGTTCGTGTGGAGTGAGTTGCAGTTGTCGTAGATCGCGTAGAGCGCCTGCAGTGTGGTGCGGATGTCGTTGAACCCGATCTCCTGTGCGTGGAGAGAACGCCCCGATGTCTGGATGTGGTACTTCAGCTTCTGCGCCCGTTCATCGGCGCCGTACTTGAGCTTCATCGCCTTCGACCAGATGCGCCGGGCGACGCGGCCGATCACGGCGTACTCCGGATCGAGGCCGTTCGAGAAGAAGAACGACAGATTAGGTCCAATGTCGTTGATACTCATTCCGCGGCTCAAGTAGTACTCGACGTAGGTGAAACCGTTGGACAGCGTGAAAGCCAGCTGGGTAATCGGGTTGGCGCCCGCCTCGGCGATGTGGTACCCCGAGATCGACACCGAATAGAAATTGCGCACCTTGTGGTCGATGAAGTATTGCTGTACGTCCCCCATTACGCGAAGCGCGAATTCCGTGGAGAATATACACGTGTTCTGCGCCTGGTCTTCCTTGAGAATGTCCGCCTGCACCGTGCCCCGCGCCGTGTTCAACGTGCGCGCCTTGATCTCTTCGTACTTCTCCCGCGGCAGCACCATGTCGCCGGTCAGCCCCAGCAGCATCAGGCCGAGGCCATCGTTGCCCCGCGGAATCTCGCCGTTGTACCCGGGCCTCGGCAGGCCGCGGTCGTCGTAGCGCTCGACGAACTTTTTCTCCACTTCCGCTTCGAGACCCGCTTCCCTGATATAGAGCTCGCACTGCTGGTCGATGGCGGCGTTCATGAAGAAGGCGAGCATCATCGGCCCCGGACCGTTGATCGTCATCGAAACCGACGTCTTCGGGTCACAGAGGTTGAATCCCGAGTAGAGGCGTTTGGCGTCGTCGAGGGCGCTCACCGAGACCCCCGAATTGCCGATCTTTCCGTAAATGTCCGGCCGCCGGTCCGGGTCGTTGCCGTAGAGCGTCACCGAATCGAACGCCGTCGACAGGCGGCGAGCCGGCATGTCGTAGCTCACATAGTGGAAACGGCGGTTGGTCCTTTCCGGTCCGCCTTCACCGGCAAACATCCGCGTCGGATCTTCGCCCTGGCGTTTGAACGGAAACAGCCCCGCCGTATAGGGAAACTCGCCCGGTACGTTTTCCTGCAGGTTCCACCGCAGGATTTCGCCCCAGCTCTCGTAACGCGGGAAAACGACGCGCGGAATACGGGTGTGCGACAGGCTCTCCGTGTGAGTGTCGATCTTGATGTCCCTGCCACGGACCTGGAACGTATAAACGTCCTCGCTGTAGCGCGCCTTTTTATCCTTCCAGCCCTCGAGTATCTCCCGGTTGTGCGGGTCGAGATCGAGCGCCACCTTCGCGTACGCTTCTTCCAGGCCTTTGATGAGGCGGTCCCGGTCGTCGATGTCGCTGTCGGCGAGCGTATCGATTGTCTTGCGGATGCCGTAGAGCTTTTCCGCCACGGCACACTGCTCGTCGACCCACCGGTCGTAGCCGCGGTTGTTCTCCGAAATCTCGGAGAGATAACGAACGCGCTTCGGCGGGATGATGTAGACCTTTTCCGACATTTCGTCGGTCATTTCGAAATCCGACTCGAGACCGACGCCAGTCTTCTCAACGACCTTTTCGACGACCGCTTTGTACAGGCGGTTCACACCCGGATCGTTGAATTGCGATGCGATGGTGCCGAAAATCGGCAGGTCATCGTCTTCCACGTCGAAGAGGTTGTGGTTGCGCTTGTACTGCTTGCCCACGTCGCGCAGTGCGTCCTGCGCGCCCCGCTTGTCGAACTTGTTGATCGCGATCAGGTCGGCGAAGTCGAGCATGTCGATCTTTTCGAGCTGGGTGGCGGCACCGTACTCCGGCGTCATCACGTACATGCTCACGTCCGAGTGGTCGACGATTTCGGTGTCGGACTGACCAATGCCGGACGTCTCCAGGATGACGAGGTCGAACCCGGAAGCCTTGAGCACCTGCACCGCCTCGTTGACGTGGGCGGACAGCGCCAGGTTCGACTGGCGGGTAGCCAGCGAACGCATGTAGACACGCTTGTTGCGAATCGAGTTCATCCGGATGCGGTCGCCGAGAAGCGCTCCGCCCGTCTTGCGTTTCGACGGATCGACCGACACGATGCCGACGGTCTTGTCCTCGAAGTCGATGAGGAAGCGCCGAACGATTTCGTCGACGAGCGACGACTTGCCCGAACCGCCGGTACCGGTGATGCCGAGCACGGGAACGGTTGCCTTTGCCGCCATGCCGTGAATATGGTCGAGGTCCTTTTTCGACTCCTTCGGAAAATTCTCGGCGGCCGAAATCACGGTGGCGATCGCGTGTGCGTCTTTCGCCGCGAGGCGGCCCATCGCGCCATTGAGCTGGTCGCCGCGTGGAAAATCGCTTCTCTCGACGACGTCGTTGATCATGCCCTGCAGCCCCAGCTCGCGACCGTCGTCGGGAGAGTAGATGCGGGTAATGCCGTAAGCGTGGAGTTCCTCGATTTCTTCCGGGAGAATCACTCCGCCCCCACCCCCGAACAACTTGATATGCCCGCAGCCGCGCTCCTCGAGCAGGTCGTGCATGTATTTGAAGTACTCGAGGTGCCCGCCCTGATAGGACGTCATCGCGATCGACTGCGCGTCTTCCTGTATCGCCGTATCGACGACTTCTTCGGCGGCGCGGTCGTGGCCGAGGTGGATTACCTCGACACCGGTACGCTGGATGATCCGGCGCATGATGTTGATCGCGGCGTCGTGGCCGTCGAACAACGACGCGGCCGTGACGATTCGTACCTTGTTTCCGGGATGGTAGGGTTCGGCAGTTTTCATAATATTCGGGAATCCATTGCTTTCGAGTCCAGCCGGCTAACGCTTGGGCGGATACCTGCTGAGGATCTTTCCGACGACTTTTCTGACCAGTTCGTCGTCGGCCCCGGAGCCCCCTGAATTGCTGAGCGCCACCTTGCCGGCGCCGCGCCACACCAGCTCGGTGGTCGCGACATCGATAAAGTCGATGATCAACGTGCCTTCCTCGTAGTTGTACACGTCAATCTCGCGGCCGCCCCAGCCCCAGTAGTAGTCGCTGTAACGATATCCCCAGTCGGTGACCTGCACCTTGTTCTGCACGCCGGTATGATAAACGATCCTGATATCGGGCGTGTTGGTGTTGCGGGTCATCCCCTTGTCGTTCAGCACCGCCTCGACGTTGGTCTTGATCCGCTTGTCCAGCAGGTCGTTGCGCACTCTCGCCTGCTGGGCGTTACCCGGCTCGACCTCAGGCTCCGGTTGCCAGTCGAACGTCTTGTACTCCGAGAAACGGGCGTTGACGTCGTAGTCATAGTTCGTGCTGATGGACGTCCCGCAGCCCGCGAGCAGCAGCAGGGCCGAGAGGGCGGTCAGTACGGTGACTGTTTTCACGTTCGGGCCTCCTGAAATACCTTGATTGTCGACATCGATGGCTGGTTACCAGCGTCTTAGCTGATTCAGCGGCAATAGTTTAGCACCGACGGCGGCCGCTGTAAACCCATACTCACCGCTCCCGGGCGCTGCACCACAACCTGTTGCTACAGAATTAATTGTAATTTACTATGTGGGTCGGGATGGCCATGACAAAACGCAAACTGAGAATCTGCATATCGGACTCGATCCGCATCTGGGGCGGGGCGCAGCGCTTCATCGTCGAGCTGGCCGAAGGGCTCCACAAGCGGGGGCACGAAGTCGTCATCCAGACGTTTCCCGGCGCCCCCCTGGCCGGACGGGCGCGGGCGCGCGGGCTCACGGTCATCGAGGTGCCGGTTCGGACCGACTCGGCCCCGTGGATCGTCGCGCCGCTGGCGTTCGGTATGCGGCGGCGCCCTTACGACGCGGTGATCACGACCTGGGACAAAGACCTCCGTACGACCGGACTCGCCGCGCGTCTCGCCGGTCGCGGCACCCTGGTGATCCACACGCGCGAGTGCGACGACCCGCTCAAAAATAACGCCCGCTACCGGTGGTTCTACACGCGGGTTGCCGACCGCATCGTCGTCAACAGCCGGGCAACGCTGGAGACCACGCTGGCGTCGGCGCCGTGGCTGGATAAATCCCGAACCTTCATCCTTTACAAGGGAATCGATCTGGAAGACTTCCGTTCTCTCGACCCCGGGGAGTGGCGGGACCGCCTCCATCCCGACGTCTACGACGTCGTCATCGGATACGCCGGCCAGCTGATCGCCCGCAAGCGGGTCGACGCCGTCCTGCGCATGCTCGCCGGTCCGGAGTTCGAAGGAATGCCGTGGCGTTTCGCGATTGCCGGGACCGGCCCCGAAGAAGAGGAACTCCGAGCGGAGGCTGAAGCGCTCGGAATCGCCGACCGGGTTCTTTTCTGCGGCTTCGTGGAGGACATCCACCGCTGGCTCGTGGCCATCGATATGCTCGTCCTGCCCTCGTTCATCGAAGGCTTCGGCTACGTACTGGCCGAAGCGGGCGCGGCGGGAAAACCCAGCGTGGCCTACCGCGCGAGCAGCATTCCCGAAGTCGTCGTCGAAGGAGAAACGGCGTTCCTCGCCGATGAGGGCGACGACGCCGAATTCGCCTCCCACATCAAGCGGCTCGCCGGTGACCCCGACCTGCGCGCCCGAATGGGCGCCGCCGCGCGGCGCGACGTGTTCGAGAGGCATGGGCTCGACGGGATGGTCGACCGCATGGAAGCGTATCTGATCGAACAGGTGAACGAGTCTTGACGGAACTCATTACGGCGTTGACGACGATCTCGCTCCTCGACAGTACGTCGATGCTTGCCGTCGCCACCACCCCCATGATCATGCTGCTCTCGTCCAGAAAGCCACTCCAGGCCGCATCGGTGTTCATCGCGGGAATATTCGTCACTTATTTCGGAATGTCGGTGCTCGTATATCTCGGGCTGGACAGCCTGCTCGACGCCGCCGAAATCTGGTTCGAGGCCTGGAAAACGAGCCCCCGGACCATCTGCCTCTACGTTCAGATCGCGATCGGCATCCTCCTCCTCGTCTCCGCCATCGCCATGATGAACCCCGCGAAGAAGCCCCCCGGGCGGCAGCCCGGCTCGGTCTCCCCTGCCTCGGTTTTCTTCTTCGCCGCCACACTCGTTATCATCGGCATACCCGGCGCGGTTCCCCTGTTCGCCGCCATCGACCTGATGCTCCGCGCGAACGTGCGGGACGCGGCGGCGGTGTGGTTGTTGCTGTATTACAATCTGATATTCGTACTACCCTTCGTCGCCCTGGTAGTCGTCCGCGCGGCGTTGGGCGATCGCAGCACACCCGTGTTCGAGGCGATCAGCCGGTTTCTTTCCGCCTGGGGTAAGCGCATCGTGATCGTCGTCCTTCTGCTGCTGGGTCTGGCGCTCGTAGCCGACGGCGTCGGTTGGCTCATGGGCCGATCGTTCATACCGATCGGCTGAAACCACCGGGCCATTTAATCCGTAAACAACTTCAAAAGGAGACCCACATGAAAATCTTTCTGACAGTCATTTGTTTGCTTGTAGCCGTATCAGCGGCGGCGCTGGCGCAGTCGGACGACGCCGACCGCAAGGCCATCGAGGCCACCGCACTCGACTACGGCATGGGGTGGTACGAAGGGGACGCGGAGCGCATGGAACGCTCCCTCCACCCCGACCTCGCCAAACGCGTCGTCGCCCCCGATCCCCGGTCGGGCAAGGGTAAGATCAACCACATGAGCGCAATGAAACTGGTGCAGTCGACGCGCGCCGGCTACGGCGCGAAAGTTGCCCCCGAAACGCGCAAAACGGTGGTGACGATCCTCGAGGTCTACGGCAACGCCGCCATCGTTAAGCTGGAAATGCACGAATGGGTCGACTTCATGCAGATGGCGCGGCTCGGCGACCGCTGGGTGATTGTAAATGTTCTGTGGGAACCGACCCCCGAAGCGAAGAAAAAGTGGGGATATCCCGAAGGGCTTTGAGTAACCCGGCAACGCTTCTGGTTATCTCCGCTTTCGGACGTGCTCTACCACCTGGCTCGTTGATAGCGCGCTGCTGGAAGGGCCGGCACGGACGTAGTACTTCTCTTCCTTGCCCTGCCTGAGGTAGGCCGGGTCGGTGGCCGGCTCGCACTCGATCACGAATACCTTCCTGTCCACGATCGTGACGATGGCGGCGCTCACCTGGGGGTTGAACTCCAGGCCGATGTGCTGCTTGAACAGGTTGTTGTAGTGGAGCAGGAACCTGTCGTCGTTGGCGAACTTGTCGGTATCGAGTCCGATGAGTTCGCCGTCGTCGTTCACCCCGATGAGGAGCACACCACCGTCGGTGTTGAGGTAGGCCACCACCGTCTTGAGCCACGAGATTTCGACTTCCTTCCCCGGCTTGTCAGCGTTGATGTTCCACCGCAACGTCGACTTGAACTCGAGACGGCCCCCCTCACCCCGGGCGATCAGCTCGAGCATCGCCGTCTCGTCGGCCAGGTCGAGACCCGCTTGCCCGGTTTCCCGCCGGGCCTGGGTCGCAAGGATCGTCACGATCACCCCGATGAGCAGCACCCCGAGGATCACGAGGACCGCCTGGTGTTGACGGGTCCTCACTTCGCCGATGAAGCTCGATTCCGGCACGGCCACCGCCAGCCACAGCCGCGCCGAATCGCTGGACACCGCGCGGAATTCCACCCACCATCGATCGCCCCCGCTGTGGACGAGAAAAGGGACCTCCACGGCCGACCCCACGTTCCGCCACTCGTTCATAAAGTCAATTTCCCGCTGCGTCGGCGTCCGCGTCGCGTTCCCGTCGGCGGCGCCGCGCGTATCGAGGACGTCGAGTTTCCGGTTGATCAGAAATGAGAAACCGTCGCGGGCGTTCACCAGGTCGCCGATAAACCGGATCACCGCGTCCAGGGGGACGTCGACGCCGGCGACGTGTGTAACCGCATCGGTTCCGGCGGTGCGCCAGCTCTTCGACAGCGTCACCCCCACCTGCTTCGTCTTCAAAAACATGTAGGGC
>CBDUWU010000190.1:0-7184 GCA_965371015.1 uncultured bacterium | reverse complement strand
ATGCGATCCGGCTTGGACTTGAGATTCGCAGCCCCGGGTACAATATCTACGTATCGGGTCTCACCGGTACGGGCAAGTCCACCGCGATCGAACGCCTGCTCAAAAGCATGGACCGGGAAAAACCCGACCTCAAGGACATTTGCTACATTTACAATTTCGATTTTCCCGACAGCCCGGTGTGTGTGGGGCTTCACGCCGGCAGGGGGAAGGAATTCAAGGCAGAACTGGACGAGGTCTTCAGTTTGATTCAGGACTATATTCCGCTGGCGCTCAAGAACGAAAAGTTCAAGAGGAGACAGACAGAAACCATCGAGGACCTCAAGTCGCGCAAAGCGCAGGTGACACAGAAATTCGAGCGCGAGGTCAACGAACGCGGATTTTCGCTTATCGAGGTGGAGTACGGACCGTTCACGCGCCCCGAGATCGCGCCGGTCGTTGCCGGCGAGGTCGTCAATATGGAAGCACTGCCCGGCCTGATGGCGAAGAACAAGCTGGGGCATGGGGACTACCAGAAGATCCAGAAAAGCTATCCGGAATTGATGTCCAGGCTCGAGGAGGTCGTCGGGATCGCCCGCGACCTGCAGCGCGAATTAACCGACCGCATGAACAAAATAAAGCGGGAACACGTACGGCCGATGGTGGAAATCGCGCTGAGCGAAGTGCGAAAGGCGTTTCCCAACGAGAAGATCGATTTCTATCTCGACGGCCTCTTTGACTACATCATGGATAACCTCGCCATATTCCACCGTGGTGAGTCCAATGAAGAGACCGAAACTTACCTCGAGGATTTTCTGCCGTTCGAGGTCAATCTGCTGGTGGACAATTCGAAGACTCGAAAAGCCCCGGTGATAATCGAAACGGCGCCGACGTTCGTCAACCTGTTCGGCACCATCGAACGCAGCGTGGACGCCGAGGGCGAGTACTTCACTGACTTTACCGCAATACGGGCGGGGTCGGTACTTCGTGCAAACGGCGGATACCTGGTTCTCAACCTGAACGACGTGCTGGAAGAACCGCACGTGTGGACAACGCTGAAACGAACACTCAAGCACAAGAAACTCACCATTCGAGGTTTCGACTCTCTGCTGCTCGTACCGATCGCGGCGCTCAAGCCGGAACCCATAGACCTCGACGTCAAGATCGTTCTGATCGGAGACGCGTATTCGTATCAGGTCCTGTACGAATACGACGAAGACTTCGGCAAGATATTCAAGGTCAAGGCTGAGTTCGATCGTGTCATGCCAAACCAGAAAAGAAACATCAAGAAGTACAGCCAGTTCATACGAAACTTGACCGCCGAAGAGAAGCTATTGCCCTTTCACAAAACTGGGGCGGCGCTGGTGATCGAAGAGGGGGTACGTCTGGCGACGAGGAAGGACAAGATTTCCACGCGCTTCAGCGATATCGGTGACGTCATCCGGGAGGCGAGTTATTGGGCCGGAAAGGACCGGTCGAAGACGGTCCGCGACCGTCACGTGACCCGGGCGATTTGTGAACGCGTACGCCGGGTGAGTCTCTACGAGGACAAGCTCCAGGAAATGTTCTCGGACGGCACGATCCTCCTCGACGTTGTCGGCAGCAAAGTAGGTCAGGTCAACGGATTAACCGTCTATGACCTGGGTGATTATTCGTTCGGGCGGCCCGCGCGAATAACGGTGGAAACGGGTGTCGGTCGCGCCGGGGTCATCAATGTCGAGCGGGAAGCGGACATGAGCGGGCGGACATTCAACAAGGGGATGCTGATTCTCGACGGGTACATCCGGCGGGTGTACGCGCAGGACAAGCCCGTCACCATGAACGCCAGTATCGTGTTTGAGCAGTCATACTCCAGTATCGACGGTGACAGCGCGTCTTCGGCCGAGATTTACGCGCTCCTGTCGAGCCTGTCGGAGATTCCGCTCCGCCAGGACATTGCCGTCACCGGATCGGTGAACCAGAAGGGCGAAATCCAGCCGATTGGCGGCGTGAACGAAAAAATTGAAGGCTTCTTCGAAGTCTGCAAGTTCGCGGGATTAACGGGAAACCAGGGAGTGATGATCCCTGCGCGTAACAAGGTCGACGTAATGTTACGAGAGGACGTAGTGGCGGCCATCGAAGCGGGCAGGTTCCACGTGTATGTGGTAAAGACGATCGACGAGGGAATCGAAATCCTCACCGGGAAGAAAGCGGGAAAACGCAGGAAAAATGGCGGGTTCGGAAAAGATACGGTTCACGACGCCGTCGACCAACGCCTGCGCGAAATCCACAGTCAACTCTCCGATCTCGAGGAAACCGACGACGAAAAAGATTCTTCGGACAAAAAGTAAAGGACGCCCAACGGCGGCTGGACGATGGAGCCAACGCGCGAGGATACCGTCAAGTCAGTTGCTCTGGATATCGGGTTTTCGCTGTCCGGCATCGCGGGCGCCTCGCCGCACGCAGGGTCCAACGAAATCTTCGATAACTGGCTCGGTGCGGGAATGCATGCGGGCATGTCGTGGCTCGTCCGTCATGGCGAAAAGCGTCGGGACATTTCGACGCTACTCGAAGGGGCTCGGTCGGCGATCTGTGTTGGCCTGAATTACTATCAGGACGAGGAGAAACGGCAACGCGACGCCGGCGGCGCCGACGGTCGGGGAGTATTTTCTATCTACGTCCACGGCCGGGACTATCACGACGTCATGGATGAAATGCTCGCCCGTTTCGAGCACCGCTTGAAGGAACAGTATCCGGAAATGCGCTCCGTGGCGTGTGCCGATATTCGTCCCGTGTCCGACCGCGCAATGGCGATCCGCGCCGGGATCGGCTGGCTGGGCAAGAACTCCAGCGTGATCTCGCCCCGGTTCGGGTCATGGATATTTCTCGGCGAACTCGTGACCGACCTCGACCTCCGTCCCGACCGTCCGCTGACGACTCTCTGCGGGAAGTGCACCCGATGCATCGACTCCTGCCCCACCGGCGCGCTGGACGAGCCGTACGTCGTCGACGCTCGTAAGTGCATATCTTATCTCACGATAGAGGAACGGGGTGAAATTCCGGATCGTCTGGGACGGAGGCTCGGCGTGAACGTCTACGGTTGTGACAGGTGTCAGAGCGTCTGCCCGTTCAACAAGGTCGCTACTAGATCGACCGCGTTCGACCGTGCGGACCGGAGCCCGCTGATCGATATGCCCCTCGACGAACTCGAAACGATTTCGGACGGCGAATTCCTCGAGAAGACAGAAAACAGCGCGATCCGCAGGTGCAGGGTGGAGGGGATGAGGCGGAACGCTTCGGTGGTCCGGCGAAATATCGAAGCTGAAAAGCCCGATTGATTTCCTGCCGGCAGGCAGACGGAAAATCTGCCGGCGGATCGGCTACTTGCCGTCGCGGATCTCCTTGATGAGACCGTCGAGGGCAGCCTCCGATTTGTCCTCGACGTTCTTGTGGAGGCTGTTGCCGTGGCTGTCCATCGTGACGACGGCGTTGAAGTCGTCAACGCGGATCACCCAGAACGCCTCGGGCAGGCCGAATTCCTCGGCCTTGAACACGTTGAGGACCTCGACAACGTGGGCGGCCAGCAGGCTGGCGGCGCCGCCCACGGCGTGGAAGTAGACGGCCTTGTGCTCCCTGCACGCGGCCAGCGTCTTTTCTCCCATTCCGCCTTTGCCGATCACGCCGCGTACGCCGAAGTGCCCGATGATGGCCGCCTCGTAGGGCTCCTCGCGGATCGACGTCGTCGGACCAGCGGCTATGAAATGCCATTTGCCGGCGTCGTCCTGCTCGACGACGGGGCCGCAGTGGTAGATGATGCCGTCCTTGAGAATCGGCACTATCTCGTCGGCGGTCGCTTTTTCTTCCGCGGGTGGTTCGCGGTCGACGTAATTTTCGATCAGGTATTTGTGGGCCGCATCGCGCGCGGTGACCATGACACCGCTGATCGAGACGAGGTCGCCCACTTTCAACTCGGCGATCTTGTCGGCGCCGACGGGCAGTTCGATTTTAATCAATGGTCATCTCTCCATTCCGAACCCACATGTCACGGCGGCGGCACTCCCAGCACATATAGGAGACCGACACGAAGAACGAAGCGGGTAGCCGGTTGAGGCTGGTGACTTTGACTCCGAGCGTGGTGGTCTTGCCTCCGAATCCCATCGGTCCGATCAGCAACCGGTTCGACTTGTCGCTGAGACGCTGTTCCAGCGCGGCCAGTTCGGGGTCGGGATTGGTGTCGTCAAGTTTGCGGAAGTGTTGCTCCTTGGCAGCCTGGAGCGATCCGGCGCGGTCACCGCCGAAGCAGGCGCCGATGATACCGGGGCCACAGCCCCTTCCCTGGGCGTTGTTGATCGCGTCGAGGATCGCCATCTCCACTCCCTCGATATCTCGTCCGGCGTCGAGTGCGGCGTAGGGAAGAGCGTATTGCGCCCCTACATTCTCACATCCGCCACCCTTGAGCATCACACGCACCCGGACTTCGTCGCTGTCCCATTCGTGGAAGTGCAGCGACGGGTGACCCGGGCCGATATTCGTTCCGGAGTTTCTGCCCGTGACTGAGTCGACCGAGTTGGGTCTGAGATAGTATTTCTCCACGGCGACCTTTGTCGCCTCGACGATGTCCTCTGTCATCTCCCGCGTCGACAACCCCAGGGGATGATAGATGTAGAAGATGTTAGTACCGGTGTCCTGGCAAAGAGGCGTGGACTTTTCGCGGGCGATTTCGACGTTGTTCAGGATGGCGCCAAATACATTCCGGGCGGCGGAACCGGGCTCTTCGTTGTCCCGACCCCGCTCGAGGGCGGCTACCACGTCTTCGGGAAGATCGGTCGAGGCCCGCCGCAGCAGCTCGACGATCCACTCTTTGAACTTGGGGTATTGTTTCATACCGTGTATCGTATCACCGGGAACCGGTGGTGTCAAAAAAGAATGATCCGACCTTGAGGCAGACGATGAAAATTGCCGTATCCTCCCCGCTTCTTCCTGCGGCCTTTCTCTTGATAGGGCTGACGGCGGCGGTCCACGCCGGTGCCAAAGGCACCTCGCTGAACATCAGCCACCACGACCTGGCCGTGACCCTGCGGCCGGATAAACACCGTCTCGACGGGTTCGACAGAATCACATTCGAAGCGGCCGAAAAAGGGCGGTACTACTTCTACCTCGGCGATTTTTTCGAAGTCCGGAAAGCCCGCCTGGACGGGCACCGCATCGATCCGAAGCGCATTGAGATCGATTATCCCGACGAAGACGAAGTGGCCGGCCTCGATCCGGGAGCGATCGAACACCCGGACAACCGGGTGATGTTCGAACTCCCGCCGGTCGACGCCGGCGAGCATATACTGGAGATCGAGTACCGGGGAGAAGTCAACGATACGCTGAAAGTCCCCGATGGATCCCGCAGCGGGATCCCGTCGGAGACGAACGGCATTGTCGATACTTCGGGGACCTATCTCGGTGGCTGGAGCACCGGCTGGTACCCGGACGGCCTCGATGTATTGGCGCGCTTCTCGATTCGCGTCACCACGCCGCCCGGTTACGAATCGGTCACCGAAGGCAAACTCGTTCGGGTCGAACGGGGGAAGAAGAAGATGGTGAGCGACTGGGAGGTCAGTTATCCCACGCGGCACGTGACGCTGATGGCCGCGAATTACGTCGTTCGCCATCGCGACGTCGACGGCATCACGCTGATGGCCTACTTCTTTCCGTCGGAAAGGGCTCTCATCGACACGTATCTCGACGCGAGCGCAGAGTATCTTGGTTTGTATAACAAGCTCATCGGCCCGTACCCGTTCTCGAAATTCGCCGTGGTGGAGAACTTTTTCCCCTCGGGTTTCGGCATGCCGTCGTATACGCTCCTCGGCCGGCGCATCGTCCGAATGCCTTTCATCGTCAAGACGTCACTCGGGCACGAAGTCGTCCACAACTGGTGGGGTAACAGTGTCTATCCCGACTACGAAGCGGGAAACTGGTGCGAAGGACTGGCCACTTACTTCGCCGACTACCGCTACGAGTCGCAAAAAGGCGATTCGGCCGCGGCTGTTTACCGGCAGGACATACTCATTGACTATGCGACGCATGTTTCCGACACAACCGACGTTCCGCTCTCCAGCTTTCGGTCGCGCGAGGACCCTGTGACCGGCGTTGTCGGGTACGGCAAGTGTACGATGGTGTTTCATATGCTCCGTAACGAAATCGGCGAAGAAAAGTTCTATCGCGCGATGAGAAATTTCTACCGCAACAATCGTTTCAAGGTCGTCGACTGGGAAGCTATTGAGTCGGCGAACGAGGAAGTCTGCGGCCGGGCACTCGATGCGTTCTTCGACCAGTGGGTGTTCCGCCCCGGTGCGCCACTTCTGACGCTGAACGAGGTACTTCTCGATGAGGCAGCCGGCGAAGAGCCGGGATACGTATTGCGAGTAGAGATCGGCAACGAGGGAGGATTCGTTCTGCCCCACGTTCCCGTCGAAATCACGGGGACCGACATCACCCGGCGGATCGACGTGGCGGTTACCGGAGAAAGGGCGGCGTTCGACTGGTGGCTCGACGAAAGACCGCTGAGACTGGCCGTCGATCCGGATTTCGATATCTTTCGCAAACTGGACCCGGCCGAGATCCCCGTGACGATCAGCAGGGCTCTGGCTGATGCCGCCGTCGTCGTGTTGCCGTCGCTGGCATCGCCCGAAAAAACGGCGGCCTACCGGGAACTCGCCAACCGGCTCGCCGGCGACGAAGAGACGAGAGTGGCGCTGGATTCTGATCTGACGCCGGACAGCCTGGTGGCTCGCGCCGTATTCATCCTCGGCGGGAAGTCGGAGAACGTCGCCTGGCGGTGGATCGAGGCGCCGCCGGAGGTCGTGTTCGAGGATGCGCGGATCGAAATCGACGGCGCCGCGTACACGGAGCCCGGCCACGCGGCCTTTGCCGCGTTCGACAACACGCTCGATCCCGGACGCACCGTTTGCGCGATCGGCGGTAACAGCGCCGACGCGGTCAAGAAAGCGGGCTACAAGGTAATCTACTACGGGAAGTACAGTTACGTGACGTTTCTCGACGGGAACAAACAGGTGGCCGGTGTGATTCCGCCTCCGCCCGGGCCGCTCGTCTTCACGTTCGATCCCGCCGAACCCGGTGCTAGTGTGGTGTCTCAATAACGGCTTTACAATGGCCGACTTTTTCTAATATCTCGTCCACTTTCTTGGTCCACGTAAAGGGTTTTGGATTCTGATTGTTGA
>CBDUWU010000189.1:0-7205 GCA_965371015.1 uncultured bacterium | reverse complement strand
TCCCGCGCGAGCGCTTCGTCGTATACGGACAGCGCCAGCAGGCTGTCGATCATCGCCTGGTCCTGGCGTCGCGCAAATTCGGTGGCGAGGTGGTAGACACCCGCTTTGTACAACTCCGGTATCAGATCACGGATAAACTCCACCTGGTGTTTGACCCGGTGCATCTCTCCGAGGACGACGACGTCGTGGTCGCCGAATTTGCTCACGACGTACGCGTCGGGCGCCAGCGCGTGGGCGTCCAGATACGACTCGAGCGTGTCGACCAGCCCCGCTCTCAGATCGGGCGGCGGGATCTTGTCATCCGCGCATCCTGCGCCCACGAGCCACACGAGCGCGGCACATAGTGACACCAGGCTTTTTTTGATCATTTCCGGCCTCCTGCGATGGGGCGATCGACTCCAGCGTCGTCATGTGAATATGGTATAATAATGTTCGCCCGGCGACCAGTCCCTCCTGGCTCCAAAGGACCGACGATTATGTCCAGACCATCGGTGTTTGCCGCATTGATACTCTTGTCGATCTGCTTCGCCTCTCCCGTCGCCCGCGAAGCCGCCGATGCGGACCAGACACCGATCCCCAGAATACATCGTCCGGAAAGCCCGGCCCGGATCATCGACACGGCACGTCCCGGTCCCCTCCGGGCGGTCGCCGCCGTCGACACCTTCATACTGGCGGAATTCGATTTCGACGGTCCCGCTGGCGCGGACGCGCAGGGCTGGACGAGCCACGACCGGTTCCGATATTCGGTTCTGGATACATTTTTTCACGTGGCCGATGCCACCGAACTGACCGGTGGAGACATTGGCCGGCTCATCGTACTGGAAGGATCGCAATCGATGTGGTGCGGGCTCGCACCCGTCGCCACCGGCACCGGGTGTTCATACGCGACACTTCCCGGATACGGCAACAACTGGCAGCAGTACTTCAGGTCCATCGAATTCCCTCACGCCGGTAACGTCACACTCGACTACCTGCTGATTTACGACCTCGAGCCCGGCCTGGACTACAGTAATGTGCTCTTTCTCGACGGTGACGGAGAGTGGGTGTATCTGGCGGATTACAGCTACTTCGGAACGGGCACCACGCCACTGTTCGAGTCGTTCGTGATCCCGGACAGCGTCCTCGGAGCAACCGTCCGGATCTCGTTCGAGGTGTACACAGACGGCGCGTGGTCGGACGAGGACGGCTCCTGGCCGACCGACGGCGCCATCATTCTCGACAGCCTGCGACTCTCTGACGAGATCGGGTTGATCAACTTCCAGGATTTCGAAGCTGAACCGATCGGCGCATCCGAGACAAACGATGGATTCTGGCGCGCGAGCACACTGGGCGGCCGCGGCGATTTCAGCGGTTTGTTTCCCGGCTTGACGGTGCTCCAGGAGGCGCCGTGCGTCGGAAACGTGACGGCACTGTGGGGATTCTTCAACGGATCGACGGAGGATTATTCGTGCGGCGGCCACCCCGAACAGGCGGCGGTACCGACGGGCCCCTCGAGTAGCTACTCGGGCGCCGACTACGTATCCAACGAGATCTGGTCGCCCATCATCGAATGGAACACCGATCGGTATGGGACTGCGATCCCCGTCACAGCACAAAGCGCGTTTTTCGAATTCGACGTCTACCGCGACCTTCTCGTGGAGAACCTGGTCTTCTACCAGTGGTCCGTCCGAGGCGTCACCGCCGGGTGCGAATCGCCGTGGGACGATGATAACACCGTGTACTACGGCGACCGCAAAGACTGGTACCGCCATCGGGCGGAGATCGGCAACTACGTCGACGCGGGAGCGGAACAGATCCAGGTGGCGCTCCGCACCGTCGACATGTGCTTTGTGTGGTGCGGCATCTACGGCGACGGGCGTTGCCACAGCCACGCGCCGCTCTTCGACAACGTGAGGGTCGGGCGCATCGACGTGTCCGGACCTTCGTGGGCCAACTACCCGTTCGATTTTTTCACCGATAATTTTTCGGCCGACGGGACGTTGACCGGAACCGTACGCATGGATATCGCCTTGCTCAAGGGAACCTTCGTTCCGCGCGACACGGCCACAGTGAGGGTGTACTCGAACGTCGGGATCGACTATCACGTCCCCGGCGACCAGGGCAGCGGCGCGGCCGTCTACTGCCACGTCAAGGACGTCTCCCCGGCCAAGTCCGGCACCGCCATTTCGGACAACCTCACGAAGAACCCGCTCGTTTCCACCGGCGGAGGCTGGACGGTCCTCCAATGCTACACCGGTTACCAGGGACCGAGGTTCACCATCGATCTCAACGACGCGCTGTACCAGCCGGGGGACACCGTCTGGTACTACTTCTCGGCCCGCGACGGCAATGGGGCGACCAACTACTGGAGCCTCCACACCGGAGCGGTTTCGACGGAGGCAGCGGTCCGGGCCGCCGCGATGGAAGTGACGTGCCTGCCCTCCAACGCGCTCGGCGGCATCACCGACATCCTCTACGTCGACGGAAGTGACGGCACCGGGACGCGGCCCTACTTCGAGTCGGCGTTTTCGATGCTGGGAATCGTACCCGATCGCTACGACGTCATCGATCCCCTGTTCGATAGTGGCGGCGGTCCCGGCGTGCGGGTCAAGAGTGTTATCGATCAATTATTGTCCGTTTACAAAAAAATCATATGGAATACGGGGTATCTGCGTAACGGTGGGATACAGGACGGCGTCCCCGGCCTCAGCTGGCAGCGTTCCTCGGACGATTTCGGCATGCTCCTCGAATTCCTCGACTACGGGGCGAACGGACCCGGTGTCTACCTGTCCGGCGACAATCTCGCGTCCTCCTGGGCCGTCAAAACCGGCGCCGGCGCCGGCGATCTGCGCAGCATCTACATGAACTTCAATCTCGTCACCGAAACCCATACGTCCCTGGGCGAACCGGTCTCGCCATTCGTCACCGGACTCGCCGGGTCGTGCTTCGAAGGCCCGGCCGGCGCCGACACTCTGATCGCGTTCGGCGGCGACTGTACAGGTGTCAACGACTTCGATGTGCTCGAACCATACGGCACGGCTTCCGTTGAAATGGCCTACTCGGGCGACCCCGAGCGCGCGGCGGTCCTGTCGCAGTCAACGGTGAACGTCGCCGGTGACACGGCCCGGGTGCTGCTCTCGGGATTCAGCTTCCACACGATCCGCGACCACGAGCCCACCGGTGTGCCGGCCCGCGCCCGTCACCTCGCCGCGATACTGTGCTGGCTCGAAAACGACGTCGGCGATCCCGTCGACGCCGCCCCCCCCGCAACACACAGGACGACGCTGGCGCAGAACGTCCCCAACCCGTTCAATCCGTCTACGGCGATCACGTTCACCGTACGACATCGCACCCACGTCGAATTGACCGTCTATGATGTCGCCGGAAGGCGGGTGCGCACGCTCGTATCGGAGTCCCGCGTCCCCGGCCTCGTCCACCGCGTCGAGTGGAACGGACGCGGTGACAACGGAGGGCGAGTTGCCAGCGGCGTGTACTTCTACCGGTTGACCACCGGCGGGTTCACCCGCACGAAGAAGATGGTCCTGCTCAAATAAGAACCGGTCCCGCGTCCTGTGCCGCGGAACCGGTTACCTTGCCCGAGTTGTATCTGCCAAAGATACACCTGCCAGCCAATCACGACCGCGTTTTTGAACCGTGCGTAATTCGCGATACGTGACCCAGCTGGCCCCTACCCGAACTCGATCCTGGTGGGGTCTCTTACCGCTGCCGGTTCCATCGATATGCATAGTCACGCCGGAGGGACACCCGCCGGGGATGGCGGGCGCCTCCGGCGCAATAGCGGGATGAGTCATTCCGGTATGCGATAATGACGCGGGACCACCGCCCGGAGGGCGGCACTCCCGCAACTTAACTTTGCCGGATTTACGAGTCGAATTTCAATGATGCGTTTGCATCATTTTTTCCGGGCCGCGCGAGTCCGGTTAACACGTTGTTTATCAAGTGATTTCGAAGATCAGTCCGTCGTCAGGAGGTAAAAAGCGACCGCTTCCATAATCGAGTGAACGCCCAGTTTTCGCAAAATGTGCTGAACGTGGTTGCGGACGGTCGAGTAGCTGAGGTGGAGCTTGTCCGCGATTTCGTAGAGAGAGGCGTCCCGGGACAACAGTGAGAGGATTTCTTTCTCGCGTCGCGTGAGGCTGAAACTCTTGACTTCGCGTTTTCCCAGCCGGGCCCCGGGTGTTCGCGTCATCACCCTGGCGAGATAGTGCTTGAGCCTCTGCTCCTTTTCGTCGTCGATGACGCAGTGGATCATGCAAACACCGTTCAGGTCGGGCGACTGGGCCGCGATCATGACGACCTGGACCCACCGCGCCATGCGTCCCACTCCGACACGGATACGAAACGGTTCGATTTCATTCTGGTAGTTGAGCTGGCGGATCGCCGGGCATTGTTCGCTGCAGAACTTCTCGCCCTTGCCAGTTTTGCCGCGGATGACCTGATAGCACTGCTTGCCGATGCAATGTGCCGACGATCGTCCGAGTAATTCCTCGGCGCGAACGTTGAGATAAGTAATGATTCGATCGTTACCGCTGATCCAGACGGGCATCGCCAGTGCTTCGACCCACGGGGGTACCCACCCCCGGGCGACCTGGTAATCACCCGTCGCAATTTCCGCAGGACGCGATTCCATCTGACTCCCCCACAGTGTTGACCGTGTAACTGTAGACTCTATAAGGATAACACAAGCCCGGCCGGGTGGGTAGCTTCCCGGCCGCCGCCGGACCTGTCCGGGCGGGGCCGGTATCGGACAAAGTCATCCTGTGGACCTTCATATCTACTTGATTTTCTGCGAATTGTGCGTATAATCCCTTTGCTCTCGAGACTCGACCGGATGACCGTTTGCGGCCATCCGGTCTAAGCGCTTGGGGTTTAAATACGACCACTTTAGTCCCATAAAATTGAGGGAGGAGCACATTGCTTTCTCAAACTGTTGAGTATGCGCTTCGCGCGGTGGTGACGCTGGCCAGTGCGGATGGCAAGCCCATGGTCACCGCCAACCTCGCCAAAGCCACGGACGTGCCCATGGGGTACCTGTACAAGGTGCTTCAGCAGCTCGGCCGGAAAGACCTCGTCCAGTCGCAGCGCGGTTCGAAGGGCGGGTTCAAGCTTCGCAAGAAGCCGATTGACATTACGTTGCTCGAGATCATCAACGCCGTCGATCCCTTCAAACGCATCAACCGCTGCCCCATGGACCAGATCCAGGAAGTCGACGTACTGTGTCCGCTGCACCACCGGATCGACGAGGCGATGGGTGTGCTGGAAACGGCCTTTCGCAATACAACCGTCGAAGAACTGTTGTGTGACGCGGAGCGTCCGTACCCTCTCTGCATGACACTGCACGAATCCACGGAAGACGATCAGGAGCAGAAGGCGAGCGGGTAGGACGGAATCAGGAATCGATCTTCGCGGATATCAACCCGGACACCGAATTGCCCACGAACAGGGCATCGGCTCCGGCGATATCAGCCGGGTACAACAAACCCTCCCGGCACTCTCCGTTCGATAACAGATCCTCCCTCAAGGTGCCGGGGAGCAGACCACTCGAAACCGGCGGGGTGACCATCACCCCGCCGGTTTTGACGAATACGTTGGTGATCGAACCCTCGCACACCTCACCTCGCGTGTTGAGGAACAACACCTCACCATACCCTTCCTCCAGAGCCGCCTCCCTTTCCCGCTGGTACACGGGCCGATGCGTGGTCTTGTGATAGAGCATCTCGTCGCCGGGGTCCACGCGCTCGGCGGACAGACGGACCCTCATCACCGGCACAGGCAGTTCGAGTGGCGTGACCGATACGGCGATCCGCCCGCCCGCGTCGAGGAGCAGGCGGACCTTGTGCCGGCCCGCGGGATGGCCGGCGGCAACTTCGCCGAGACGGGTTTCGACGGCAGCGCACGACACTGGGTAGCCGAAACGGGCGGCGGAATGCACCAGCCGCCGCAGGTGAAGGCCGAGGAGAAAGAGCGAGCCATCCTCGAGGCGCATCGTTTCCACCAGTTCGAAGGGCGACGCCGCCGCGACGAGGAAGTGTCCCTTGAGCAGGCATTCTTCGTATTCGGCGTCCGCTTCCGAATCGAACACCACGCCACTCCCGATCCCCATTTCGCCATGCCCCATCCGGTCGACGACGGCGGTGCGGATAGCCACGTTGAAACACGCGCTGTTGTCCGGGGCGATGTAACCAATCGCGCCCGTGTAGACTCCGCGCGGTTCCTTCTCGAGGCCGGCGATCAGTTCCATCGTGCGAACCCTGGGCGCACCCGTCACCGACGCGCACGGAAACAACGTCCGGAACACCTCGAACCACGAGGTTCCCGCCGGCACGTCGGCCTCGACCGTCGACGTCATCTGGTGGAGGGTCTCGAACCTGTCCACCTCGAACAGCGCGGGAACGGTTACCCCGCCGGACCGGGCGATCCGGCCGAGGTCGTTGCGGATCATGTCGACGATCATGACATTCTCCGCGCGATTCTTCGTGTCGGCGGACAGCCAGGCCGCCAGCTCGTCGTCTTCGCCGGCATCGGCGCCGCGGCCGACGGTGCCCTTCATCGGCTTGACGCGAATACTGTCTCCTTCGCGTTCGAAGAACAACTCGGGGGAGAGCGAAATAATGGTCCGTTCCCCGTCGTCGATGCAGGCGGCGTAGGACACACGCTGTCGCTCGCGCAACGCTTCGAACAAAGCCAACGGTGAACCATCGAGAGTAAATCTCTGTTTGAACGTGTAGTTGACCTGGTAAGTGTCGCCGGCGACGATGTGCGACTTGATGCGGTCTATTGCCGCCGCGTACTCATCCCGGCCGTTGTTGACGCGGAGACCCGAGATGTCGAAATTGCCCGCGGGACTCGCCGGTCTCTCTCCCGGCGCGTCGAATGTACCGACCCACGCGAGCGGTCCGCGGGGAACGCGGCTGCCGGCCAGCGGCGCGAGACGGGTCTCGAATAGGTACCCCATTTCGTAGGAGAAGTACCCCGCGACCCAACGCCCCCGCGACACTTCCGCCTCGATCGAGTCGAAAAACTCGCGCGGATCGCCTCCCGGATCGAGACGCAGCACGGCCGACGGGGCCGAAAAAAACAGCGTCCGGCCGTCGTCCCGGTCCCGCCGGTCGGTTTCGAACAGAATATACGGGGCGGGAGTGTCCATCGCGGCGGATTATAACGCCTCTACCGGGCCGAACGCCAGGGATTGTGGGGGCGGTCCC
>CBDUWU010000188.1:0-7209 GCA_965371015.1 uncultured bacterium | reverse complement strand
CTATCCTTCTTTTTGCTGGGCGATCAGCTCGGCTCTCTTCTTGAGCTGGCCCTGGCGGGCGATCTGCTTCCTGGCGTAGCCGCTCCACGGCTCGTCCTTGAGCTCGACCGCCTTGCTGAATTTGTTGATCGCGGCGTCGTACTGCTGCTGGTCTTCGAGCAGTTTGCCCCAGATGCTGTAGAGCCAGGCCTGCTGGTCTTCGAGCTCGATGCCCTCCTGGATGACGGCGAGGGCGTCGCCGGTCGCGCCCGTCGAGCGGTAACAGTCGGCCAGTGGCCCGTAGAGCCCATCCATTTTGCCGCCGAGGGACCGGACTTTCTCGAACGATTCGCGAGCCTGCGTCTTTTTGCCCTTCTGATAATAAGCGATACCCATGTTCCGGTAGGCGCCGGCATTTTCGGGATCGATCTCGATCAACCGGGTGAGGTAGTGAACGCTCAGATCGTAGTCCTGCTCGTTGAGGTAGATGAGCGACAGGCGCTGGAGAAACTTCGTGTTTTCGGGTTCGAGCGCCAGCGCCTTATCGAGCCAGTACTTGACCTGGACCTTGTTTCCGAGCTTGTGCTCGACGCGTGACATGGCGTCGATAGCCGTTACGTTTTCGGGTTCGAGGTCGATGACGGTCAGGTAAATCCGGGCCGCTGCCTCGTAGTCCTGAACGGAACTCTCGAACGCGCCGAACTGCATCAGCACCGTCACGTCGGATTCTATCTCGAGGATCTGCTCGAAGCACTCGCGCGTACTGGCGGGGTCGTCGAGTTTGCGGCAGTTGTAGGCTTTACGGAGGAGAATGTCCCGGGCGTCGGCCCCGTATTCGATGGCCATGTCATAGGCCTGGTTCGATTGTGCGAACTGCCCGGTCAGGCTCCTCGTGTAGCCGAGCATGACCCAGCCGTCCACCATATCGGGTGAATCCGTCGTCACTTCTTCGGCCAGCTTGCGGGCGCCCTCGTAGTCCTTGGCCTCGATCAGGTTCTTGATGGTGTCGAGCATCACGTCCGCCCTGGTGGCGAAAACAGGCTCTCCACCGGACGTGGGCTGACCGTTGTGTTCTGAATAGTACGTGCTTGCGTTCGTCGCCGCTGGCACTAGCGGAACGCAGATTAGCCCTATCAACACGAGAATGCGAAAACTCATAGTTCGTCCTCAAAGTCGATGTATTAAATCAATTCCCGTGCCAGCAATTGATATTATGACCGAGTGACTGGGAAACCGACGTGCTATAGGGGGTACACGTCATATGTGGGGTTCATAGTTAACTAATTCAATTTCAGGCACATTGTCAAGCCATTACTGGCAACACCCGGGCACTTGAAAACTACTTCCGGGTCCATTTTTTATTGCAGAATCGGCCCCGTCCGGCGCAAAACGGGAGCCGGAATCGGCAACTTTGTGGCCGTTGAGCGCGCGGACCGGTTACCTGATTGTCGGTTCCGGGCCGCTCGGCTTCAACCCGGGCAGAAAGAACGGATCTGGCGTCATTTCGCCGTTGGGAGGGCTTTCCGCGCACGAATCTTGCAAGTTAAGCGGTTAAATCTAAAGTTCTTACGGAGCGATCCAGTATCGACATCGAGGAGGAGTCGACGAATGCGTTCGACGCGCACCAGGGTTTGCATGCTGATTCCGGGCTACCACCCGCTTCTCGACAGGTCCGGGAGTCAATTGAGCGGTCTCCTGGAGAGGATTGACCGCTACCAGTTCGCCCCCTTCGTGCTCACCCGGCGACTTCCGGGCACCAGCGCCGCCCAGATGGCCGGCACAACGCCGGTGATTCGCCGCTCGGCGCCGCTCGGCCCCGATACGTTCTTCCTGCCGGCTCTCGCCTACCTGTGGAAACGCCGCCGGGAGTACGACGTGATCCACGTCCATTCGATCGACTCTACGGCGCTGGCGGGCGCCGTGATCAAGCGTCTTCTGCCCGACAAGACACTCATTCAGCGGATACCCAGCGTCGACCCCGGAACGTGTTACGACCGGCTGACACGGTCCCGGTCCGGACGCCGGCGACTGGGATTCGTGCTCGGCAAGGCCGACACCATCATTGCGCCGGGCCCCGACGCGTTGGGAGCGCTGAAAGCATTCGGAATTCCGTCGTCAAAAATCGCGAGCATCCCCGACGGCGTCGACGCCGAGAAGTTCGCCCCTCCAACAGAGGAAGAAAAGCGCGTGCTCAAGCGGTCTTTCGGCATCGCCGAAAACGCTTTCGTCGCCATCGTGGTCGCGCGGTTGATTCCGCAAAAAAACGTCGCCGGCGTGCTGGAAGCCTGGAAGCGGGTCAGTGCCTCGCACCCGGATGCGGTGTTGATCGTGGCGGGAGGCGGCCCGGAGGGACCCCGGCTCTCCCGGCAGGCCGACGCCGAATTCGAAGGCCGGTCCGTCATCTTTACGGGAGCCGAGTCCGAAGACGAGATCCAACGCCTCTACAGAACCGCCGACGCGTACGTCAGTTATTCGAAATCAGAGAAAACGTCAGACGCAGTGCTGGCGGCGATGAGCGCCGGTCTTCCCGTCGTCTCCCCCCACGGTCCCAAGATCGATCCGCTGGTGCGCCACGCGAACACGGGCTTTCTCTTCGACGCGGATCAACCCACCGACGGCGCCGACTATCTGATGAGACTCGCCGAAGACCCGTCTCTCCTCAGGGTCATATCCGCCAGCGTTCGCGATGAAATTGTATCGGAGTATTCGTTCGAGCAGATCGCCCACCGTCTCGAAGGATTGTATTCGGGGATTCCCGACCGCCGTGTCCAGGCGCCCGCTGTGCCGTCACCTGCCGCCGAAGTGGTAAAAGCCGTACCCGCGACTGATCCAACGCCGGTCGTACCCACGGCTGATCCATCCCCGGTCGTCGCGAACGACCCGCCGGCACGTATGCCGGCCAAAGCGCCGGAAAGCTTTCCGGCCCAAGCGCCGCTCGTCGCCGTGGTCGAAACGCCGGCTGTGATCCCGGCCGAATCACCCGCCAGTACTCCGCAGACGGCACCACCGCCGGCCAGAGCGCCGGCAGGTATGCCGGCCGAAGCGCCGGAGCACGAGCCCGCGGTATCCAACGCCCCGGGCAATCACCATCGGTGCCCGAAGAAGCGGCGTCACAAGAAGAAACGCAACAAGTCCATGGCCTAGGTACCGCCGCTTTGCAGCGACTTGCCGTAGGACACGCCGATCAGCGTGCCGGCAACTCCATGGGTGATGACGCTCCACAGCACGACGGTGAGCAAGCCGGCGAATTTGATGTTCGTCATCGCGTAGATGTTGAGGCTCGCCGGCAGGCTGATCAGCACTCCCATCAGCATTCCAAAACGCAACCCTTCCGCCCACGGCGTTTTTCCCCGATAACCGAGGGGAAAGACGTACGCGAGGAGTAGCGATACGACGAACATGGCGAGCACGTGATACAGCGCGAGCGGCTCGGCGCGCTCGTACTGGTAGAGCTGCGGGGGGCCGGCGGGAAATACGACGGGGTACAGGGCCACGTTCACGACGAGCAGAAACGCCATGGCCGCAAGAGCGGCGAGCGCGAACCGGGTGATTTTCAAGGGCTTCCTCCCGGGGGATCTGGCCGTCAGAAGCGCGCCATCAACTCTTCCACCGTGCACGGCTCCTGTGCGACCGACAGGGATCTCTGATGTTCGTTCTTGTCGAACATCGTCGGTTCCTCCGACCGGTAGAAGATACCCGTAAACACCCGGTCCGGGTCAAGCGCATAACGATACGCGCTTTCCTTGCTCGATGCATCGTGATCTTCGGGGATTTCCGTCACACGCTGTTTCATGTAATCAAACGTGATGACCTTGTTGAACGTCGGGCAGGGTGAGATGAGCTGGATCGCCGAGAATCCCCGGTGATCGATGGCAGCCCTGACGATCGCCGCCACCTGCTTGACATTCGACGAGAAGCCGCGCGCAACGAACGTCGCCCCGTAGGCGAGCAGCATCTGGACCGGGTCCATCGGCGGGTTGAACATCCCGTGGGGACTCGTTCCCGACTTCATCCCCTGCGGTGTCGTCGGGCTGCTCTGCCCCTTGGTGAGACCGTAAATCGCGTTGTCGAGGATCAGGTACGTTATGTCGGGGTTGCGGCGTGCCGCGTGCGGCAGGTGCCCTCCCCCGATGGAGAAGCTGTCACCGTCACCCGCCACGACGAACACGTCGAGTTCGGGACTGGCCGACTTCACGCCCACCGCGGTCGGGATGGCCCGGCCGTGGGCGGTATGGTACGCATAACAATTGATAAAATGGGAGAACCGGCCGGAGCAACCGATGCCCGACACGATCGCCATGTTCTCGGGAGCCAGCTGCAGCGCCGCCAGGGCCTGCGTGAATCCGGCCAGGTCTCCGAAGTCCCCGCAACCGGGGCACCACACGGGCTCGACATCGCTCTTGTAGTCTTTGGCTTTCAGCGCTACGCCGTCTCTCGACATGATCCCTCTCCTTCGCGCGTTTTCCTGTCCTCGCGCGCTCGAATGATGATTTCCGAATACACGCTGTCGCTCGTCCACGGCAGCCCCGAACACTGTTTGACCTCGACGATCACCGTGTCGCCGAAGTCCACGCTCGACCTGAGATGGGCGGCCAGCTGGCCGGTGAAGTTCTCCTCTATGACCAGCACCTTTTGGAGCGGTTTGAGAAATCGGGCGATCTGGAACCTGGGCAGCGGCATCAGCACTTTCGGGTGCAGGTGCGCCACCTTGATCCCCTCGGCGCGCGCGTTCGCTATGGCCTCCCGGATCGGCCCTTCCGTTGATCCCCACCCGATCACGCCCAGCTCGGCCCCATCGCCGTCGTCAAAAATCCCGTTACCCTTGACTTCCAGCTCCCGCTCGAGCGTATCGAGCTTGCGGAACCGCTTCCGCATCATCTTCATCCTGTTTTCGGGCGTGTAGTTGGCGTTGCCGAATTCGTCGTGTTCCAGCCCGCTCTGGACGAACAGCGCATCGGGCGTCCCCGGCACCGCCATCGGGGACACGCCGGTCACGGTATCCTCGAATCTCTTGTAGGGGCGGTCGGGGTTGATCGCGGGCATGTCGCGGTCGACGACCTCGAGACCTTCCAGTTGCGGTACGTCGATGGTTCGCGTCCGGTACGCCATCGACTGGTCGGTCAGAATCAGCACCGGCATCTGGAAACGCTCGGCGAGGTTGAACGCGTTGACGGTCTGATAGAAGCAGTCTTCCACCGTCGTCGGCGCGATGACGATCCGCGGCGCCTCCCCCGTCGACGAATGAAGGGCAAAAGACAGGTCGGACTGCTCGGTCTTGGTCGGCATCCCGGTGCCCGGTCCGCTGCGCTGGACATCGACGATTACAACGGGGATCTCCGACATCGACGCCATGCCGATCATTTCCGACATGAGGCACAGTCCGGGACCCGACGTCGCCGTCATCGCCTTCTTCCCCACCCACGAGGCGCCGAGACAACCCGACAGCGAGGCGATCTCATCCTCGTACTGGATCACGACACCGTCGAGGCTGAAAAGATGCTTCATCATGAACTCGAGGATCGACGTCGCCGGCGTGATGGGATAACCGCCGACAAACTTGCACCCCGCCGCGACGGCCCCCAGGCACACCGCCTGGTTGCCCGAAACGATCATCCGCCGGGAATTCTTGAGCTCTTCGTTCGCCGGCTCCAGAGTCAACCCGTCGAGATTGCTGTCGCCGTTCAGGAGTTCAAGTCCCCTGTCGAAGGCCTTGAGGTTTTTCTCGAGAACTTCCTTGCCCTTGCGCCCGAACTTGTCGATGACCAGTTGCCTCGCCGTTTCGCTCTGAATACCGAGGGTGCGCACAAGCGCGGCCAGCGCGACGATGTTCTTCGCGATCTTGCCGCCCGCTTCCTTGACGGCGATGTCGTGGAGCGTGACGGGCAGCGCCGCCCGGCGGTAGTCCGGTGCCGGCTCGCCGTACTTCGGGTCGTAGAGCATCACGCCTCCGGCCACCACGTGGTCGGCGTATTCGTCGATCGCTTCCTGGTTGAACGCCATCAACACCTCGCACCCGTGCCCCATCGACTGGATGCGATCGGACCCCACGCGCACCTGCATCATGGCCAGCCCACCCCTGATCTCCGCGGGGTATGTCCGGAACGTGAATACGTCCAGTCCTGCATCGGCGGCCGTCCGCGTCAGAATCTCTCCGACGCTGATGACCCCTTCACCGCCCTCACCGGCTACGATGACGGTGACCTCCTTGCGCGGCATGTCGACTCCTTCCCGCCGGGTCTTGTTTCCGGCGGTTCTAATATGCGTTCGGGGCCTCGAAAGAACAACAGCTCAATCCGTTCGAGCGAGATCCAACCCCGATGTATTATTTGAGTTACGGACCCAGTATTAGGGTATCCAAATTCTTTTCCGGGGACGCAGTATAGCATGATCCGTTCCCGTGACAACCCGTGATTGTAACACGCCCCCGCGTGGCGGGACGAGGCATCGCTCGACTCGAATACGGGCGTCTGGTAGTCTCGCCACGATGTATGAACTTACAGCACGCAACATCCTTCGTCGCCGGACCCGCGCCGTCTTCGCCGCCCTCGTCGCGCTGTCGTGCGTTCTGCCCGCCCCGGGTTGCCGGGACGACGCTCCCGCCGGGTACCGGCCGACGCACGAGCACGCCCTCTACCTCGATATCCGCCGGGTCGAGTTCGACGACGGCGACACCTTCTACCTCGACGGCCGGCCGATTCGCATCCTCGGTATCGACACGCCCGAAACAAAGAGCCCCAGCGTCGGGATCATGGAGGACCAGCCGCACGGTCCCGCCGCCGCCGAATCCACGCAGGTCATGATGACGAGCGCGACACTGCTCGAATGGGTCCCCGACGGAAACGACTATTATGGACGCCAGCTCGCCCACGTCCTCGTCGACGGCGAGCTGCTGGCGGTGAAACTGCTCGAGATGGGACTCGCGTACGAGAACGTCAGCTACTTTGGCGACAACGGATTCCCCGATCTGGCCGACCAGATCCTGCAGGCATCGCTCACCGCACCAACGCCACCGTTCGAGCCGCCGTACCGGTGGCGCAAGAAGCACCAGAAGAAGCCCTGACCGGGCCGCGTTGACAACCGGCTCCCCCCGGACTACACTTTAACAGCACTCCACTTTCGAGAAGCTCGCCGACCTCGAGGAGACCGAACGTTATGCAGCGCGTCCGCACATATATCGTTATTGCCGTTGTAACGCTTTCCTCCTGGGCCGCTTGCGGAGACGCCGACGAC
>CBDUWU010000187.1:0-7226 GCA_965371015.1 uncultured bacterium | reverse complement strand
GGATGCGAGTGGCGGAACACCTTTATGTCGTTCAGTTCACTGTGGCACTTGACGCACATCTCCGACTGTTCCGACAGCAGTTGCTTATCGAACGGGGACGCGTGCGGGTTGTGGCAGGCGACGCAGTCCCCATCCTCAACGGGCCCGTGCACGTGGTTGCCCTCGAACATTGCTTTTTCGTGGCAGGTGAAACACAGATTCTTCGCTTCATGCTTGAGCGTAAAACGGTGTTCGCTCTGGTGCGGATCGTGGCACCCGGTACACTCGCCGGTCGCCACCGGTGTGTGGCGGTGCTGCTGCAACATCATGTCACGGCTCTCTTCGTGGCACGCGAAACACAGTTCTTCTTTTTCCATCGCGAAGACAAACTGGTGGTCCTGCCCCTCGACGAGGTTGTGGCACACAGTACATGCGCCCACCCCCACCGGGCCGTGGACCCATTTGGCCTTGCCAATTCCCTCGTGGCAATCACCGTTGGTGCAACCTTCGCCCTGGGCGTTGGCCGCCACGGCCGCGCCCAGCACGAACAGAACCAGAAAACAAGCTTGAAACATACGATGTTTCATGATGCACACCTTTGTAATTAGTTGCTATGCCTACACTTACATGACTTTGCGCCCGCCTTTACAACATTTAAATTTTCAGCCGGGTGCGGACTTCCTTCATAATATCGGACGGTTTGAGACCCAGCCGGGCAAACTTCCCGGCGAGAAACGACGAACTCATGATCAGTTTCATCGAACGCATCAAGTAGTCGCGCCTGAAGCGGTCTTTCATTTTTCCGACCTCGGCGAGCTTGGGCATGTAGAAGCGGCGATAACAGTCGATAATCGCCAGGTCCACCTGCTTCAGCGTCATGCTGTGGGGCTTGATCACCGGTTCGATCAGGTTGTATTTGCTGAAATCCTTGATCTCGATAAGGTCTTCGACCTCCTTGTAGAGATCGGCGTAAGGCCACGGCGTAAGCGCCAGATAGTGGGCGAAGTCCGGGTTGAATTCGCGGGACAGTTTCAGCGTCTGCTCGATCGACTCCTGCGTCTCATCGGGAAAACCGAGGACGAAGGACGTCTCGGAGATCATGCCGTACTCGGCGATCAGCTGAATCGCAAGCCGTGAGTCGTTGATATCGACTTCCTTGTTGATCGCGTCGAGCGTCGCCTGGTCGGTCGCTTCGGCGCCCACATAAATGTGGATGATACCGGCCTGGCGGTATTTGGGCAGGATGTCACGGTCGCGGACGATATCTTCGACGCGCGTTTCCATGAGCAGGTAGATGTCGAGTTTCAACGCGATGAGACGGTCGAGCAGTTCTTCCCAGCGGTCGCGTTCCTGCGTCGGGTACTCGTCGGTCAGCAGGAACACGTTGATGCCATATTCCCTGTGCAGCGTATCGATCTCGGCGACCACCGACTCCGGCCGCCGCCCGCGCCACGACTTGTTCCAGAACCGCTGCTGCGAGCAGAATGTACAGGCGTGGCTGCACCCCCGCGACGTGGCCACGGCCCCCAACCGGGATCCGGGAATTACATAGTATTTGTAGACCGGCCAATCGAGCAGGTGTGAGGCGTTGGGCAGCGAGTCGAGGTCTTTGATGAGCGGCAGGCGCCGGTTGACCCTCACCCTGTCGCCGTCGCGCCAGACGAGGTTCGGAGTTTCGTGACGCTTCGACTCGTCGCCGAATTCAGCAAGAAAGTGATGGAGGGGCAGTTCGCCCTCGCCGGATATGATGTAGTCGATGGACTCATCCTCGGCCAGAATATCCCGGGCCATGAAAGTCGGGTGGACTCCACCGAGAATCGTCACGCACCCCGGGCGGAGCCGCTTGGCTATCCGGCACAGACGCGCCGCGTCGGGGAACGTCGGCGTGATGGCGGTGGTCGCGAAGACGTCGAATGACATCGAGGCCAGCTCGCGCTCGACCCGTTCGAAGTCGTGGTTCAGCGTCATCGCGTCGTAGATCTGCGCGGACCAGCCCGCCCGCTCCGCCTGCGCACCGAGATAGGTCAGGCCCAGCGGAGGCCAGCTCCCCGCTACCTCTACCACACCGCAGTGGTAGGGCGGCGTCACGAAAAGAATATTCCTGGTATCAGCCACCGTACTTCTTTCGGTACTTCGCCTGCACGACCAGCGCAAACACGGTCAGCCCCACGAGCAGCACGTGCTTGACGACGATCGCCGGGATCAGACTCTTTCCGACCGCCGGGTTCCACTCGTATTGCATAAAGTTGATCGCGCGCACGACGCCCCCGGCCAGCACAAACGCCAGCGTCCAGTAAGTGACCCGCGACAGCGTCCGGAACAGGCGGGGCATGATCTCGTCACTGACCGGCCGGTCGTCGAGTATACGGCCGATGATATAGACGCAGATCACATTCGCCGCCAGCAGCGCGACCGCCAGGTCGTGAAAGTAATTAAACAGCGTGACCGCTACCCCGTTCATCTTACCCGTCCCCGTAACTGAAAATATGAATCCGGCGCGCCCTCGAGTCGGCGACGAATATCCGCCGTGCGGTGAGCGAAATCGCAATATCCGACAGCCCGTCCAGACGGTCGCCGTCCGGATAGCTGATGATGTGCTCTCCCAGCGGATTGAACACGTGCACGACACCCGCCCTTCCGTCGGCCACGTGGATGCGGCCCATCTCCCGGACTCCGCTCGGGTCGAACGACCCTTCGACCTCTAGCAATGGATCCCGCACGTCGTCGACGGCAAATCCCTGCGGAGCAATCTTTGCGCCGCCCGGAACGGCGCCAAACGCGTAAATTTCCCGACCGTCGCAGGTAAACACCCTGATACGCCCCTCCCCCGCATCACCGACCAGGAGCCGGCCGTCCGGCGTGACGAACACCGACGACGGAAGTCCCAGGGCATCCATGTCGTCCCCCGGGATCTTCAGGATCAGTTCCCCGCGGTCTATGACACTCGAGTCACCGGCTAGCGACACTGCCAGCACGCGCTTGAGCGCCATATCGGCGATGTAGGCGACGTTGTCGAACGTGGCCATGGCCAGCGGCGACAGGCGCGTCGTCCCGTCCGGCAGCGTGCCAAAGGAGTCGATAAAACGCCCCCGGCGGTCGTAAAGCACAACCGCGCCCCTGGCGTGGTCACAGACGACGATCTGCGAATCGCTCACCGAGAACGCGCTCGGTTTGACGGGTTCCGGCCGCGTCAGGTCGACGCTTCCGATGCGCTCCAGGTCGAGCGTAAAAGCGTCGAGTCGCGGCACCCCCTGGTACGACACGAAGAGCGTATCGCCCACGACCTGCAGACGAACGGGCTGCAGCGCCGTCGCACCATCGGTCAACGCAACGGACCTGACCAGCACCGGGCTGGCCGTGAATGCCTCGTCCTCACCACACCCCCCAATCATCACCAGCGACGATGCGAGCAATAATATACCCGCGAGGAGCACTCCGGCCTTCGGGCGGCGGGGATCAACCATAGCTGTGTATCGTGTTGTAGACATACTGGATTCCCCACAAAGAGAATGCGACAACAATGGCGGTCACAATCGTAAGCACGCAGAACACACGCGCCGGCAACTTGAACGTCGACCGCGCGTGTAACAGCAGGGCGTAGAGAATCCAGCTGATCAACGACCACAATTCGATCGGATCCCAACCCCAGTACCGCCCCCACGCGATCCGCGCCCATATCGCCCCCGAAGCGATCATCGTCCCCCACATAATGAATCCGAGTAATAAAAACGTCGACACTGTGCGCGGGATATTCTTTGCGTCCGCCGCGGCCGCCCCCGGCAAACGCATGCGGTCGAGTCTCTCGGGTCCCAACAGGTAAGCGATCGAGAACGCGGCTCCCACCAGAAAAGTGGAGGCCCCCGCCGTTGCGAAACTCGCGTGAATGAAGAGCCAGAAATTGTCCAGCGCCGCGGCGAGGGGTGATGCCTCGTGCGGAACCGTGAGTGACCAGCCCATCAACAGCAACGCGAACCCGGCGGCCGGCGCCAGCGCGACGGTGGCCGCCGGACGCCGCCAGCGTACGACCTGGTAGATCACGACCAGCAGGAGAACCGAGAAAACCATCGATTCGAACAGGCTGACGAACGGGGGGTGTCCCGTGCGCACCCAGCGCGCCACGCCCAGCCCCAGCAGAGGCACGATCGTAGCGCCAAACAGGGCGGCGGCCACCCGCTGGGGCCCGGCCTTGCCGAACACCATCGCCAGCACAGAAAGGAAAAATGCGCCCGCCAGCCCCAGGGTCGCCATCCAGAATAGAATCGTCTCGATATTGTTCATGACGCACTGCTCCTCGCCGGCATCAGCCGTGGTACCAGTGTAATCACCAGTCCGGCGAGCGCTATCCAGAACCCCGCAAACACCACCGACATGAACGGATTTTGTATCGCTTCGACATAACACCAGCGGCGTATCTGCGGGACCGCAATGTTGCCTCCGCCGGGCAGGCCCTCTCCTTCGATCCCAGGATACCCATTGTATATCTCTTCGCCGTCCCGCTCAACTGTGACGAGGGTCCGGGCGTCCGAGTCCGGATCATTCCCGCCGGTTACGCTGAGGAGAACCCGTGTGCTGTCGCCTGGCAGGAACACGAAATCGGCGTCGACCATGCCGTCGTGTTCGGACCTGTGCGAGAGACGCACGAAACTGCGAAATATTTTGTCGCCGTCGCTATTGGTCACAGCGAGTTCCGGCGAATACCCGATGCGTGCACCCAGGTGGAATTCGAGGCCGTCGCGGCGAAGCGGGTGGTTGACCCGGATGACTCCCCTGGCGGGCGGCGCCCCGTTCCCCGGCGTAACGCTGATCCGGGCGGCTTCTGTTGTCACTTCGCCGATCTCCAGTTCAGGGTGAACCTCCTCGACACTGACCACGAAATCCTGGTCTTCGGCCTGGCACCAGGGCCCCGACAGGTCGCGGAAATAGCTGCCCGGCAAAGTTGTCGCCCGCTGCCCTTCAGTGAGGCCGAATACGACCCGGAACCGGTACATGTGATTCAATACGGCGCCGCCAACAACGAGCAGGAGAGCGAAGTGAAAAACGACCGATCCCAGCAGACGCATTCTCGTTCGTGCGTTTCGGATCTTTTTCAGCCGGCCGATCCGCCTGGTGTTGCCCGCGACTAGACTCACGCTCAAGAGCGCGATCGTCACGAGAAAGACCGGCGACGTGTAGATGCGGTCGATCCCCAGTTTCTCGATGACGACGTACCCGCTGCCCAGAGCGGCGCGCCAATCCAGGATCTGGTGCTGGGCGAAGTCCCTCTGCGGAACGATCGCCGACAGCAGTATCAACCCGGCCAGGACGGCCAGGAGGACAAAGGCGAGGCGCGTGGATGCGAGGTTGATCTTCATCGTTTTCCCTGGTGGCCTCTAGTACGACTTGTTCGAGTGCGTTTTGCACGTTTCGGCCCAGCAGTTGCGGCCACTGAAATCCATGTTTTCGAGGAACCCGTCCACAAACGCGTCCGACAACTGACCCGTGCCCGCCGAGCCGTCCTGCTCGTTGATGGTGAATTGCTTGTTCATGCCGTGGACGTAGATATTCCCCGAGGACAGGCTGGCCGTGGTATTGATGCCGGCGCCCGGATCGGTGGCGAACTCCCACATATGGCACGCGAAGCAGCCGTGTGCAACTTTGTGCTGGCCCTGGGAGGAAGGATGTTGTGGGTAATTGCTGAGCCCGGAGTCGCCCGTCCAATACACCGTTGAGCTATGGCAGACCATGCACAGCGGCGTGCCGTTCGTGTTGTCCGACACAATCGTCTCGACCAGGAGGTGCTCCAGGTTGGACCCGTGCGGACCCTCGGGATCGGACGCATTCGAAGAGCGGTGGCAGTCGGAGCACCACGTGATTTTGGACGATCCCCACGGCTCGTTCATCGTGGTCGTGTTGCAGTAATCATTCGTTCCCGGCTGAACGATACCGTGCGTTGATCTGTAATTATAATTGATCTCCGCGGCCAGGTTGCGCGACCCGGCTGGCAGAGTCGTATAGTTGGAATGGCACTTCAGACAGATCTGGTACTCCTTCTGGGCCGGCTCCACACGGTTGTAACCGGTTGGTGCCACGAAGGTGTTGGCGTTCGACGTCGGTGGCGCATCCAGCCACGCCGTCGGCTCGACGCCCCACGCTCCCTTCAGAGAGTTGGAGACCAGGTTGGAGGAGCCGTCGTGCGTCCCCTGTGCGGCCGAATGAACGTCGTGGCAGTCGCCGCACTCGGCGTGGCGCGTGGCGCCGTCGGCCAGGTCGCCCGCGTTTTCGGTGTAGTCGCTGTGGCGCCCGCGGAAGTCGCCCACCGGGTGTCCGTACGTCAGGCCGAGCGATTGTTCCACCCGTAGCGCCTCGGTCGACATCGACTGCACCCCGTAGGAGTCCTGGTTGGACCCGGCGTTGGGGTTGCCCGTCGTCGAGTGGCAACGGAAGCAGAAGTCCTCTTCGAGAGGAGCCGTCGGAGAAGCGGCCCCGAGCGGGTCGAGGAAGCGCGGCCAGCTGGAATCGTGGGTTCCGAACTGATCGCCGGCGCTCTGGTAGTTCTTGGTCATCTCGTCGTTGTGGCACTTGACACACGTCGCCGAAAACGTCGACCCGTCCGAAGGGAACGTCGACGTCACCGGATAGTTGTGGCTCCCCGTGGCCGCGTCAAAGTCGGTCTTGTTGATCACGACCGTCTCCGTCGACCCGTCGGGGTGTGTGTAGCCCTTCGTTTGCGTCGACGTGTGGCACGAGAGGCAGATCCCGCCGGCGCCCGACGACGTGTAGTCGTAGTTGGCCAGGACGTTCGCGTCTCCCTGCGAAATCGAACTCGTAATGTCGGCGCGGAGGTTCTTCGCCCGCTGGCCGATACCCGTGTTGAGGTCGCCGCGGAAGATGTCGTGGTCTACGTGGCACATCAGGCACGTCCGCGACGCGATCGTGTAATCGGCCGCGTCGGAGTCCATCTGGTGGTGATAGGACGCCGTTGACGTATTCATCGGGTTGAATTGCGCGGAGTGGCACGAACAGTTGGACCCGCCACTCGATACGCCGCCACCCGAAACGGCGAAACCGTCTGCGTGGGGATGACAACCGGTACAGTCCTTGGCGTTCTGGTGGCCGGGAACCGGGCTGGTACCGTCGTTCTGGTGGTGGTCGGTGGTGGTGTGACATACCTCACACACACCGGTTTCAACGCCGTCGGTGTCGTCGGCCATCGCACCGGACGCGGGGTCGCCCACCGTCGGGTCGGGGTCGTTATATGGGTCTCCAAT
>CBDUWU010000186.1:0-7240 GCA_965371015.1 uncultured bacterium | reverse complement strand
ATACTGGTTTTCGTCGTTGCCCTCGTTGCCGGGTGCGGCGGGTCGGCGACGGTTCAACAGGACTGGGACCCGGATTACGACTTCACCGACCTGGGTTCGTACGGGTGGCTGCCGCTGCGCGCGACGCCCAACATCGGCGAAATGCGGCTCAAGCGTCTTGTCGGGGCGATCGATGCCGAGATGGCGTCAAAGGGTATGAGGTTGACCGCCGACGAGCCCGACGTCCTGCTCGTCCTCCACGTCATCAGCGAAAAAAGTCTCAAGCTGGACGAGTACGGGTACAAAGCCGGTTGGAACAAGAGCACCTCGTCTCCCAGCGACCTCGACCAGGGGTCGATCATGATCGACGTGCTCGACGGCGAATCGCGCGAGATGGTTTTTCGGGCGGTCGCCGACGGCAAGGTGGATCCGAAGTCAACGCCGGAAGAGCAGAACAAGAAATTCACCAAGCTGGCCAGGAAGCTCTTCGAAAAATTTCCGCCGCCGCCGGGGCAGTAAGTCGACAAGAACTCGATGCCACTGGTAGTCGGCGCAACGGGAGCCCTGGGATTCGAGGTCTGCGCCCGCCTGCGGGCGCGGGGCTTGCCGGTGCGCGCACTCGTCCGGGGCGGATCCGACCGCGAACGGGCGCTCGCCGCCCTCGGTGTGGAGTCGGTTCGCGGCGACCTCAGAGATCCCGCCACCTTGAAAGCCGCGTGCAGCGGCGTTTCCCGCCTCATTACCACCGCCAGTGCCATGCTGCCCAGCCGCAAGGGCGACACCCTCAAGTCGGTCGACCTCGAAGGCCACCTCAGTCTGGTGCGCGCGGCCGAGTCCAGCGGGGTCGAGCACATCGTCTACACGTCCGTCTCCTCCGAGGCCAGTCCGCGCGCCATCCTCGTTCGTTACAAACGCCGCGTCGAACGCGCCATCCGCGAAAGCGGCATGGAGTGGACGATCCTGCAGCCGGCGGCATTCATGGAGACGTGGTTCAGTGCCGCCGCCGGTTGGGACGTCGTCGATGGACGGGTCCGGATCATGGGCCCCGGCACCACGAAGTCGAATCCGGTCTCGATGTGTGACGTCGCCGAATTCGCGGCGCTCGCCGCCGTACGCGAAGACCTCCGCCGTCGCGTCATCCCGATCGGTGGACCTGACATCGTCACGGCCCTCGAAGCCGTCCGTCTCTTCGAAGATGTGCTGGAGCGCAAGATCGCGGTCAAGCACGTGCCGGCCCGCGTCATCGGACTGGCGAGCCGGATCCTGCAACCCTTCAAACCCGCCCTCTCCTCCCTGCTGGCACTCGCCGTGGGTACCGGCGAGGACGAGGTCATCGACATGGCCCTCGTCCTGGCCGAGATCCCGGTCGAACTGACTCCCCTGGGGAATTTCATTCTGGAGCACAATTCCGCCTGACCCCCTCTGAAATTCCCTCAAAGCAGGGGAACCTCTCGCCCGATTCCGTGTCCAACCCCCGACGAATCAAAAACGCGCAGTTGGTGTAAAAATGCGGGCGGATGTAACATGTTTAAATATATAGGAATATGGGTTCTGGCGGCGGCCTCCGATAACATACTGGTGACGCCTCACCTGGAGGTCGCCGTCACCGACAATCGTAATGCTGGACGAGAGTGGGGTTTCGGTGGAATGTTATTTTGTGATGTGGGTGGCGGATGAGGAGTTGATGGTCCCGAGCGGATAGAAAGTCTGGATGGAATCACACGCTGAAGCTCGCGAGAGCGAAGACCTGGTCAGGGAGATTCTCGCGGGAAACGACAAAGCGTTCGACGAGCTGGTAGGGCTCAACAAGCGATTCGTATTCAACCTCTGTTACCGGTTACTGGGGGATTACGACGATGCGGATGACTGCGCCCAGGAAGTGTTCATCAAGGTACACCGCTCGATCAATGGATTCCGCTTCGAGTCGGGATTCAGGACGTGGCTCTATCGGATCGCGGTAAACACCTGCAAGAACCGGTTCCGGTCGCTCGAGTACCGGATGGGACAAAAGAAAGTCCGGTTGGACATGCAAGACGATGAAGACAAGAAGAAGATTGAGGTTGGAAACGGCAGGCAGTCGCCGGCGCTGGCGCTCAAACGCAAGGAGCTCGGCCGCCTCATACAGAAAGCGGTCAACCGGCTGCCCGCCGAACAGAAGCTGGTCGTCGTCCTGCGGGACATGGAAGGACGGTCGTACGAGGAGATCATCGAGATCACCGGCCTCAAGCTGGGGACGCTCAAGTCGAAGTTGTCCAGGGCGAGACTCCAGCTGAGGGAATCACTGAAGGGTGCGATCTGACATGGATTGTGAACAGACAAGAAGCCGGCTGTCCGACTACATCGACGGCGAGCTCTCAGGGGAGCTGGCGTCCGGTGTGGCCGAACACCTCGAGTCGTGCCCGGACTGCTCGCGGGTCCACGCCGACTTGACGAATCTCGTCGGTCTGATGCAGAACATGGAGACGATCGACGAACCCGCCGATCTGGTCGCCAACGTGCGGTCGCGGCTATCGCCGCGGCTATCGCCGCAACCCGAAGCGGCGCCGACTCCGTGGTCGCGGCTGCGGGCGATACTCGCCCCGCCGGCCGTCCGCATCCCCGCCGCCGCGGCGGCCCTGGCCGCGGTGCTGTTGATGGTGCTCTATCTCCCGGCCGGCCGGGAGCCGGGGTCGCTGTTCCCGGGTGACGTCGGTCGCGACCGGGGGCTGGCGGAGGAAAAACCGGAGCGCGCCCGGTCGGATGCGGACGCCGAAGGTGATTTCGCGCGCCTGGTGGACGAAGAAGTCGTCGGCGAGAAGTTGAAGCGCGACAGGACAGTCGGAGAAGTCGACAAGCTGGCGGCGGCGGAAGAGGAATTAGCCGACGAACTTCGCGACCAGGCGGCGCCGAAGCAGGAGCCGCCGGCCCCGGCTTCGGAGGTTGTAGAACTGAAGAAGGCGTCGCCGGCGAGCGTACCGGCCGAAACGGCACCGGGGAAAGACGCGTCGGTCGAGACGGCACCGAGGACAGATTTGCCGGCCAGTCCTCCGGCGGCCGCAAAGGGAAACGATGACAAGGAGTCGTTCGAGGATGAGCCCGTCGCCGGGCGACAGGAGCGCGAACAGGTCGCCGCGCCAACCGTCGACGATTCGGCCGACAACCTGGCCGTGACGGAATCGGACCAGAGGGCCGCCCGCTACCCGAAAATGAAGTCTACCGCCGAACCCGCCCCGGAACCGGCTTTTGGTGGCACCCTCGAAATCACGGCGGCCCAGGACTCGCTCGTCGCCGCGGCCGTCGACTCATCCGGCGGTCTGACCATCCGCCCGGTCGACAAGGACGACGCCGGGCCCCGAACAGTGCTCGTCGCCATCCCGGCCGAACGCTACCCGGCGTTCCTCGCGAGGCTCGACGAGATCGGCGTGTCCAGGGGCAGGCTGCCCGACCGGGTACCCGGCGGCGTCGAGACCGTCACGGTGAAAATCGTGGTCAAATAGCCGCCGACGTGCCTCCGGCGCCCGGCGGAAGCCCCCCGCCCGGGCCAGAAATACCCGTGAGCCGCCCCTCCCTGCGTGCTATACTCTCGCGAATTCAAAATCACCATCGATTACCGAAGACCGGACGCGGCCGCCGCGTGCCGGTTCAAGTGTATTAATAACAATGTTTTGCAGGAGGATGCCGTCTATGCGTCTGATCATATTCGGAGTGCTGGCCGCGTTGGCCCTCGGCGGAGTGAGCGCCGGAGAGGGCCAGGCCCAGCAGTTCTTTCCCTACGGGTACGAGAACTACGTTCTCGACAACGGATTCAAATCTGTCCTGATGCCCGTCAAGGGCAGCGGCCTCGTCGCGTACTACACGGTTGTGCGCACGGGAAGCCGCGACGAATGGGAAGAGGGCCACACAGGCTTCGCCCATTTTTTTGAGCACATGATGTTTCGCGGGACCGAGAATCACTCGGCCGAAGAGTACAACCGCATCGTGAGCGAAATTGGCGCGGACGCCAATGCGTACACGACCGACGACTACACGTGTTACTACATGGTCATCCCCTCGCCGCAACTTGCCACCGCGATGGACCTGGAGAGCGACCGCTTCCAGAATCTTTTCTACGAGGAGGGGCCGTTCCGCACCGAGGCGGGCGCCGTGTACGGTGAATATCGCAAGAACTTCACCAGCCCGTTCCGGCAGGCACACGAGGAGATGATGAACACGGCCTTCGACAAGCACACGTACAAGCACACGACGATGGGATTCGAGAAGGACATCATCGCAATGCCCGGCATGTACGAGTACAGCAAGTCGTTCTTCAAACGGTACTACCGTCCGGAGAACTGCGTGCTTCTTCTCGTGGGTGACTTCGAATCGGCCAACGCGAAGGAAATGATCAAGGAATTTTACGGCGACTGGAAGCGCGGCTACGTGCCTCCGCAGATCGCGCCGGAACCGTTTCAGACCGGCGAACGCCACGCCAGCGTCGACTACCCCGGCCGCACGCTCCCGCTGGTGTGGATCGGCTACAAGGGCGACGCATTCGACCCTTCCGAAAAGACGGTTGCGGCGGCATACCTGCTCGCCGACCTCGCTTTTGGCGAGAATAGCGAAATCTACAAGAAGCTCGTGATCCGCGAACAGAAGGTCCAGTGGGTGTCGGGTGACTTTGGCTTCAACCGTGATCCCAAACTGTACGACGTTTATGCCCGGGTCAAGAACCCGGACGACATCGACTACGTGATCGACGAAATTGACAAGACGGCGGCCCGGTTCAAGACGGAACTGGTGTCGGACAAGGAACTCGAAAACCTGAAGAAACGGACCCGGTACGGCTTTCTGATGGGGCTGGACACGCCCGGCCGTACAGCCGGCGGCCTCGCGCGGACCATCGCGCTGACCGGTGGCATCGAAGCGATCGACGTGCTGTACGGAACGCTGTCGTCGATTACGCCCGAGGATATCCGCGCGGCGGCCAATCGTTATCTGCAGGAAGAACGCCGCACCGTCCTGATTCTGAAGGGAGAATAACCATGAAAATCAAAATTGTTGCAATCGGATTGCTGCTCGCCGTTCTCACCGGAGGCTGCGGGCAAGGCGACCTGGGGGACCACATGGTGGTGCTGCCCGCGGACGGCGACCCGACCGTCTCCTTTCGCGTTCTGTTTCACATTGGTTCCCAGAATGACCCGGCCGGCAAGGAAGGCCTGGCAGCGCTGACGGCCTCGCTGATCACCGAAGGATCCACAGAGCGCCACTCCTACGAAGAGATCCTGGAACTGCTCTATCCCATGGCGGCTGGTCTGTCGGACCAGGTCGACAAGGAGATGACGGTATTCAGCGGCAGGACCCACGTCGACAACCTCGACGAGTACTACGCGATCCTCAAAGAGGTCCTTCTCGAGCCGGCGTTCAAAGAGGAAGATTTCGAACGCGTCAAGACGGACTATCTGAACTATGTACAGACGTCGCTGCGCTACTCGCAGGACGAGGAACTCGGCAAGGAAGTCCTTTACGAGTTTATCTTTGCCGGCACCCCGTACGGTCACATCGAGGAAGGACACGTCAAGAGCCTCGAATCGATCACGCTCGACGACGTCAAGAAGTTTTATGCCGACCACTACACGTGGGACAACGTGATCATCGGACTCGGCGGCGCGGCCGATAACGATTTCGCAAAGACGGTGAAGAAAGACTTCGAGGCTCTTCCCAAGGGTAAGAACGCAACTGTGGCCGCCCCGAAGCCCGAACGGATCGACGGCATGAACGTGATGATCCTCGAAAAGGAAGACGCCGCCGCCTCGGCGATCAGCTTTGGTTTTCCCATCGACGTGACCCGGGGCAGCCGCGATTTCTACGCGCTGGCGCTGGCTACGTCGTGGCTCGGCGAACACCGCAACAGTTTCTCTCACCTCTACGAGGTGATCCGGGAGAAACGCGGGCTCAACTACGGCGACTACGCCTACATCGAGCACTTTCCCGGCGGTCACCGCCGCCAGTTTCCGCCGGCCAACGTGGCGCGGCGCCAGCAGATCTTCCAGGTCTGGATCCGGCCCGTACCCAACGAAGCACGCCTGTTCGCGTTTCGCGCCGCCGTCAGGGAACTCGAAGCTCTCATTCAGAACGGCATGTCGGAGGAGGAATTCGAACTTACGAGGAAATTCCTCAAGGGCTACATCCTCCACTACGCGCCAACGACGACGATGAAACTCGGGTACACCCTGGACGATCGCTTCTACGGCAACGAACACGGCCACTGGGCGACGTACGCCGAGACGCTCGACGAACTGACGCGCGAGGAAGTCAACGCGGCGCTCAAGAAATATCTGTCCTTCGGCGACATGAAGGTCGTGTTCATCACTCCGGACGCCGCGGGGCTCAAGGACGCGCTGGTGAACAACGAGGCCAGTCCGATCTCTTATCAGTCCGAAAAACCGGCGGAGATTTACACGGAGGACGAGAAGATCTCGACGTATCCGTTGGAGGTAAAGCCCGACAACGTGACCATCGTCAAGGTCGACGAAGTTTTTGAAGGTTGACGGGGTTCCGCTCGTTTTAATAATAGCGACAGAGATACGAAAGGCGACAACGATGGCGAAGGTCAAGAAGGGTGACAAGGTAAAGGCGCACTACCGGGGTACGCTGGACGATGGATCGGAATTCGACAATTCGGCCGGCGGGGATCCGATCGAGTTCGAGGTGGGATCGGGGGGGCTGATTCCCGGCTTCGAGTCGGCGGTGGTGGGGATGGAGGCCGGCGAGAAGAAGACCTTCACCCTTTCGGTCGACGAGGCCTACGGGCCACGCCGCGACGAACTGCTGCTGACCGTTCCCAGGGACGAAGTGCCCTCCGACCTCGACGCCGCCGTCGGCGAATCGCTGGTCCTCGAACGCGACGGCCAGGAAATCGAGGTCATCGTCAAAAACGTCTCGGATACCGGTCTCACGCTCGACGCCAACCATCCGCTGGCGGGCAGGGACCTCATATTCGAGATCGAGATGCTCGAGATCGTCTGATCGGGGTACCTTGACGCATATCCCGTGTTGGGCTATACTTTGACAGCACGGAAGAGGGAGAACACCGTGGAGGTATGAATATGTCCAGTCGCGGTGTTTTTCTGTTTGTAGTCCTGTCGGTGGTATCCGCAGCCACAATCTCGGCTCAGCCCGTATTCACCACCTTCAGGGTCGATTCTGTCAACGTCACCGGGACCCAGACGTCGATCGCGATCGACCGCCACGGCTTTCCCCACATCGGCTACGTCTATGTCAACACCAGGGATCTGAAGTACGC
>CBDUWU010000185.1:0-7245 GCA_965371015.1 uncultured bacterium | reverse complement strand
GGCAGCGACACAGCCGTCGACACACGGGTCTGTTCCACTATCGACAGCGTTTCCCCGACGTCGCCCCGGTGAAAGTAAGAAACCCACGCCCCGATACCGACGTGCTGCCAGCCGATCCAGTCGGTCGACCAGCCAATCCCCGCATGGTCGTTGCCGACCGAGTTGCGAGTGTACGCCAGCGAAAAACTCTCCAGGCGCTTGCGGAAGTTGCGGTCGTTGACGCGGAGGCCGTAGCGGAATCGCTCGTTGTTGAAGTCATACTCGACAATGGGATAGACCATCTTGAGGAAGACGACGGGCCGTTCGGTCACGTCCACCGTCAACCCGCAGTGTCCCTCCCGGACGGGATACACGGCGATCCTCACGGTGGCCACGCTGCTGATGTCGGTGAGATAGCGGTGATCCCGCGCCAGGCTGGTCTTTTTGAGCCGGGTTCCGGCGCGCGATTCCATCTCCCTCAGCAGGGCGATCGACCGTGTCTTGACGTTCCCCGTCACCGAAACCGTATCGATGACCATGCCGTAGGCCCACTCGAAATTACCGGCATCGAAGGCTGGAGCGGCCTCGGCGGCGGCGTCCGAGTCGGCCCGGGCGTGGGAATGTCCTATGAGGAGTGCTAACAGGAGGGCCGCAAGAACCCTCCCCGCAATGGACTTCATACCAATACGATACGGAATGGGTTCGGTGAAGGAAAGTCAAATTATCCGATGAGGACGGGCCTCACGCATCCACCGTCTGCGGAGCAGGCGGAGCCGGGGGGGCCGCGCCGGCTCTGGCGGTGAGCGGGCGGCCGCCGAAACGGCTCGAAATCAGTGCGCCCAGACCGGCGAGATACGCGAATCCCTTGACGACCCAGCCGAGCGCCGAGAACGTGAAAGTCAGCGGTTCGAGGAAACCCATCGTGACCAGGCCGAGCCCCCACGCGATCACGCTGGGCACGTTGATCGCTACGGTGCCTATGAAAACCATGAGGAAGGCGCTGTCCGATTCGATCTGCAGACGCCTGGCCACCAGGCGTCCGAGCGAAAAGGTGAATATTGTCCACGCGAGGATGAGAATCCCCGCACAGCTGACCCAGAGGAGCACGGCGAGCGGAATTCCGATGATCGTAATGAGGAGTGTGACCGACACAATGATCAGGCCAAAAACGCCGACAAACGAGGACAATAATCCGACGCCGAAACTCTTGAGGAATCCCGACGAAAGGTGATCGTCGCACACAAAGATCCGGGCGCGGAGAAAGAGCAGGACGAGAAACACGAGGACCAGCTGGACGAACAGGCCGACGGGAAAGAGGACGATCTTGACGAGTCGGCCCTCGGGGCTGAACAGCCAGAAACTGCTCGAGGGAAAGAACTCGTTGAACGTGACGCGCTCGCCGTGAATGACGACGTCGTCGTCTTCGTCCAGCATGCCGCCAATCACGACGGCATCGCCCTTGATTACCGCGCCGGAACGAGCGCGGATGTTGCCGCCGATTACCACGACGTTTCCGCCCACCCGGCCTTCGATCATCGCATTGCCGCCGAAGATAACCAGGTCGCCGCGAATTAGTTCGTCCTTGGCCACAAAAACGCTCTCGCCGAACTTGACGATATCGAGGCCTTTTTCGCGGTAGCGCTGGCGACCGTCGTACACCTCGACCCACTCGCCGTCTTCGTCCTTGTCGGTGCTGACCGACACACGGCCTTCGATACTGATACCGCTCTCGTCGATACTTATCTTGACGCGACCACTCGCTGGTTCGTCCCCGGCGGTGGTGTCGGGTGCGGCGGTGTCGGATTTTGCTGTTTGAGCCCGCGCGGTTACAAAGGGGAGCGAAACGAAAACAAGGGCCACCGCGGCGCCGATCAGCAACCGGCTAGAGGCATAGCGGTGCATTACTGGAACTCCTCTTTCTGACAACCCGAGTGATAAGCAGGATCGCCGACAGGGCGACGACGGCTCCCACGGCCAGGATCCACAGCCCCCCGGATGACGACAGCAGCGTCGTCAAGGCGTTCGCCACGGTTCCCAGCGCCCGACCATAGCCGTTGAGTACGTCCCAGAGGCGTGTGAAGAACGAGACTTCGCCCAGCGTATCGCCCATCGATACCAGCCAGTTGGCTGCGATGACGATCGCCTTGCCGGCGGCCCCTCCGGCCATCGAAAAGGCCATCTTCAACGGGAAGTATAGTGCCGCAATGACGACGGTGGCGGCAAGAGGATATTTCAGGCCGCCGGGAAGGGACAAAAAAACGTTCGCCCAGCGCCGGACAGGAGAAATCTCGGGCTGGTGAATGAAGCCCTCCGATTTGAGCTGCGAGATGATGGCGTTCTGGAATCCGCGTGGCGATTCCATCGGCTCCATCGCGCCGAGGAACGTGAAGACGTCGCGGTAGTTGACCAGCTCGCGTTCGCACGAACTGCACTCGTTGACGTGGCGCAGAAACTCGTGACGGTCGAGCTGGGGCAGCCTCCGTTCGAGGTAGTCCTGGCTGAGCTTTCTTACGATTTCGCAGTTCACGTTGTGTCGTCCTTAGTCCTGTTTTTCCGTGCGTTCGACGATCGAAACGTTCCCGCTGGCGGTTTCGATGATGACCCGGGATTTTCCGTTGCCGACCACTCCCTTGAGCTTACGTCTGGAGACCTGGTCGAGTTTCGTTAATTCCATGTCTCCGTAGATCGTGCCCGTACATGTGTTTACGTCGAGCAGAAAACCATAATCCTGGTCGGGCAGGAAGAAGACATTGACATCGCCCGTGGCCGTGTTCAGGTAAAACTCCTTGTCCCCCACCGGAATAATGACGACGTCGAGGTCACCGCTCGAACTGGTGGCATTCACACTGCCCAGCACACCCACGATCCGGGCGTTTCCGCTGGCCGTACTGATACTGACGTTACCGAGGCATCCCTCGAGATCCACGTCCCCGGTGACCACGTGGACCATCGCGTCTCCGCCGATCTCGACGGCAGTGACGTTGCCGCTCGTCGTCTGGACCTGGAGCAGTCCCTTGATCCGCGTGATCCGGGCGTTTCCGCTCGTCGCGGCGATCCGCAGGTCGCCGCCGATTTCGCTGGCCTCGATCGCGCCGCTGGTCAGCTCGACCGTCGATTCGCTCCCGATCTCACGGAGCAGGACGTCGCCGCTCGTCGCAATGACGCGCGCAGTGCCCGTCACTCCGGACACGTGGACATCCCCGCTGGTCGTCGCCGTCTCCACGTCGAAGTCCCGGGGCACTTCTATGGTAAAGTCGATCAGGGCGCCGTACTTGTCGCCCTTGACCACCGACCAGAAACTGTGGCCGTCCTTGTCCGACCTGGGCAGCTTCGAGATGATGGCGATTTTGTTGTCTTTCTTCTCCACGTCGAAACGGAGCGCTTCGATGGCCCGGCCGGCCGCGTCCGCGTCTTTGGCGTGGACCAGCATGCTGGCGACGATCGTCACGTTTTTCGCACCGGGCGCGCCGATGACGATCGTCTTGCCGCGCGCGTTGTTGACGACAACGACCGTCTCGCCGTCGACTATGACGGTCCTTTTTTCGACGCGCTCGACCTTGTGCCCCGCCCACGCGAGGCTCGAAACGAGCACGAGCGGCAGCGCGGCCGCCACGAGGCGCATCCTGTGGTGTGCGTTCGGTAACATGTTCTATTGCTCCTCCAGGTCCGAACCCGTTGATGGTCCGGACGATAGCCGGCCCGGGCTGTTGGGGCCGACGTTTTTTGCCCGTCGGTCTAGACTACGAATGCCGGGTTGAAATGTTCGCCAGTTCCTCATTTTTAGAAAAGAATATTTGTTAAACCTTATATCCTGTATCCAGTTTTATAAGAATGCCGACTCCAAAATAATCCATTAACTGACTGCAACAACATCAATTAGAAAAAGTCCTTCCCTTTAAGGCTCGATTTCAGCATTTCCCGGGCCCTGTGTATGCGCGCTTTGACCGTCCCCAGCGGGATGTCGAGCGAGTCCGCTATTTCTTCGTAGGAAAGATTTTCCTGATGCCGCAGGACGAGCATGATCCGGTAGTGCGGGGGGAGATTCTCGATGGCCTCGTTGAGGCGCAGCATCTTCTCCTTGCGCAGGAACTCCTCTTCCGGGTCGGGGTCGGGAGCCTCGTACTGCCGCTGGATCTCCCCCTTTTCGCCGTCGATGGGCGCGTCCATGGCGAACGTCTCGATGCGGCGCTTGCGCAGGTAGTCGATGCAGAGGTTGGACGTGATCTTGAACAGCCAGCTGGAAAACGCGTACGACGGGTTGTACCGCTCGAGCATCGCGAAGACCTTGATGAAGGAATCCTGGGCCAGATCGGCCGCCTGGTCTCGGTTGCGGACCATACGCAGGCAGATGCTGAAAACGGCGTGCTCGTACTTGCCCAGCAGCGTGCGGAACGCGACCTCGTCGCCCCCGCGCGCCTGTGCAATCAGCTGGATGTCTTCTTCTTTCACTCCGGATATTTCTTCCAGGAATCGATGGAATACATGCGAAGACACGCTCGGAAAAGCGCAGTCTGATACATGACGCTCGTGGCGTTGCGGCGGGCGCACTCCTGCATCCTCCCGATGACGCAGGGCAGTCGGTATGTCTCCGGCGTCGGGCGCGCCGTTGGAAATGACCTGATAACTGATTTATGTTGACACATTTCCCACCATCTTTCTAGAGTTTGATTCATATTTATGTGGCCGTGATGAAGAAAATCATACCCTCTGGGAGAGACTGATGACCTCCATAGAATATGTGTTTGCGAGGGAAATCCTCGATTCGAGGGGCAATCCCACTATCGAAGTCGACGTCGGCCTGGCCGGCGGAGTGCTGGGACGGGCGGCGGTACCTTCGGGGGCGTCGACGGGCGTGCACGAAGCCCTCGAGATGCGCGACGGCGAGACGACGCGCTACTCGGGCAAGGGCGTGACCAAGGCCATCGAAAACGTCAATGACGTCATCGCGCCCGAGATCATCGACCTCGACGCGGTCGACCAGGTGTACATCGACACCAAGCTCATCGAACTCGACGGGACGGAGAACAAGTCCAAGCTGGGCGCCAACGCCATTCTCGGAGTCTCACTCGCTTGCGCCCGTGCCGCGGCGGAGGCGCTCGAACTGTCGCTCTACCAGTACATCGGCGGCGTGTCGGCCCGCACACTGCCGGTGCCGATGATGAACGTGCTGAACGGCGGCAGCCACGCCGACAACAACGTCGACTTCCAGGAATTCATGCTGGTGCCCGTGGGCGCGCCCAACTTCAGCGAGGCGCTGCGCATGGGAGCCGAGACGTTCCACGTGATGAAGAAACTCTTGCGCGAAAAAGGCCATTCCACCGGTGTGGGCGACGAGGGCGGATTCGCCCCCAACCTCGGGTCGAACGAAGAGGCGATCCAGGTCGTCATCGAAGCGATCGAAAAGGCGAACTACGAGCCCGGCAAGGACATCGCCATCGCCCTCGACCCCGCCGCCAGCGAGTTCTTCAAGGACGGCAAATACCACGTCAAGGGCGACGGCAAGGTGTTCAGCCCGGAAGAAATGGGCGAGTACTGGGCGGGATGGGTCGACAAGTACCCCATCGTTTCGCTCGAGGACGGCCTCGCCGAAGACGACTGGGATGGATGGGCCAAACTGACGGCGGCCCTGGGAGACCGCGTACAGATAGTTGGCGACGATATATTCGTCACCAACGAGACGCGTCTGCGGCGCGGCATCGAGAGCGGCGTCGGCAACTCGATCCTGATCAAGCTCAACCAGATCGGAACACTCACCGAAACGCTGCAGACGATCGAGACCGCCAAGTGCGCCGGTTACACGAACGTCATATCGCACCGGAGCGGTGAGACCGAGGACACCACCATCGCCCACCTCGCCGTGGCCACCAACGCCGGTCAGATCAAGACGGGCAGCCTGTGCCGCAGCGAGCGCGTGGCCAAGTACAACGAGCTGATCCGGATCGAGGAGGAGCTCGGCGAAATCGCATTGTTCCCGGCCAGCAGTCTGTTCGGCAAGTACAAGTAGCCGGCGACGGGGACGATCGAGACCACAACAGGAGCAGGCATCAATGCGTTACTGGGGAACCGAAGACAACGTATCCCGGCCGGGCAAGACCGGCAAGGCGTCGCGAAGGCCAAAGCGCAAGGCAGAGCGCGCGGCGGCGAAGACCGTGCCCGCAGCGCGCAGGACCGGCACCCGGCAGACCGTGGCATCCGGCGGCACCGTCAAGAACTACCCCTTTCTCAGGCAGTTCTACCGCCACCAGTCACGGCTGAGCGCACGCCTCCAGAAACTCCTTTTCGCCCTTCTCGTCGCGGCGTTGCTCTACGTATTCGTCCTCGGCGACAGCGGTGCCATCAAGATCACCCAGCTGCGCCTCGAGCGGTCCGGGCTCGAGGACAATATCGCCGACCTCCAAAGCGACGGCGAACACCTCGAACGTACCATCGCCAGGCTCCAGAACGACAATACCTACATCGAGAAACTCGGCCGCGAGCGCTACGGCTACATAAAACCGGGCGAACGCGTATACCGGATCATCCCCCTCGACGACCGCAAATAATAAGCCGTCGGCAGTCCCTTTTCTGCCTTGACTTTGATAGACATCGGGGTATTATACGACCACGCCTCCCCGCCCCCAGGGGGGAGGCACGTTATTGACGCGGGGTGGAGCAGTTGGTAGCTCGTTGGGCTCAATTCCGCGGGATCAGAATGAGTACTTGAGGTATTCATCAGCTACGGCAGCGGCGCCTACGGCCTTGTCGAAGCTGACCGGCGTCAACGGAAACCACAATCCGCTAACTACCGGGACGCATGGAATCTGATCTCGCAATGGGCTGCAGGTGGGGAAACCCACCTGTGATCACCTGTCAAATTCGGGGAAGCCGCTGGCGGGGTAATCCCGAGCCAAGCTCCGGTTCAACCGGAGAAGGTGTAGAGACTTGATGGCAGGCACCCTAACAGCGCTCTGTTGAGCGGCTGAGGGCGAAGGGAAAGTCCAGACCACAAACCGATCAGGGCAGCGAAAGCTGTAGTGGTACGCATAACCCAAAGGTCGCAGGTTCGAGTCCTGCCCCCGCTACCAAAACAGAAATCCCCGGCACCGGAAGGTGCCGGGGATTTTTCGTCGCCGCTGTTTAGTGGGACGCTGTCAATTCAAAACGCGAAAGACCTCTCTGCCGGACACTATCATCCGGGAGCGCGGGTTCTCCGGCTCAACCACAAATATTTTTTCGATAACTTTCTTGTACCGGCTGGCCACGGGCAGAGCTTTTACCTTTCGCGCC
>CBDUWU010000184.1:0-7334 GCA_965371015.1 uncultured bacterium | reverse complement strand
GAGCGGTCCCGACATCATCAAGGTGCCCGGCGGGTATTTCATGGACGTGATCCCCGGTATCCTCCTCTCCCGCGTCATCGGCAGCCGCACGCGCGTCAACCTCGACGGACAGCTCACGCTCGAAAAATTCAACAACGACGAGAACCGGTCGCTCTTCGGCGCCAGGGCCAACGCCGAACTCCGGCGGCGGGTCGGCAGCACCTGGCGGTGGCGGCTCACCGGCGGCGTGAACTACTTTGCCGACTCGGTACAGGAATCGGTCAACCGCTATCACGCCGGCGCCGAAACGGCGTTCGGTCTGTCCGGGCGGAGGGGTTACATCGAACTGCTGGCCGGCGCGCAGGGCCGCAGTTATCCCAATCTCATCACACTCGACGATTCGGGGGTCCCCGGCAAGTACACGGAACTGGGCGCATCGCTCGGGGCCACGGGTGCGATCCGGCCAGTGGGCCGGTTGGTGATGTCGGGACTGGTTTACAGACAGGTCACCGACGCCAGGGACCCCGTCTTCGACTCTACTTCAATGCTCGTGCAGGCCGGTGTGAAAGTCGCCGTGACGGGATCGCTGTGGATTTTCATGAGCGGGATGGCGCAGGAGCGGACGTTCAACGAACGCCTGCCGGGGGAGGAAAGCGACTCGTACCGACAGCTGGGCGCAGGGGTGGAGATACCGCTGAACCGCAGTTTCGACCTGGACGCCCGTTACGCGTTCGCGCGCTACACCGATCCGCTGGGCGTGAGCGACGATATCCAGAGATTTTCCGTAGGGGTGACGTGGTGGCCCGGCGGTCGTGGAACGCGGCTGCTGCCCGACCAGTTGCCCACTATGCTCGAATATTCTGAAGACGTGATCCGCGCGGGCGAACCGTACCATTTCCGCATACGCGCGCCGGAAGCGGCCGCGGTTTCGCTCGTGTCGGACTTCAACGGATGGGACCCCACCGCCAATCCCATGAGGAACGCCGGTGGCGGCTGGTGGGAGATACCGGTGGCGCTGACGGCGGGGTCGCACCAGTACGCGTACTGGGTCGACGGCCGCCTCGTTACACCACCGGAGGCAGAAACTATTGTGGATGATGGATTTGGCGGCCGGAACGGGCTCTTATATGTCGAACCAGAATGGCCGTAACCTTTGTTTGGGGACATCGTCTAATCGGGCGACGGTGGACGGAGCGATTGAGCCCCGCGACGTCCGTGCAAGCAACAAGGAGACAGGTGTTATGAAGGCAATCATACGATTTCACGGGCTGGTGCTGATCATGGTCGCGCTCTGCCTGCTGGTATTCGGCACAGCAGTTCAGGCGCAGAGCGACCGTGACCAGGACCGCACCCAACAGTTTTCGAAAGACCAGGTTCGCACCAGCCTGCACGACAATGTCAACGCAGCGGCTGGTCTGACCGATGGCGAGCGCAAGCAGATGCACGCCAACATAGACGTGTGCGTCGACCTGGACATCTCACAGGCCGGTCTCGAAGCGCTCTTTCCGGGCGAGCAGAAGCAGGCCCGCGTCTCGGCGCAGAACATGCTCCGCCTCCAGAACCGCGTCATGACGGCGGCCCACGAGGGCCTGCCCGTCGAACCATTGGTGGCCAAGATACAGGAAGGCCGGACCAAGGGCGTTCCCGAGCAGGCACTCGAGCAGGCCTGCGTTCGCATGGAAAACAACTTGCGTACGGCCAACCAGATCATGGAGAAAGCGGTCGACGATGGTTTCGAACCTCCCAGAGACCAGACACAGAATCGTCATATGAAGACCGAAATGGCGCAGCAGATGTGGCGCGGCACCAGAGAAGAAGACTACGACCAGCTGCGCGAACGGGCGCAGAAGCGCCTGCGCGACGGCAGCTGCGATGTCGAGGACCTCGTTTCGGCGGGTGAACTGGCGACACGTCTCGGAGAAGCGGGAGTGGAACGCCAGCGCGCGCTGCACTTGTCAGGCGACGCGCTGGAAAACGGTTACCACGCGCGTGAAATGCGCCAGCTCCAGCTGATGATAGCCGGCAATCAGCGGGATGGCGGCAAGATGAACCAGCTCATGGGTGACCTCGAACACTGTATCGGCGCCGGCATGGGCGAGGGAGAGATGCACAACTACATGATGCGTCACGGATGGATGGGACCTGGCGACATGTACGGTCCCGGAGGATACCATCCGGCCGATCACAAAGGGCACGGCAGTGGCGGCCACGATATGGGCGGCGATGGCGGCGATGGCGGACATGGAGACCATGGCGGACATGGCGGCTCCTGAGGGCAGCCAGTAACGGTCGTCTACTTTCACTGATCGAGAATCAGGCGCGGCGGGGAATCCCGCCGCGCCTTTTTTTGGTGCGCTCGTGGCCGCGCGAGCACTCCGGGCCGGCGCCGCTCCAGTTCCGAAGAACCCCGTCCTGACCCTCCCCATTCCAGTGCTGGCACAGGAAATGCACTTTCTGAAGAGGCGCCTGGAGTGTGTCAGGCACAAAAGTATTATATATAAGGAGTTACGGGAATGCGCGTGCGTCGTGGGCGCCTCGTGCTGGCGGTGTCGTTGCCGGTCCTGGTGGCCGTAATGGCCCTCGGTGGCTGTCAATTGACCGACTGGAAACAGGCCCGGGAGTACCGGGGCGCGTTCCGGGAGGCCGCGCCGCAGCCGGAATGGTGGGGCGATGTGTCGGTCACAGGCGTCGAGATCGGCGACTACCCGGAAATGCTTGCCTACTGGCAGAGCAACGATCGAACGGACCGGCAGTTCTTCAAGGCCGGTTACCAGGCCATCCTCGACCATCCGCTCGACGAGGACCTGGTCGTCAACACGATCAACCTGCTCCCGGCGGGTGACAGGGACTACCCGTACCGAATGACCATGCTCGAGTTTGCCATTAATCGCCACTTCGACTACGACCGTCCGCTGGAAGGTTACGGCGGCAAGCCGGGCGACGCGATCGCCGGCATCGTCCGGGACCTGTCTGACACGTACAACACTCTGGGTGCCTGGACCGAGACGATAGAGCTGGTCGAACGGCTCATCGACGAACGCGAATTCGAAATCAACGATCACATGCTGGAGCTCATAACTATCAGGTATGCCGAGGCGCTCTACGAGAACGGCCTCGACTATCAGGCCGTCACCGTCCTCGAGTCGGCCATCGACAAGTACGACGGTGACTGGGAACAGCGGTTGGGAGAAAAACTCTCCCTCTACCGCGGACCTCAATAAACCTCGAATAATCGAGGGGGGATAGAAATGATCGGTCTGACAATTGCCCACTACAAGATAACGGAGCAGCTCGGCGAGGGCAGCTCGGGAATCGTATACAAAGCCCAGGACCTCAAGCGCAAGCGAGTTGTCGCCATCAAGGTCCTGCCGAACCACCAGTTCGACGAGGATCGCGAGTGCGCCCGGTTTGTACACGAGGCGCAGACGGCGATGTCCCTCGAGCATCCGAGCATTTGCAAGATCCAGAACGTGGTCGAGACGGAGAAGTACACCTTCGTGGTGATGAACTATGTCGCGGGCCGTAAACTGTCCGACGTGATCGACGGGTTCCCGCTGGAATTCACACTGGCGATCGACTACGCGGTCCAGATCGTGTCCGCTCTCCACGCCGCCCACGAGAACAACATCTATCACCGCGACCTCAGACCGGCGAACGTCATAATTACCAACGTCGGTGGCGCCAGGATCACCGACTTCGGACTCGGGCGTCTCTCCGAGCGCGCCCGCACGTCCGAAAACGAAAACGCTCCGCTGACGGTGGCATACATGTCTCCGGAACAGATCGAGCGCGGGGAAGTCGACCAGCAGTCCGACATCTGGTCGTTCGGCGTGATCCTGTACGAGATGATCGCGGGGCGCCGGCCGTTCAAGGGCGCCGAAAAGGTGATCATGATCGACTCGATCCTCAACGACGAACCGATGCGGTTGAGCGATATACGCTCCGATACGCCGGCGGCGATTCAAGCCATCGTCGACCGGTCGATAGCGAAGAACTGGGAGCACCGGTACCATATTACAGAGGAACTGCTCAACGACCTCAAGGCCGTCCAGAAAGCTCTGCTCACGGGCGAAGCGATGCCGGTCCAGGAGCCGGAAAAGTCGGCGAAGCCGCCGATGCCGAGGATCGAGCTCCCGAAGGTTTCGATTCCCATGCCCAAAAAGCCGCCGATGCCCAAATGGAAGATGGTGTGGATCGCGGCGGCGGCCGTGTTTGTCGCCCTGGCGGCGATCGTCTTTCTCAAGCCGGGAGCGGAAAAGCCGTTCTCGTCGCGCGACTGGGCGGTTGTCGCCGATCTCGACAACCTCACCGGTGAAGACATATTCAACGGATCTTTCGACGTGGCGTTGTACGTGGCGCTCGAACAGTCGCAGTACGTCAACGTGGTGTCGCGGCGCCGTGCGGAAGCCTCATTGGCGCGCATGAAAAAGACGGGCGTAGACCGCATCGACGTCGACGTCGCCCGTGCGATCGCCCAGCGCGAACGCAGCGAAGTCGTCATCATCCCCGCGTTGAGAAGCGCCGGCGAGTCGTACCGGCTGTCCGGCGAGATCATCCACCCGCAGACGGGTGAAGTCCTCTACTCGCAATACATCGAGGTGAAGGGAAGGAACAAGGTCCTGGGCGCCATCGACGAACTGGCGCGCAAAATCCGCTCTGATCTCGGCGAAAAGGACGGGAAGATTTCGGATCGGAGCGTGCCGATCTCGAGCGCCGCCTCCGTATCGCTCTCCACTCTGCAGCATTACGCAGCGGCTGCCGACCATATGAGACACGGTGACTTCGAGGAAGCCCGGTTGGGCTATCTGACCGCCGTGCTGGGCGACTCTGTATTCGCGATCGCGCTGGCCGAACTCGGTATGCTGGAGTACGAGCACTTCGAACGCTCCGCCGCCGCCGACTACATCGATCGCGCCAACGATCTTGCCGGCCGGGTCAGCGAGCGGCGGTCGTTTGCAATCCGCGCCGACTACGCCACTGTCGTGGAAAACGACCTCGAAGTGGCCGCTCAGGTGTATCGCTCGGCGGTTGATGCTTATCCGGACGGCGCCGATAATTATGCCCGTCTGGCCTCTGTTTACAGCCGGACTGGACGGCACGAAGCCGCCGTTGAACAGTACAAGGAGGCCATTCGCGTGGAACCGACCATGTCGATCGCCCTCGACGGGCTGGCCTCGGAGTATCTCGAAAAACTCGGGCGAGTCGATCTCGCCATCCAATGGCTCCGCCGCCAGATGTCTTACCATCCGCGGGACGTACGGCCGTACTACAATCTCGCCTACGCGTGCGTTGGCGCCGACAGCCTGGAAGAAGCCGTTTCGGCGCTCGAACAGGTGCTCGCCATCGATCCCGAGTACGTGGCGGGGCTGGAACTGCTCGGCCACGTGTACCGCATGCAGGGACGATACAATGACGCGGTTGCCGTGTTCGACCGGCAGTTCCGTGCGGACGAGGAAAACGTGGAAACGCAGTACAACTTGGGCATCGTTTACCAGAAAATGGGGAAGTCGGCGCGTGCGCGCGACAGCTACGACCGTTATCGCCAGATTGCCCAGTGGCGCTCGGAAGACAATCCCGGCGAGGCGTCATACCTGATCGACCTGGGGCTCGTGCTGCAGAGGATGGGACAGAAAAAGAGCGCGTCGAAGGCCGCCAGCCAAGCCGCGGCAATCGATTCGACAGCGTATCTCGAGTGGGCACGCCTGAAGGCCGTCCAGGGACGGACGGACGAGTCGCTCCAGCAGTTGCGCCGCGCCATAGACGGAGGCTTCAGCGACCTCATTCTGCTCAAGTACCACCCGGATTTTCAGGCGGTGCGCGACGACCCGCGTCTGGCCAAGCTGCTCGACGAGCATCTGAAGAGCTGACGCCGCGCCGCGGTTACTTGATGTAGACGATTTTGACCGGAGTGGCTCCGGGTACGCCTTCGAGCCTGCCGAAGTAAATCCCCGATTTAATTGTGCGCGACGAGGCGTCGGTGACGGTCCAACGGGCCGTCCCCGCGCCGTCGTGCAGTGTTAGCGGCACCGCGGCCACGCGCCGTCCTCGCGCGTCGTACACGACGATGCGGATGTCGTCGCGGCCGGTAAGACCCGTGACCGTAAACGCCACCGACTCGTTGAACGGGTTCGGATACGCCGCGAACGCGCCGGCAAAGGCGGGTGGGCTGACGTCGTCGACGCCGCTCGCCCCCTTGTCGTGGCGCGCCAGCGTGGCGAGGGCCGCAATGCCGACCCGGACGTTGCCCACCGTAAACGTTTCCCCGACGTAGCCGATAGTGTCGGCGGTCGTGTGGTAATACGGATTGAAGTCCGGGTCGCCCCAGTCCCACGCCTCCTCGTGGTTGACCGCCGCGTAACCCTGGTCCCAGAACGACGCGTGGTCACCCCACCACGCGCCGTCGTAGACGTGCAGTTCGTAGGGCGCACTAGTGTAGATGCCGGCGGCGTTGACGATGGCTGCGGCGAGCCACTGCGACGCCACATTGGTTTCGATCTCGAGGTCCATCTCCACACCCGGCTCCCAGTAACCCATCATGTCAAAGTTGAGCACGCCGACGATGGCGATGTTGTTAGCTGCCGCGTAGGCGGCATAGGACTGGCTGCCCCGCAGTCCCTGTTCCTCTCCGCCGAAGCAGATGTAACGGATCGAGTATTCGAAGTCGTACTGCGAAAGTATCTCGGCTGCGAGCAGCACCGTCGCCGTTCCCGTGCCGTTGTCGTCTGCCCCGGGGGCCGAGTTGTACGCGTCGCCGCTGATCGAGTCGAAGTGACCGCAGATAACAAAAAACGAATCGGGGTAGGTGGTACCCACCTGGGTCGCCACGACGTTCCACATCGTATAAGTATTGTATTGGAAATCCCTCAGCCTTGTTACCAGCCCCAGATCGGCGAACGCTTCGTCGATGGCTATGGCGACGTTGAGGTGGTTGGGTGCGTAGCTGTAGCGCGTTCCAAAATCCACGAGCCACTGGATCTTCGTCTTTACGCGGTCCCAGTTGACCTCTGCGACCATGGCCGCAACGTCGGGATCGGGCGCGCGGACCGGAGTCCACTCTCGTCCGGCCGAACGCGGCGCGGCGGGGGAGCCCGAGAGGGGGAACACCGCGCAGCCCTTTTGTGCGAGTCCCGTTACGGTGTCCCGATTGCCCGAGACGAGAAACACGCCGTCGCGAACGGCGTGCACCGTAACACCGGCCGCGACGGGCAACTCGCCGCGGGTGCGGACGAGGTACAACTCGGCGGGCAGCTGAGTCGCATCGACGCTAAAGGCGCGAAGTGCCGGGTGGTCGGCGGCGATGCCGGCGGGCTTCGGGCCCGTGTCGCCCGAGACAGACGACGCCGCGAGAACGAGGA
>CBDUWU010000183.1:0-7368 GCA_965371015.1 uncultured bacterium | reverse complement strand
TGCCGTGGAGCTCGGGGCCGAGGTCGTAGCAGATGATCGCCATCGGCTCGAGGTCCTCTTCCTCTTCATCGTCGCCGCTCTGGCCGCCGCCGAATGAAGCCCGGCGAGCGGAAACGAAGCTCGTTACCACGTAGAGCCGGTCACCGACGAAATGAAAGCCGTCTCGCTCGATCGATCCTTCACCGTTGATCCGGACCTGCTGTATGAAGCGGCCGTCGGCGTCGAACACGTCGAACGTACCCAATTGACCGTCGGTCGAATCGAGACCGCCGCGGCTCGACAGGACCCAGAGGGTGCCGTCGCCACGAGTATACATCCCTTGTATGTCGCGGTCGGTCTTGCTGATCCTCTTCTCGGGTTCGCGTCCATTGATGATGACCCGGAAGCTGTTCGATGCTTTGTCCATTTCCGCCGGCGACCGTTCGCGTGACTTGTAAGCTCTCAAAATCGACCGGTCGGGGGTCCCGTCCGCCTTCCAGATGTCGATCTTGTATTCGTCGAACGATCTTGCCGCGTATACGCGTCCGTCAGTGCCGACGTCCCACTGCATGGTGAATCCGTTCATGTCCTTCTCGTCGAAGACGAGGTTGGCGAAGTCCCGCTTGTTCTCGAGATTGAAATATTCCGCCGTCTGTTCGCCCTGCGAGTTGACGCTGATCATCTTGAAGATCGACTTGAATCCGTCATCACCGCGTGAAAACGCGTTGACGCCCACCACGAAGCCGTCGCCCGATCGTCGGCAGCCCATGAAGAACTGGGTTCCATCGCTACCGGGGACCGGGTGGTTACCGATCGGATCTCCATCGGGGGACAGGAGCACGATCTTGCCCGGCATCGCCTGGACAACGGCGATGTTGCCGTCGGGCATGATCATCATGTCTCCGGGGCGCCGGAATTCGCCGGGGCCTTCGCCCTCGCGCCCTATCGCCCGGATGAATTCGCCGTCCGCTGTGTAGATATTGACCTGGTGGAGCTGGGAGTCGAGGAGATAGACGTTGCCCTGGTCGTCGGTGGCGATCTGCATGATCACGCCGAAGAACTCGTCCTCGTCATCCGTCTCACCGCCGAGCCGCCACCGCTCGACGAGGTCGATCTCGAGCTGGCCTTCCATCGGCTCGGCCGGATTCACTACTTGCATCACGCCGTCTTTGGTCGATTCGGTGCCCTGCCAGTCGGCGGCGGCAGCCCCCGCCGGCGAAATCGCCAATATCGCTATAACGAATATTGTCAGCAAGTGCATTGTTTTCATCCGGTTCCTCCTGTGGCTCGATAATATGACTAGAACTATAGTCGGGTGTCGATCGATATAGTATAAACGCCAGGGATGTCAAAAAGTTTCACCAATACCTGCGGCACTCCATTGATCGTGGTGGATATCAAACGTATGATGAACACCGGAAAGCCGCCACAAGAAAAATGAGACTGAAACTGGACAGATGCACCATCCGGCCGTATGAACGCGGCGACGAGTTGTCGATCGTCCGTCACGCGAACAACCGCAATGTGTGGATCAACCTGCGCGACCACTTTCCTCACCCATATACAACTGTACACGCGCGTTCCTGGATAGAGGAGCAGATCCGAAGCCGCGATGAAAACCACTGGGCAGTCGAGATCGGTGGCCACGTCGGCGGCGGGGTCGGGCTCGTTGGGGGAGACGACGTCAACCGGCAGAGCGCGGAAATCGGGTTCTGGCTGGGCGAGGCGTACTGGGGTCGCGGCATCATGACCGAAGCGGTCGGTGCCCTTACCCGCTACGCTTTTCGCGAGCGCGGGTTCATCCGCGTATACGCCGAAGTATTCGACTGGAGCCCGGCTTCGATGAAGGTGCTCGAGAAGAACGGGTACGCCCGCGAGGGTGTCCTGCGCGACAGCGCGATCAAGGCCGGGCAGGTGGTGGACCAGATCCTGTATGCCCGCGTGGTTAACGTCCTCTAACTGATCCATAACTCTTTTGTAGGCCATAAATTGCGTTAATCAATACGGTTGACAAGTAACCAGGAGTAATAAAATAATTTTTTATTTTATTGGGTTGCCTGTCGCCGATAAATGATAGATACTTCGGTTCGAACTCGGCTATAGTTAGCAGTTCCGAACTCAAGGCGCCCCGGTCCCATTCAATCACGGTGCGGCCATCGTTCAGGAAGTAAAGACGTAGGAGGGAGCAGTGATGGAAGCGAGTCGCAGCACGGTTCTTACCGATGATAAGCGCAATTACTCAACCCAGTTGATGGACAAAAAACGGCAGGACGTCGCCCACGATGAAAAGGTTCAGCACTACAAACGTCCAGTCGAGCGACCGTTTACTCGTGACCAGCGAGACCATACGACGCTTTTGTTCGGGGGACTTACGTTCAGTCACGAAAAACTCATCCAGGGTGCGTGGAAGGGGATGGGGTACAACTGCGAGGTTATCGCAACGCCGGATGTCGCGGCGTTCCAGCTCGGCAAGGAATACGGTAACAACGGACAGTGCAACCCGACGTACTTTACCGTCGGCAACCTGATCCAGCACCTCCAGGGACTCGAAGAAAAAGGTATGTCGCGCGACGACATCCAGAATAACTACGTGTTTCTCACCGCCGGCGCGTGCGGACCCTGCCGGTTTGGAATGTACGAATCGGAATACCGGATCGCACTCCGGAATTCGGGCTTCGATGACTTCCGCGTCATGCTGTTCCAGCAGTCCAAGGGGCTGTCGCAGGAAGACGTCAAGGCGGGACTCGAAATGAACCTCGACTTCTTCCTCGCCATGCTCAACGGAATGAACATGGGCGATATCCTGAACGAGGTCGCCTACATGATCCGGCCGTACGAGGTCGAAGAGGGGAAGACCGACGAGACGCTCGATTGGGCCCGCCAATATCTCCACGATGTCCTCCGCGACCACAAGAGCGCAACGGTGAACGGCGCCTGGGGCAAGGCACTCGACGCGGTAAAACTCCGCGACAAGGCCGAGTATCTCCTGAAATTCAGGGAGCAGATCACGACGGACTATTACCTGGACGCCCTGCGCGAGGTGCGTGACCGGTTCGACGCCATCGAGGTCGACCGTTTTCGCGTCAAGCCGGTCGTGAAGATCACCGGCGAGTTCTGGGCGCAGACCACCGAGGGCGACGGCAACTTCAACATGTTCAGGTTCCTGGAGGGCGAAGGCGCCGAGGTGATCGTCGAGCCGATCGGTACGTGGATCATGTACATGATTCACCAGTACAAACAGTCGCTGAACGATCGCAAGGGCCTCGTCGAGGGCGAGAACGAAACGCCGTGGTGGAGGTTCGACAAACGTCTGGCAACGGAATTCAACTACCGCAAAAAAGTCCAGAAGATCAGCCTCGCCGAACGGATCTACAAGCGCGAGTACGACCGCCTTCAGGAAGCGCTCGGCGCTGGAATGTTGCACGAACTCGTCTGCCAGTACAACCTGCAACGGGTCGCGCACCCGTACTACAATTCGCGCGCCGGTGGCGGCGAAGGCCATCTCGAAGTCGCGAAGAGCATCTACTACACCAACAAGGGCATCTGTCACATGGTGCTGAGTCTCAAGCCTTTTGGCTGCATGCCGAGCACCCAGTCCGACGGCGTACAAGCCGCCGTGATGGAGCACCACAAGGACATGATCTTTCTCCCGATTGAAACGTCCGGCGAGGGCGAGATCAATGCGCACAGCCGGGTGCAGATGGCGCTAGGCAACGCGCGGGCCAAGGCCCGCCTGGAATTCGCCGAAGCGCTCGATAAGTCGGGGCGCACCCTCGACGAACTCCGTGCGTTTGCCGACGCTCATCCCGAACTGAAGCGGCCGACGTACAACGTGCCTCATGTAGAAGGCGTCGTTGGCAAGGCGGCCAGTTTCGTGCTGCACGTGGCGTCCAGAATGGACGCCGAGGGACACCGGACGGCCAGGGTCGCCTGAGCGGCGGCCGGGGTTATTGACACGGAGTGATGTGAAGCCATGAGTGAAACCAGATATTTTCTTGGCATCGACGTGGGGTCAACGACGGTCAAGGTTGTGGTCGTCGATGCAAAAACCGACGAGATCATCTGGCAGGATTACCAGCGCCACGAGACCAGGCAGCCGGAGATGGTGCTCGAGTTCCTGCAGCGGATCGAGGCGGATCTCCCCGACGACACAGAGCCCCATCATGTCCGCGCGTTCATTACGGGTAGCGGCGGCATGGGGCTCAGCTCGCACATCGGCGCGAAGTTCGTGCAGGAGGTCAACGCCGTCTGCCTCGCCATCGAAAAGCTGCACCCCGAAGCGGGGTCGGTCATCGAGCTGGGCGGTCAGGACGCCAAGATCATCGTCTTCAAGGAAGACCCCGAGACCGGTCGCAAGAAGAAGATCCCGAGCATGAACGACAAATGCGCCGGGGGCACGGGCGCGGTGATCGACAAGATCAACGCCAAGCTCCGCATTCCGGCCGCCGAACTGGCTGAACAGGGCTACGACGGAGTAAAGCTCCACGCCGTCGCCGGCAAGTGCGGCGTTTTCGCCGAGACCGATATCAATGGTTTGCAGAAACAGGGGATTCCCCGCGAAGAGCTGATGGCGAGCCTGTTCGAGGCTATCGTCGGTCAGAACCTCACTGTGCTCACCCGCGGACACACGCTGCGGCCGCACGTGTTATTGCTCGGCGGCCCCAACTGCTACATCCGCGGAATGCGCGAAGCGTGGCAGCACAACATCCCTCTCGTGTGGAAAGAGCGGGATTTCCCGCTGCCGGAAGGCGTCGATCCGAAGTCCCTCATCAAAGTACCCGAGAACGCGCAGTACTTCGCCGCGCTCGGCGCCGTGGAATTCGGCAGGGACGAATCCGAGGAAGTTGGCGTATACCGGGGCGTAAGCCACCTCGACAGCTATATAAAAGAAGGCCGCAAGGCGAACCGCGACGGCAGTCCCGTGGGCCTGAGCAAGACACCGGAAGAGCTCGAAACGTTCAGGGACCGTTATCGGCCGGAGCCGTTCGAAGCGGCGAAGTTCGAACCGGGTGAAGTGGTGGAGGGGTACTTGGGCGTCGATGGCGGGTCGACGTCGACCAAAGCTGTCCTGATGAACCGGGACAAGGAAGTCCTGTGCAAGGCGTACCAGCTGTCCAAGGGCAACCCGATCGAGGATACCGTCGAGGTACTGGCCGAACTGCGCGAAATGGTCGAGTCGCAGGGCGCCTCGCTGAAAATCATCGGCGTCGGCACGACGGGATACGCCAAGGACATACTCAAGGACGTGCTCGGTGCCGACGCGGCCATCGTGGAGACTGTCGCGCACGCTGAATCGGCGCTCCACTACTACGACGATGTCGACGTGATCTGCGACGTGGGCGGCCAGGACATCAAGATCATGGCGCTCAGGGATGGATCGGTAAAAGACTTCAAGTTGAACACCCAGTGTTCGGCGGGCAACGGCTACTTCCTCCAGAGTACGGCGGGCGGATTCGGCATTCCCGTCGAAGAGTTTGCCGACACGGCTTTCGACGCGGAGGCGATGCCGAACTTCGGTTACGGCTGCGCGGTTTTCATGCAGTCCGACATCGTGGACTTTCAGCGTCAGGGGTGGAGCCCGTCGGAAATCATGGCGGGTCTCGCCAACGTGCTGCCCAAGAACATCTGGCTCTACGTCGCGCAGATTCCGAACCTGGCCAAGCTGGGGACGCGCTTCGTCCTGCAGGGCGGCACGCAGCGGAACCTGGCCGCCGTCAAGGCCCAGGTCGACTTCATCGAGTCGCGTTACCGGGGCAAGAGCGTCAAACCCGATGTAATCGTGCACAAGCACTGCGGGGAGAGCGGCGCCATCGGCGCGGCGCTGGAAGCGGCGCGGCTGGTCGAACATGGCCGTGTAACGTCTTTCATCGGTCTCGATGCAACGGCGCACGTGAGCTACACGACAACGACGAGCGAATCGACGCGATGTCACTTCTGCAAGAACGAATGTCTGCGCACCTTCATCGACGTGGAAATCGGCCACCACGAGCACCACCAGGGCGAAGTCGACACCGAGCTGTCCGCGCAGGGCAGCCATAAGTCGACGGTACCGCTCGCACCCGGCGCACGCAGGCTCATCGTGGGTAACTCGTGCGAAAAGGGACTCGTCGAAGACGTCGACGCGATGCGCGTGATCAAAAAGGAGCTCGACGCAGCGCTCGGCGCCAGCCCCAACCTGATGTCGGTGTCCGCGAAAGCGGTATTCAAGAGCCTCAAACCGCAGATCGTCGCCGACCCGCCCCCGAAGGTTCGCATTACCCCCGAGCAGAAACGGCGGGCAGAACTGGTCGAGAAACGAAAAACGATGCGGATCGGTATCCCGCGCGTGCTGAACGCGTACTCGACGAACCCGCTTTTCAGCGCATACTTCGAGAGTCTGGGAGTGCCGTCGCGGAATCTGGTGTACTCGGACTTCTCCACAGAGGAGCTCTACAAGGAAGGCGCCAAACGAGGATCGATCGACCCGTGTTTCCCGAGCAAGCTTGCACTCCCGCACGTGCACAACCTGATCTACAAAAAGCACGCGAAGAAGCCGCTCGATTATATATTCTTTCCGATGATCGACGACCTGCGAAGCGAACTCGATCACACGCAGGGCTGCCGGGCCTGCCCGACGGTGACGGCGTCGCCGGAAACGGTGAAAGCTGCCTTCACCAAAGAAGGTGACCTGTTTGCCGAGAAGGGGATCACCTACCTGGACCCGATGGTCAACGTCGCCCAGCCAAGGCTGTTCGCGCGGCAGATGTTTCTGGCGTTCAAGGATATTCTGGGGTTGACGCGCGGCGAGAATCAGCGTGCCGTGGAAGCCGGCTTCGACGCCCTCGACCGCTTCGAAAACGAAATGCGGCGCGTCGGCAGGGAAGCACTGGAAAAGATAGAAAAAGAAAACAAACTGGGAATCGTGGTCCTGGGCCGTCCGTATCACAACGACCCGGGTATAAACCACGACATCATGGTGGAATTCCAGAAGCTGGGCTACCCTGTTTTCACGCAGGACAGCCTGCCGATGGACGATGACATCCTCGAGCGGCTCTTCGGCGAAGAAGTCCGCGATGGTGATATCGCCACGCCGAAAGACATCCGCGACGTGTGGAAGAACGCGTACAGTGAGAACACGAACCGCAAGGTATGGGCGGCGAAGTATACAGCCCGGCACCCGAACCTCGTCGCACTGGAGCTTTCGAACTTCAAGTGTGGTCACGACGCGCCGATCTACACGACGATCGAGGAGATCATCGAGTGCTCGGGCACGCCGTACTTCAACTTCAAGGATCTGGACGAGAACAAGCCGTCGGGATCGATCAAGATCCGTGTGGAAACCATCAGCTACTTCCTCACGCGCTATCGCGAGGACATGCTGGAGTGGATGGAAGCGAAGAACAAGATCGC
>CBDUWU010000182.1:0-7481 GCA_965371015.1 uncultured bacterium | reverse complement strand
AATCAGGGCGCCGACGTTTTCGCCGGCGCCCTTTCTTGTGCTCTATTCGCCTGGCGAAGCAGTGGCGCGATTACCGAGGGCAGGTTACGAGCGGGTTCCGGGCGCCGCCTCCGCTTCTTCCTCCGTCGGCTTGAGATAAACGGTGCGTGACGGAAACGCGACTTCCATATCGAGGCTCTCGAGCAGGCGCATGATCGATATGTTGACTTCCTGGCGAATTCGCAGGTACTCCGCCCACACAGTGGTGGTTGTGAAGAAGTAGACGAATATGTCGAGCGAGCTCGAACCAAAATCGGTAAAGTTCACCAGATAAAAATCCTGGTAAACTTCCTTGTGCTCGCGCAGAAGTTTCTTGATCCCTTCGACCGCCTGTTCCATCTGCTCGGCCGATGACTCGTAGGTCACGCCGACCGTCATCTTGATACGGCGAATTGGCATCCGTGACCAGTTGTTAATGACGGCGTTGGCGAGCACGCTGTTCGGCACCGACACTTCGGTTTTTGCAAACGTGCGTACGCGCGTCGAGCGAAAGCCGATCTCTTCTACGACACCTTCGCCTTCCCCAAACTCGATCCAGTCGCCGACGGCGAAGGGCCGGTCAATGAGAATGACAAAAGAGCCGAAGAAATTCGACAGCGTATCCTTGGCCGCGAGCGCGACCGCGAGACCGCCGATGCCGAGGCCGGCGAGGAGGCTCGACACCGAATAGCCAAGGTTCTGCACGATGGACACGAACGCAAGAACTCCGACGAAGGCCTTCAGAGCCTTGCGAACGATCGGGACCAGCTGATCGTCGAGACGCGATTTGGTGCGCTTGGTCAGGGTCGCCAGGTAGTCGGTGGTTGCGTCGATTGCGCGCAGCAGGAGCCATGTGGCGGCGACGATGACGAGTGTGGCAAGGATGACGTCGGCCGCGCGACGAACGTTGACCGGTTCCGAGGGCAAATGGAGGATCGCGGTAGCGGCGTAAATCCCGCCGATGATCACGGCGAGCCCGAGGGGCGGTCCCACGGCCTTGATGATGGCGTCGTCGAGATCGGTGCTCGTGCGGTGGGCCAGCCGGCGAAGGGAACTCAACACCAGCGAGCTAAAGAGCTTGCGCAAAACGAACGCCGCCAGGATCACCAGAAACGCCAGTGTATACTGGCGGAGGGTGATACCGAAAAAGATCGTGTCGGTCAGAAAGTTGAGGGCGTCACTCATAGCGCGAACAGGCTGTCGATAGGGTGTTGTTCGATCCGGTTCCCTGGATAATAGGGAAAACCATTCTTGGGTGTCACGTGCTTTCTTTTGCTTCATAGTCCTGGAGACGTCACCGTCCAAATGAAGACGTTCTCAGAAATCTAGTTCGAAAGCATGAAACCGAGTCCCAGTCCGAAGGTATTCACGATGCCGTTGTCGAGGTAATCGTTATCGGCCAGCCAGTTGGATTGTCAGGCATTTTTGCGGATTTGCCGGGAACTTCTGCCCCCGCAAGGGAGTACAAGGAGAACCAGCCGGTACCAATCTTGCTTGCCGTCGGGCGAACTTTTTATTATTGTGTGACTTATGAGAGCCGGATTATCACCCATATCATTGATCCTGATCCTCGCCGTGGCCAGCCAGGGGGCACTGCCCGGCGTAGTGGTGTGCGTTGAACCGACCGGGCAGGTCCAGGTCGAGACGATCGGGGACCAGTGCTGCCGCGGTGAAGCGGTTCCGCTCGTCGAGGCCGCGGCTCTAGTCGTTACGTCGGACCGGCAATCGGAACCGGCTGATCCCTGCGGTCCATGTACGGACAGCCCGATCTCACCGATTCCGGTCGTCAAGCCGGCAGGCAAAAGAGACGCCGGCGTCGCCTCTCCTCCGGGCGCCGTATTCGAGATCGGTTCTGCGGCGACAAGAATGGTCGCCCACCCGTCCGTCACCACGGACGCGGCCCTTATCCCCGTCAAGACCACGATTCTCCTGATCTAGACCACCTGTAACGTCATTTGTTTGTGCCGGGCTTGTGCTGCAGTTCCGGCAGATTGTGTTCGTGTATCCACGCCGGCCGCCGGCCGGCGTGGATACACGAAGCGTGAACCAACATTACCGTCGTCAGGAGAGATTTCATGTTTGCACGATATTTCGCCGCACTGGGAGCGATCGCTGTGATCGGGACCACGGGCTGTGCTTCGCACAGTATCGACGTTCCGCCACCCGAACCCGTGCACCTGGGGAGCGACATCCCCGCCTTTCATGCGCCGGAGGATCCGGACCTCCGGCAAATCGCGGGGGCGGATCTGGTGGAGCCGACTGGAGCCCTGGTTTTGCGCGACGCGATGGCGCTGGCTCTGATGAAGAACCCCGAACTGGCGGCTTTCTCGTGGGAGGTGCGGGCGCGGGATGCCGAGATCGTTCAGGCGAACCTCAGGCCCAACCCGAGAACGGCGGTCGAAGTCGAGAACTTCGCCGGGTCGGGAGAATACGACGGGTTCGGCAACTCGGAGACGACCGTCGGCCTGTTCCAGCTGTTCGAGCTGGGAGGCAAGCGCGGGAACCGTCGCAGCGCCGCCGAACAAACGCGTCATCTTGCCGCCTGGGACTATGAAACCAGGCGTGTCGACGTACTGACCGAATTGACCAGGAGATACGTAGTACTCGTCGTTGCCCAGGAGCAAGCGGCCGTGGCCGGCGAGCGCGTGACCGTCGCCGAACAGATACTCGAGGCGGTCTCCCGCAGGGTTGCGGCGGGCGGCACCTCGGCGGTCGAAAAGGGACGGGCGCAGGTAGAGCTGCAGACGACTCGCATAGATTTGCAGAGAGCGCGGCGCGAAGTCGCCATGGAGAAACAGCGTCTGAGCGCGATGTGGGGTGAAACAACACCGCGATTCACCGAGGCCCGTGGCTCCATCGAAGAAATCGCCCCGGTGCCGCCGCTCGAAGAGATCGTGGCGCGGATCGACGGCAACCCGGATCTCGCCCGCTGGGCGACAGAACTGGCGCAACGCGAAGCCATCGCCGCACTCGAACATTCCCAACGCATTCCGAGTCTCGAGCTGGGAGTCGGCGTCCGGCACTTTGCCACGACCGACGACAACGCGTTCGTCGCCGAGCTCGTTTTGCCGCTGCCCGTGTTCAACCGGAACCAGGGCGCGCGGGAAGCGGCACTGCGGCGTGTCGCCATGGCGCGCGAAGAGCGCCGCGCGGCGTCGGTCCTGATCGGTACGCGGCTGGTGAATGTCCATCAACAGTTGATGCTGAGTGAGTACGAATCGACGAAACTGCGGGACGAAGTCCTGCCGGAGGCGACTGCGACCTACGAATCGGCGCGTACGGCCTACCAGCGCGGCCGTTTGCGTCTGACCGATGTTCTCGATACGCAACGGACGTTGTTCGACCTGCGTTCGCGCTACTTCGACGCGCTCGGGAGCTACCACGTAAACAGGGCAGATATCGAGCGCCTGATCGGGGCGCCACTCGATGACGAGGAGGTAAGATAATGAGACAGATATTATGGGTGGTGATGATCGCGTTCTCCATGATTGGGAACGCCGCGTGGTCACAAGAGAAGCACGAAGACGGCCACGAAGACGAGAGAATTGTCCAGCTCACTCCTGAAGAACTGCAGGAATTCGGAATCGAGGTGGATGTCGCCGCGGGAGGCGTGATCGAGTTGTACCTCTCATTGCCGGCGGAAATTCACGCAAACGCCGACCGGCTCGCCCACATCGTTCCGCGGTTTTCGGGCATCGTGACCGATGTGCACGTCCAGCTCGGTGACCGGGTCGAGACGGGCCAGACGCTCGCGACCATCGAGAGTGACGAGAGCCTGGCGCCGTTCGAGGTCAAGACGCTCATATCGGGCACGGTGATCTCGAAGCACATCACGTTGGGAGAAGCCGTATCACGGGAGCGTGACACGTTCGTGATCGCGGACCTGAAAACGGTCTGGGTGGATATCACAGTCTACCAGCGCGACCTCGATCGGGTTAGAACCGGCCAGACGGCGGCCATTTTTGTCGGGCACGGACGGTCAAAAGTTAACGGGTCCATCAGCTATATCACGCCTGTCGTCGACGAGGCGACGCGTACGGCCACGGCGCGGATCGTGCTGCCCAACAAAAACGGCAGGTGGCGTCCCGGTATGTTCGTAACGGCGGAGATACTGCTCGAGCGCGTGAACGCCGTCGTCGCGATACCCAAGACCGCGCTGCAGACGCTGGATTCACACGCGGTGGTCTTCGTCGAAACCGGGGAGGGATTCGAGGCGCGCGAGGTCACGCTCGGCCGCGCCGGCGGTCAATTCGTCGAGGTGCTCGGCGGTCTCGAAGTGGGGGAACGGTATGTGACCGCGGGCGGTTTCACCCTCAAGGCTGAACTCGGCAAAGAAGTGTTCGGCGACGGCCACGCCCACTGAAGGAGGCGCCAGAAGCGATGATAGCACGCATTATTGGTTTCGGCCTCCAGAACCGCCTGCTCCTCGCGGTGATCGCGCTGATCGTCATGGCTGCCGGTTTCTACACGTATACGCAACTCCCGGTCGACGCGTTTCCGGACGTTTCCCCCAACCTCGTCCAGGTCTTTACGGTCACGGAAGGGCTGGCGCCGGAAGAGATCGAGAAGTTTGTTACCTACCCCGTGGAGGCCGCCATGACCGGCCTCCCGGGGGTGGAACGTATCCGCTCGGTTTCGAATTTCGGGCTGTCCGTCGTAAACGTGTATTTCGAAGACGGCATGGATATCTATTTCTCCCGGCAGCTGGTGAATGAGCGCCTCCAGGAGGCGCGGAATCAGATACCGGAAGGGTTCGGTGAGCCGGAGATGGGACCCATCTCGACGGGAATGGGGCTGGTGCTCTTTTATTACCTCGAGGACACGACCGGCGAGTATTCGCTGGAAGAGCTTCGCACCATCCAGGACTGGCTCGTGAAGTTCCATCTGCAGACGGTACCCGGAGTGACCGAGGTGCTCGGAATCGGCGGCTTCGAGAAACAATACCACGTCGTCGTTCACCCCGAGGAGCTCCTCCGATTTGACATCACACTCGGCCAGCTCATCGACCGCGTGACGGCAAACAACCTGAACGTCGGCGCCGGGTTCATCGAGAAAAATGCCGAGGAATTCGTCGTGCGATCGGTGGGGCTCGCGACCAACATGGAGGATCTGCGCTCGATCGTGATCAAGACCGACGACGGCCGCCCGATCTACCTCGATGACGTCGCCGACATCGAAATCGGAGGAGCGACCCGGCGCGGTGTTCAAACGCGAAATGGTGTCGAGGAAGTCGTAGCCGGCATGGTCGTCAAGCTCTTCGGGACCAATTCTTCGACGGTTATTGCCGACGTCGAGGCCAAACTCGAGGACATCAACCGTATCCTGCCGGCGGGTGTTCATATCGTCCCCTACTACGAACAGAAAAGCCTCGTTATGGCGGCAGTGAAGACGGTCACGAACGCGTTGATTCAGGGGGTCTTCCTCGTGGCGCTCGTACTGCTGGCGTTCATGGGCGGCCTTCGTGCGAGCGTGGTGGTAGGTCTCTCGATCCCGTTCTCGGTAATGTTTGCGTTTCTGCTCATGGGGCGTTTCGGGATTTCGGCCAACCTCATGTCGCTGGGGGGACTCGCCATCGCCATCGGGATGATGGTGGACGGTACCGTGGTGATCGTCGAAAACGTGGATCGGAGATTACGCCAGACCAGGGACGCGACGATTCCGCGGCTGCAGATCATTGATCGTGCCTGCCGCGAAGTCGGGCGTCCCATCGTGTTCGCGATCATAATCATTAGTGTGGTGTTCCTCCCTCTGTTCACCCTCGAGGGAGTCGAGGGCAAGACGTTTCGTCCGCTGGCCTACACCGTCGCGCTGGCGATGCTGGGGTCACTTGTGTTCGCGGTGGCGCTGGCGCCGCCTCTGGCCCACGCCCTGATGCGCCGGCCGAAAAGAACCGGCAAGGGGACGGGCGAGGCGTGGGCCACTCGGGCAGTGCTGGCGGTCTACCGCCCCGTCGTCTCTCTTTTTGTGCGGCGGCGCTGGGCCGCCGTGGCGCTGGCGGCCGGACTGGTTGCAGCGGGCGCACTCATCTTCCCGCGCCTCGGATCTGAGTTCACGCCGAAGCTGCGCGAAGGAACGATAGTTGTCGGGTTGACGATGGCGCCCTCGATATCGCTCGAGGAAAGTAAGCGAACGACCTTGATCGTCGAAAGGCGCCTGATCGCGATTCCGGAGGTACGCGAGGTCGTGAGCCGAATCGGACGCGGCGAAGTCGGCGCGCATACCGACCCCGTCAACAGTGCCGAGGTCTTCGTGCTCCTCGAGACGGAGGACGATCAGCGAACCGAAAAAAGTCAGGAAGAGATAGAAGAACTGATCAGGGCCAAACTCGGAGACCTTCCCGGCGTTCTTATCGGACTGACCCAGCCGATCGAAATGAACGTAGAGCACCTGCTCGAGGGGGTGCGGGCGGAGCTCGCCATCAAACTGTTCGGTGACGATCTCGATGTGCTCAAAGAGAAGGCCGACGAAGTGGCCGCGGTTGTGCGGACGGTCCGCGGTGCGGCCGACGTGCAGGTCGACCAGGTGTCCGGTACTCCCCAGCTGCTCATTCGCGTCGACCGTCGGGCGATCGCCCGCTACGGTGTCAATGTGGCCGATGTCCAGCGTGTTTTGCGCGCGGCCATCGGCGGGGAAGTCGCGGGGCAGATTTTCGAGGAGATCCGGCGGTTCGACATTCTCGTTCGCTACGAAGCGGAAGCGCGGGACGATGCCGACGCCATCCGGCAGTTGCTCATTACGACTCCGGAAGGCGCGCGCGTGCCGCTCGACGAACTCGCCACCGTGGAAGAGATCACCGGACCGCGGCAGATCACGCGCGAGGACAACCAGCGGTTCATTACCGTCCAATGTAACGTCGTCGGCCGGGATATCGGCACGTTCGTCGAAGAGGCGCAAGAGGCCATCGACGACCGGATCGAACTGGCGCCCGGGTATCTTGTCACCTGGGGTGGTCAGTTCAGGTTGCAGCAGGAGGCGAACAAGCGGCTCGCCGTCGTGGTCCCCGTCACCCTCCTCGCTACCTTGCTGCTGCTGTTCGGCAGCTTTCACTCGCTGCGAAACTCACTTCTGATCGTGCTGAACATTCCGCTCGCCCTCGTCGGAGGGGTCGCCGCCCTGTGGCTTTCCGGCCAGAACTTGTCGGTGCCGGCGTCGGTGGGGTTCATCGCGCTCTTCGGCATCGCCCTGGAGAACGGCATGGTGCTGGTGACGTATCTCAACCAGCTCCTCGGGGAAGGTATGGACCTGGACGAGGCGTCGGTCAACGGCGCGTGCCTGCGGCTCAGGCCCGTTCTGATGACGGCGACGACCACCGCACTCGGGTTGTTCCCGCTCCTGCTGGCATCGGGGGTAGGCAGCGAGGTGCAGCGCCCTCTCGCGACGGTTGTGATCGGGGGCCTGGCGACTTCGACGATACTGACGCTGGTGGTCATTCCGGCGCTGTACAAGTGGTTCTCGGTCGTTCC
>CBDUWU010000181.1:0-7497 GCA_965371015.1 uncultured bacterium | reverse complement strand
TGATTTTGAGATCATTGATCTGGTCGGATAATTCGATATTGCTCTTCTTTAATTCTTCGATTTGCGTTTCCAGAGTTACCTTTTTGTCACGCAGCTCCGTGACATTCTCCACGGCCTGCGATATCCGCTTCTCCAGTTGTTCGAGAACTTCGTAAGTTTTCGTTTGTTCCATTTACGTTTTCCCTGCGCGTATCAGGCGCGGAGTGTCACGCCGAGCTCACTCTGGAGTTTATAAATGACTTTTTCCAGTATCTCATCGATTTCGGAGTCGCGAAGCGTCCGTTCCGGTGACCGGAACAAGAGCCTCACCCCGAATGCCGTCGTTCCCTCGGGCACGTTCTGCCCTTGGTAAACGTCAAATAGCTGGACGGATTCTAGCAACCGTCCGCCGTATTTTACCAGATGTTTTTCAATCTGGCCGTACGTCACTTCCGGCGGCGTTACCAGCGAGAGATCCCGCTTCGACACAGGAAACTCCGGCAACGGCTTGAACTTCCCGCGAACGACCCGTAGACGGAAAAACTGCTCCATATCGACGATGGCGTACCATACTGGCTGTTCCAGGCCATATCTGCCCGCCAGCGGCGCCGGTACGATCCCGCCCTCGACGACCGTGTTTTTACGCTCACGGTATTGAAATCGTCCCGAGGTTCTGTCGAAATCATAGGTGAGCCGGCCGCCAATGTCAACCTTTTGCGCAGCAGCCAACACTTCTATTTCTTCTTTGATATCAAAGAGATCTGTCGATCCTTTCAACTGATTCCAGAAGTCTTTTCCGGACGGGCGCGTACACGCGATGACCATCATGGTGCGTTCGTCCGGAAGGCCGGAGGACCCGCTGCCCCTGGTCTCTTCGGCCTTCGGAATGAAGACCTTTCCGATGGTGAACACTGAAATATTTTTGACCCCGTGGTCGATATTCCGGCGGATAAGATCGAGTACCGCCGGTAGCGGGCTCGTGCGAAGGTACTTTTGATTGGACGTGAGGGGGTTCTTGATCGCGATCAGCCTTCTGCGCGGGTCGGTGTCTGACCACCCCATAAGGTCGACCTCGGTACCGTCCGTGAACGAGCTGGTCAGTGTTTCGGTGAACTGCCTTGCGGCCAGGTGATCGGCGACACTGTTCCTGAACAGGTCAAACGGATCCAGCTGCCCGTACGAGGTCGTACGAAAGCGCCATCCCTTGCCGATACGGTTGTAGCCGTGCAGGCGCGCGACCTCTTCGATGAGATCCGTCTCTTCAACGATATCCGCGCGCCACGACGGGACTGCGACCGTCACCCGTTCCGGCGTCGCTTCGGCCGCTTCGAAGTGCAGCCGGTCGAGATAAATGCGTATTTCGTCCGCTTCGAGTCTTACTCCGAGGATTCTCGCGCTATTCGACGGACGGATCCCGACCTTCCGCTCCTCCCAGGGGGCCGGATACTCATCCGCGACTTCTCCCGCTTCTCCGCCGGCGAGTTCGAGTACCAGCTCGCACATACGATCGGACGCCGATAGACACGCGTTGCGGTCACTGCCTCGCTCGAAACGGTAGGATGCTTCCGTGTTGATGTTCATTCCCTTGCGTGTTTCCCGGACGACGCGCGGGGCAAACGCCGCCGACTCGATGAGAATATCGGTAGTTTCGCCGGTGACGGCCGTGTCGAGCCCGCCGATCACGCCGGCAACGGCGACGGGACGGTCGCGCTCGGTGATGAGGAGATATCCCTCTGCGAGTTTGTACTCCTGTGCGTCGAGGGCAACGAGCTTTTCGCCTTTGCGGGCGCGCCGGACGCCGATCGCCGCCCCTCCCAACTTGTCTATATCAAAGGCGTGGAGCGGCTGCCCCGTCTCCAGCATGACGTAGTTGGCGATGTCGACCACGTTGTTGATGGTGTTCTGGCCCACGCCTTCGAGTGCCGCGCACAACCACTCCGGCGACGGCCCCACTTTGACGCCGCGCATAACGCGGCCGGTGTAGCGGTGGCAGTCGGCAGGGTCGTCGATGTCGATTTTCAGCGAACCGGAACCGGCCATCCGGCCGGCCTCGCTTCCGATTTTGCGGTACGGGTAGCGAATCTCCGTCGAGTAGAGGGCGGCGACCTCGCGTGCCACCCCGAGGTGACACAACTGGTCGGGACGGTTCGGAGTCACTTCGATGTCGATGACCGTGTCTCCGCCGCCCAGCACCTCGAACGCTTTCGTGCCCGGAGCGGGCTCGCCGTCGAGCACGATGATGCCGGCGGCGTCTTGGCCCAGTTCGAGCTCGATCTCAGAACAGATCATCCCGTTCGATACCACCCCGCGGATCTTGCTCTTCTTGATTTTCATTCCATTGGGCAGCTTCGCCCCGTTGAGCGCTACAAGAACGAACTGCCCCGCCGCCACGTTGGGTGCGCCGCACACGATATCGAGCGGATCTCCGGCGCCGACATCGACGCTGCAGACGCTGAGGCGGTCGGCATCCGGGTGACGCCCGGCCTCCAGCACGCGGCCGACAACGACGTCGTCATTATGGAATCCCGTGGACGTAACGTGTTCGACGTTCAGACCGAGCATTGTGAGTTCATCGACGAACGTTTTCGTGTCGGTGGGTATATCCACGTACTTCTTGAGCCACGACAGGCTGATGAGCATGCGAATTCTCCGTGTGAATCTTAAAACTGAAAAAGGAATCGAAGGTCGTTACCCTGAAACAATCGAATGTCGCTGATTCCGTTCTTGATCATGGAGACACGGTCGACACCGATGCCGAACGCGAAGCCCGAATACTGGTCGGGGTCGTACCCCACGGCGCGAAACACGTTGGGATGGACCATACCAGCGCCGAGAATCTCGATCCAACCGGTCTGGCCGCAAATCGAGCAGCCGCCGCCACGACAACCGAAGCACGTCATGTCGACGTCGACGCTGGGCTCTGTGAACGGGAAAAAATGCGGTTTGAAGCGGATCTCTGTCTTGGGCCCGAACAGCTCCTGCACGAACACGGCGAGGTCATTCCGGAGGTCCCCCATCGAGACGTCGGTGTCGACGTACAGTCCTTCGATCTGGTGAAATTCGGCCGCGTGGGACTGGTCGATGGCCTCGTTGCGGTAAACGCGGCCGGCTGAGTAGACCTTGAACGGCGGCTTCGCGTTCTCCATGAAGCGTACCTGGACCGGCGAAGTGTGCGTTCGCAGGAGGATATCATCGGTAATGTAAAACGTGTCCTGCAGGTCCCGCGACGGGTGTTCATCGGGGAAATTGAGTGCCTGGAAGTTGTAGTACTCCAGCTCGACTTCGGGGCCCGTGGCCGGGCTGTAACCCATACCGTGCAGGATGTCCGTCATTTCGCGAAACGTCTGGTTGAGAACGTGCCGGTGGCCGGTCAAGCCGTTCGAGGCCGGCAGCGTGCCGTCGATCGGTGCTACGTAGAGGTTACCCGGGCCGTCGCCACCGAGCGCCACTTTTCGCTGCTCGACGAGCGACTCGCACAACTGCTTGAGCCGGTTGCTCTCCGACCCCAGGCGCGGACGATCTTCGGGCGGCGCGTCCTTGATACCCCGCAGGAGTGCCGTAAGCGCTCCCTTGCGACCGAGATATTTCACGCGCACGGATTCCAGGTCGTCGAGGGATTCGCAGCTCTCGACGTCGTCGCGCAGACTTTGCTCCAGCTGGTCCGTGTCCATAGGGGCGTTACACGGCGTCGTTGGCCGTCTTCGCGACCTCGGCGAGCTGCGTGAAACTATCGGCGTCGTTGACGGCCAGTTCGGCCAGCATCTTGCGGTTGATGTCAACGTCCGCCTTTTTGAGACCGCTGATGAACCTGCTGTAGGACAACCCGTTCAACCTTGCGGCCGCATTGATTCGCGCGATCCAGAGCTTGCGAAAGTCACGTTTCTTCGTGCGACGATCGCGATAAGCGAACACCAGGGCCCGCTCGACGGTTTCCCGTGCCGTCCGGTAAAGAACACCGCGTCCACCGCGGTATCCCTTGGCCGCTTTGAGTATTTTCTTCCGCTTGGCCCTGGCTGCGACCGTATTTTTGGTACGCGGCATGAGCTTCCTCCTTGAGAATCATTCTTATGTTGGATTTCGATACAGTTGCGACGCGCCCGCGGCCTATCGGCCAAGCATGCGGTGCACGCGCCGCGCGTCTGCCGCGTCGACCACAACGGACTTGCGGAGGTTGCGTTTCCGCTTCGTCGTCTTCTTGGTCATGATGTGGTTCATAAACGCATGGCTCCGTTTCACCTTGCCGGTACCGGTCACCCTGAAGCGCTTACGAGCCCCTCTATTTGTCTTCAGTTTCGGCATCGTTTCCTTCCTCTGCTGGTTGCGTCTGCACGGTTGGAGTATCTGTGCTTTCCGTCGTTTCCGGCTCCGCAGTCGTTTCCGGCTCCGCCGGCTTCGGCGCCGCCGGTGCTTCCGTCTTCGGTTTTGGCGCCTTCGGCTTCGATTTCGGTTTGACCTTGCCCGCGACCGGAGCCATGTACATCACGATTAACCGCCCCTCGAACTTCGCGGCCCGCTCAACCGTTCCGGCTTCCGCGAGATCAACTTCGAGCCTCTGGAGCATCCGCATCCCGAGTTCTCTGTGGTCCATTTCCCGTCCGCGGAACATCATCGTAACTTTCAGCTTGTAACCTTTTTCGAGAAATTCCTCCGCATGGCGCTTCTTGAACTGGTAGTCGTGCTCTTCGGTCTTCGGGCGAAACTTCACCTCTTTGACCTGGATGGTGTGCTGCTTCTTTCTCGTCTCCTTCTGCCGCTTTTTCTGCTCGTACTTGAATTTGCCGAAATCCATGATCCGGCAGACTGGCGGTTTGGCCGTGGGCGAGACTTCAACCAAGTCCAGCCCCTGGTCTTCGGCGAGAGCGAGGGCCCTGTCCGTTGCCATGACGCCTGCCTGCTCGCCCTCCGCATCAATCACCCTCACCTCGGGAATACGTATCATGCGGTTTACGCGTATCCGAGGCTGTCTACTGTATTTAGCAGCGATCTTTTCCTCCTGGTGTTTTAATCCATCCCAAAATAAAAAAAACGGACGCCAGGCATCCGTCATACGCGCTCCGGGCCCGCCTCCGGGGCGTGGCGTCAAATCGCGTCGCTTTCAGAAACCTAGCCGCTCATGTGACGGCTGGTGAGGGCCGTGGCCCTTCTTGCCTTGTTTTTCAAAGCCGGCGGCAGCCGTTTCCGGCCCCGTTCGGTAAGTTGCTCGTATAGTATTAATTACTGGCAGCTTCGTCAACCACTTCTTTGATGAAATCGTCCAGCTGCCGGCTCCCGAGGTCTCCCTTCGAATGGGCCCTCACCGCCACCGCCCCGGACTCGGCCTCCCGCCCGCCGACGACGAGCATGTACGGGACCTTCTGGAGCTCCGCCTCCCGGATCTTGTAGCCGATTTTCTCGTCGCGGGCGTCGATATCGACCCGGATTCCGGCGCCGGCGAGCCGGGCTTCGACCTCGCGGGCGTACTCGAGCGCATCGGCGATGACCGGGAGGACCCGGCACTGTACCGGCGCGAGCCAGAGTGGAAAGGCCCCCGCATAGTGTTCGGTAAGGATCCCCATGAACCGCTCCAGCGACCCGAGGAGCGCCCTGTGAACCATGAAAACCAGTTTGCGTTCGCCGTCGCTGGCCACGTAGGTGATGTCGAACCGGCGTGCCAGGTTGAAGTCGAACTGGATGGTGCTCAACTGCCAATTGCGGCCGATGGCGTCGATCACCTTGATGTCGATCTTGGGGCCGTAGAACACGGCCTCGCCATCCATGCGCTTGTACTTCAGGCCCTTCCTGTCGAGCGACTCGACCAGCGCCGTCTCGGCCATCTCCCACTCCTCGTCCGAACCCGCGTACTTCTCCGTGTTCTCGGGGTCGCGAACACTCAATTCGATGTCGAAATTCTCGAATCCGAACTTTTGCAGTACGTCGAGAGCAAAATCGACGGTCGAATCGATCTCCACGGGAAGCTGGTCGGGGGTACAGAAAATGTGGGCATCGTCCTGGGTAAACCCCCGCACCCGCAACAGGCCGTGGAGGGCGCCGGAAAGCTCGTAACGGTAAACGGTGCCCATCTCGGCGTACCGGATGGGGAGGTCGCGGTAGCTGTGCAGCTTGCGCTTGTAGATGAGGATGTGGCCGGGACAGTTCATCGGCTTGACGACGTATTCCTGCCCGTCCACGTCCATGGTGAACATGTGGTCTTTGTAGTAATCGAAGTGTCCCGAGGTGCGCCACAGCTCGCCGCGGGCAATGTGCGGGGTGAAGACCAGTTCGTACCCGCGCCTGCGGTATTCGTCCTTGAGGTAACGCTCCATGATATCGCGGATGACGGCGCCCTTGGGTAGCCAGAAAACAAGTCCGCTCCCGGCTTCCTCGTTGACCTCGAAGAGATCGAGCTGCTTGCCCAGCTTGCGGTGGTCGCGTTTCTCCGCCTCTTTCAGCTGATCGAGGTACGCGTCGAGGTCCTTCTTCTTGAAAAACGCCGTCGCGTATATCCTCTGCAGCATTGTCCGGTCGGAGTCCCCGCGCCAGTAAGCCCCCGCCGATTTGAGGACCTTGAAGCTCTTGATGCGCTTGCTCGCATCGAGGTGGGGTCCCGCGCACAGATCGACGAATCCACCCACAGTATATAATGAGACGGTGTCGCCGGGCAGGTCTTCGATGAGTTCGACCTTGTAGGGTTGGCCGATCTGGCCAAAATGTTCCGCGGCACGGTCCTTTTCCCAGTCCTCGCGCCCGATCGGCAGCCCGGCCTTGAGCAGTTCGTTCATCCTCTTCTCGATCCGTTCGAGGTCTTCCGGAGTGAACGGCTTTTCCACATCGAAATCGTAATAGAAACCATTCTCGATCGGCGGACCGATGGCGAATCTGGTACCGGGAAACAAGTCCTGGACGGCGTGGGCAAGGACGTGGGCGGCCGTGTGCCGGAGAACGTGGAGGCTCTCTTCGTCCGAATCCCGAAGCAGCCGGAAGTCGCCTTCACCGGAAAGCATCTGGTGGAGGTCGTACACCTGGCCGCCGAATTCTACGGCGACGGTCTGGCGTTTCCACGAATCGCCGAACGACTCGACGACCTCCGCAACGGTCACATCATTGCCTTCGAACGATTTCGTAGATCCGTCGGGCAGTTTGATCTGAACCATGATAAGGACCTGTGGTAAAAAGCCGGGCGTCCGTGGGACGCCCGGCCGGTGTGTCGTAAGTGGTGGGCGATAGTGGACTCGAACCACTGACCTCCTGCGTGTCGAGCAGGCACTCTAACCAAGCTGAGCTAATCGCCCATGGTGCAATGTATGATTCACCGCCCCGGTATATTACGGCCTCCGTGACGGCGGGTCAAGTCGGATTCTTTACGGACGTTATGGGCGCCCGTTGCCCGCTGCTGCTGCGGCGCAATACCGATGCGCTTCGGATTTCAACGCATCGAACGCCGCAGCAGAGCGGATCCAATTGTGGGAATGAAGACCGGACTAACCCGTCTTGGACGCCTTGTCTTCGTTTTCGTCCTTTTCGTCTTCGTCTTCGTCTTCG
>CBDUWU010000180.1:0-7520 GCA_965371015.1 uncultured bacterium | reverse complement strand
TTGGCCGCTCGGGTCCGGGTTGACGCATAATGTGTGCCCGCAACAACCGAAGACCCCGGCGGGCCCCAGTGGCCTTAAGCTGTTATATAGCAAGGAATTGTACTGTTGACAGCCCTAGAAATAGCCCGTCAGGGTCAGCCCGATATTGGTCATGGCGCCCGCCTCGTCCATCTCGAAGCCCGTGGTGGCGCCGTCGCCCAGGTCGATGGTGACGGTGTCGTAGTTGATGATATTGTGGGTCAGGTCGAGCCCGAGCGAGAAGTGATTCGAGAAGAAGTAGTCGCAGCCGATTCCGATCGGGACCCCTCCACCCTCGATCCGCACGTTGGCGCCGCTGGTTTCCTCGAGCCGAAGCCCGTATCCCCCGAGGCCCCCTTTGACGTAAGGCCGCAGGGCGTGACCCGGCCGGAAGCGGTAGTGGAGGAAGAACTGAAAGGTGCCCAGCGTCGCGTCGATCGCCGGTACCGACGTCTCGTGCCCTGCGCCGCCGAGGGCCAACTCGAGCGAGAACACCCGGTTGAAGCTGTAGCCGGTGATGAGGAAGAACGCGCCGCCGTCGTCCTTGATCTTGAAGGTCTGGTCGCCGTCGTCGTCGACGTGGAGCGTCGACCCCGCGAAACGGGCTCCGATGTAGAATCCCTTTTCGCGAGTCACTTCGTGGGCCAACAGAGGGGCCGCGAAGATGGGGATCGTGGCCGCGACCAGAAGGAGCGCGACGGTCGGTTGATATTCGTAGATGTGTTTCAACATGGGTTACCTTTCATAGGGGCGCGATGCCAGGGGCGCCGGTTTTGTTCTAACACAGACTTGTATAACCAACAAACGTGCCATTTCCCGTCTTTCGGGTGAAAACATCACAAGGCATTTAATAATAATTGGTTAGGACGCATCCGGTTCGCGGGCGGTCCTACCGGAAACGGCGCGGGGTGTGAGCGGGATTCACGACGGTGTGAAGCATCGGCACGGATTGCGGCGGGTAAGCCGGGGAAGAAATTGCAGCGATAATTTGTTAAAGTATGGGGCGTCACGATAAAGGCACGTGAGATTTGCGATCGTGGTGGAGATCGTCGATACCGAGGAGAAGATCGAAGCGTTTCTGCCGCTCATTGACGACGCCATTGTCGAGGGGCTGGCTACGATCGAAAAAGTCGAGGCGCGTTGGTACCGATCCGGAAATCCAGAGGGAACGGAGTCGTGAAAAGAAACGGAGAAAAATTGGGGTGGATCGCGGGATGGAGCGGAGGCTTCATCTGGGTCGTCATCCTGTCCATCGTCATGCTGGTCCAGGCGAAAGCGACGCAGGGCAGACTTGGCCTGGCGCTCGCCGGGCTGGCGGGGATCCTGATCATCGTAACCGCGCCCTGGAAACATCCCGACACACCGTATTGGAAGCTGATGCTCCCGGTGTATGTGATGCTCGCCGGGTGCCTCGTGTGGGCGGCCTGGTCTTATGGGGGGGCGGAAGGGCTCGGGATCAACAGGTGGAACGTGTTCATCATCCTGCCGATTCTTGTTCCTTTCGGAACTGTCGGCGGCAAACGCTGGAACGATGGCGAACCCTGACCCGTCAATCCATTCAGAAGCAATTGTGGTTGTTGCGGCCGTAGACTTTCGAACAGAAGGGCAGATCGATGATCTCCGCGAGAGAGGCACTCGAACGACTGAAAGAAGGGAACCGGCGCTTCGTGTCGGGTGACAAGAGTAAAAGCAGTCTCACGAACCAGAAACGGCGGATGGAGTTGCTGGCGGGACAGGAACCGTTTGCCATTGTTCTCGGATGCTCTGACTCGCGGGTGCCCGTGGAATTCATCTTCGACCAGGGCCTGGGCGATTTGTTTGTTATCCGCGTCGCCGGCAACATCGCCGAGTCCTCCCAGGTCGGGACCATCGAATTCGCCGCCGAGCGGCTCGGTGCCCGTCTCGTTGTGGTTCTGGGCCACACCCGGTGCGGAGCCGTTCGCGCTACCCTGGAGATAATCGACGGGCCAACCGGAGAGCTGTCGCGAAATCTGCGTCCGATTATCGACAAGCTTCGGCCGTCCGTGACGGAGTTGCCGGTGACAGAGACCGGGGATGAACTGGATAACCGGGTGGACCAGGCGGTCCGGAACAACATCCACAATACGGTAGTCCATTTGCGTCAGGAATCGCGCATCCTCGATGAGATGGTTCAAAGAGACGAGCTTCTTATTGTAGGCGCCGAATATTCGCTGAAGACGGGAATCGTCGATTTCTTCGACAGTCTGCCGTGATGCGGGTTACTTCCGGCTCAGTCCGAACTGCTTGATCTTCTTGTGCAGGTTGGTGCGTTCGAGGCCGAGTTCGTCGGCGGCGCGCGACACGTTCCAGTCGCACCGCTCGAGTGCGTCGAGCACCATGTTGCGCTCGAACTCTCTCCGCGCTTCCTGAAGTGTCTTCGACTTGACGGCGAGGGCAGCGGCCTGCCCGGGGCCGCTGCCGGATTCGAGCGAACGTTCGACGTCCTCGACGCGTTCGCCGCGCCGTGAGAGCGCGACGGGCGGCACGCCGGCGCGGATCTCGGCGCTCGTGTCCTCGATGCACACTTCCCTGCCCGGCGCCATGATCACCATGCGTTCGACCTGGTTGCGCAGTTCGCGCACGTTTCCCGGCCAGGGATATCGCTTCATGAGCTCGATGACCTTCGGATCGAAGCGCTTGAGCGGCAAGCCGTTTTCGGCGCAGTACGCGGCGAGAAAGGTCTCGGCGAGGTGCTGGATGTCGTCGGGGCGCTCGCGCAGCGCGGGGGCGTTCAGCGGCACGACGTTGAGGCGAAAATAGAGGTCTTCACGGAAGTGGCCTGACGCGACCTCGGCGGTGAGGTCCTTGTTGGTCGCGGCGAGGACGCGTACGTCGACACACACGATCTTGTCGCTGCCCACGCGCTCGATCTCGCCCTCCTGTATCGCGCGCAGCACCTTGGTCTGCACCCGCGTACTCATGTCACCGACCTCGTCGAGAAAGAGGGTCCCGCCGTCGGCCGCCTGGAACTTACCCTTGCGCGACCCGACGGAACCGGTGTACGCGCCTTTTTCGGTGCCGAAGAGCTCGGCTTCGATGAGCTCTTCGGGAATGGCGGCGCAATTGACTTTGACGAACGGCGCGCCGGCGCGCTGGCTGCGGTCGTGTATGGCCTGCGCGATCAGTTCCTTGCCGGTGCCGGATTCGCCGAGTATCAGCACGCGGGCGTTGGTCGGCGCCACCCGGTTGATCTGCTCGAGGAGGTCGCGCGTTTTTTCGCCCGAGCCGATGTATTCCTGCTTCTTCGAAACGCGGTCGCGGAGCCGCCGGTTCTCGTCGGCGAGAGTGACGTGTTCGAGCGCGTTTCGCGACGTGAGCAGTATCTTGTCCTTGCCGCAGTCTTTCTCGAGGAAGTCGAACGCGCCCAGTCGTGTTGCTTCCAGCGCTTTTTCAATCGAGCCCTGGCCGGTGAGAATCACGACGACCTGGTCGGGTCGGTGGAGCTTGATGTCCTGGAGCACTTCGATTCCGTCCCTTCCGGGCATCCCGAGGTCGAGGTAGACGACGTCGAAGCGGCCGGACTGGAGTAGCTCCAGGGCCTCACTGCCGCCGCCGGCGGTGGTGGTCTTCCACCCCGCGTTATTGTGGATCATCGCGATGGTCTTCCGGATATTGGGCTCGTCGTCGACGATCAATATACGTCCGCTCATGTCAGCTCCTTTTTCCTGTGGGCGTCACCCGTTACGGTCGGCAATATAATGAATTGGCAGGCGGACCTCGAAGGTCACGCCGGCGCCTTGTCTGCTCGTTGCAATGATCGAGCCGCCGTGGAGCAGCACGATCTTCTTCGTCATCGCGAGGCCCAGGCCGGTGCCTTCCTCGCGCGTCGTGAAATACGGGTCGAATATTCGGCCGAGGTTTTCGCCTCCGATCCCCGGGCCGTTGTCGGCAAACGTCAGCACGGCCTCGCCGTCGGCCTCGCCGAGCAAAACGTCGATGCGCGTGGCGTCCACCGATGCCGCGTTGTCAAAAAGATTCACCAGCACCCGCCGGATCTGGTCGGGGTCGAACGGAAACTCCGGTAGCCTGCCGGCCGATTCGAACGATACGTCGAGTTGCGGATACAACCGGGCGACATCGCGGGTGAGTTGCTCGAGAGACCCCGGCACCGGGGTCATGTCGGGCATCCTCGCGAAAGACGAGAATTCCTTGACCAGCTTCTGCAGGCTGTCCAGCTCGTCGCCGACGATGCGCGTGTTGTTCTCGAGCATCTCCTTGAAGCGAGGGTCGTCGCCCCGGTACATGTCGCGCAGCTCCTCGATAGTCAGCCGGATCGGAAGCAGCGGGTTCTTGATCTCGTGGGCGAGGTGGCGGGCCATCTCGCGCCACGTCGCCATTTTTTCCATGTCGGAGAGGCGGCGGTGCTGCGTATCGAGCCGCGTGACCATTTCGTTGAACGCGTCGACGAGGTGCCCCGTTTCGCCGCCGGCACGGATGTCGAGGCGGTAGTTCCAGTCGCCGGCGGCGACCTGGCCGGCACCGCGAACGAGGCGACGGATCGGGTCGGCGAGCCGCTCTGCCATGAGCAGCGCGAGCGCCAGCGCGATGGCGAGACACACGGCGTAAATGATGACGAATGGATAGAAAAAGCTGTCTTCGAGCGACCGCCTCAGCAACTTGAGCGCGGCGATGTTCTGGCGCCCCTCGATCAGCCGGTTGGCGTCGGCGAGGAACTCCGGGTCGACTTTTTTGTAGAACAGTACGCGATAGTCGCCGGCGCGCCACCGCCGTGGCATATCCCGCGACTCCGGGTTCCACAGCGCGATGAACGACGACCGGTCTTCGACGCCGACAAACGTGAGTCTCCCCGGCGTGAGGAAGTTGTCGCCGATCAGGTCTGTTCCCTCGAGAAGACCCTCGAGCACGGGGTGTCCCGCGAACGCCTTCAACCCTCCGGGCAATTCGCCGCCGTCCGTCTGCGTGGCGCGCGCGACGAGGAGTCCATCGACCCTCCCCGACGCGCCGACGATGCGGGCGAGTACCGAGGCGGCTTCGGTGGAGTCGGGACGGGCGTCGCCGATCGCGTCGGCCGTCCGCTGGACGTAGAGCGAGAAGTCGCGACGTAGCGTTCCCAGATGCTTGCGCGACACGGACAGCCCGCTGTCGAGAGACTCCTCCACCGAAGCGTGCAGCCCGATGTCGAACGACTTGTCGAGAAGCGACTTCACGACGAGCGTCAGCGGTATCGCCGGCAGTAGCGCGACCACCAGGCACATGATGACGAGCCGCATTCTGATCGACATCATCGCACCTCGAATTCCATTGCAACCGTTGTCTCGCCGAACCAGCCGCCGCCTCCGCCTTCGACGGGATACTTCGAACCGGGCAGTTCGCCGGGTTCGAAATATGCCGAGCGGAAAACTTCGCTGCGGTTCGACGCACCCTTGTTGCGCGAGAAGAACCGGTTGATCAGTTCGTTGACGCTCAGCGCCTGCTCGCGCCACGTTTCGTGTGATACCCCCATGCTTTCTTCCACGAACCCTTCCACGCGCCGCTTTTCGGCGACGGTGAGTGGGTGGACGGCGACGATGAGCGTCACCGTGTATTCCAGCGCGGGGTCCAGGCCGCCGGCCGGGGCAATCGGCACGCGGCGCATGTGTTCGACGGCCGCCTTCATTGCGTCGAATCCGCCGGTGCCGTCGAATGTCGACGTGGAATCGCCGGCCGTCACCGAATACACGTCTTCCCAGACGTCGTATCCGAGCGCGAAGGAGTGGATTCCGCTCGCGACCGTCTCGCCGCCGCGCGTCTCGAAGCTGTAGATCAGTTCCACTACGGCGGGGAGACCGCTCTTGACCGTGCCCGTGACGCGCTCGGAGAAGATTCCGCCGCAACGCACGTCGCAGACGATGCCGCCATCGACGACATACGTCGACGCCTCGGCGACGACCGGGCGTTCGTCGGCCCGGGCGCTTGTCGCGCCGACCAGAAAAACGACAATTGCTGCGGTCAGCCTGCTCACGTCTTTATGAGCGTCCCCCGTTAAAAAGAAAATCCCATCGACCCGTGGAACCAGAACGGATTTCCCGTCCGCGGGTCGGTGAGTGGTAACCCCATGTCGAAACCGAGCGTGCCTACCCACGGCAACCGGAACCGGATTCCGTAGCCCGCGCCCACGTTGATATTCTCGTAGCTGAACGGCGCGTCCCGGCGGTATCCCTGTCCCGCGTCGAGGAATACCAGACCCGATACGCGCGGCATCGTATTCGTCCCGCCCGCCAGTCTCCAGCGCAGGTCGAAGTTGGCCAGCCAGAAACCGTCGTCACCGCCGGGATTCGACAAGCTCAGCTCGGCGAAGCCACGGATCGAGTAGATACCGCCGATATAAAAACGGTCGTAGTAGGGCGTGCTCTTCGACGCCAGTCCGCCGGCGGCGCGGCCGCCGAGCACCCAGCCGCCTCCGACGTGGACGTACTTGCGGAGGTCGAGCACTGTTTTGGCGAATGTCTGATCGCCGCCCATCCACGTATTGTTGCTCACGATCCAGAAGCGCACGAACGAACCGGCCGACGGGTATACCGGCGTGTTGCGCGTGTCGTGAACGACGCGCATGAACAGCCCCGTCTGCACGGCGTCGGCGACGTTGTCCTGTTGCGGACCGGGGAGTTCCCGGTAGCCGAATTCGAAACCGGACTCGCGGTCGGTGAAGGTACTGTCGGGGTCGATCGTTTCGGCGCGGAGTCCGAACGAGAATCGCGCCGAGCGGCGGCGGCCGACGTCGAACGACGCCTCGGCCCCGGCGCGTCCGATCTCCTGCCGGAATTCCCGCCAGTCGCCCGCGTCGCCGCCCTCGCCGGGAGCGGGCGGCGACTGTCCGTCGTCGGCACCGACGGGAGCCCAGTACCGCTGGTCGGTGTTGTACGCGTAGAGCCTCGCGCCCAGGCCGTAGAATCCGTCGCGCGCGAGCGACTGCTGCCAGTCGGCGTCGACGCCGGCCAGGCGCCAGCCGAGACGCACGCCCACGCGGAGCTGCGACTCGGAGCCCCACAGGTTGTCGAAACGCAGACCGCCGAGCGTGAGAAACCACCCGTACAGGTCGTGGTAGCCGAAGCCGGTCTCGAACGTGGGGAAACTCCGGTCTTCGACGTCGACGACGAGGATGACGGCGCCGCGCTCGGAGCCCGGACGGGTGAACAGCGTGACATCGGTGAAGTAGTCGGTGGCGAGGAGGCGCCGGCGTGCCGCTTCGAGTGCCTCGGCGGTGACGGCGTCGCCGGGTTCGAGTCCCGTGTGCCGCCTGATGATTTCCGGATCGTTGTGCGTGTTGCCGGTGACTTCGATCGATTCGAGACGCAGAACGCGGGCGGCGCCGCCGTCGGCGCCGGCCGGCGGGCAGGCGGCCAGCAGCGCGGTGACTGTGAAAAACAGGCACATTGTCAGTCGGTATGCGCGGTCGAATTTCATGGCATTGACCCTGAGCGCAAGTGTTATGCCACGGGGCAGGATCTGCCCAGCGATTATAACTATTGTAATATAAGGAG
>CBDUWU010000179.1:0-7577 GCA_965371015.1 uncultured bacterium | reverse complement strand
AAACTACCACTTACGATGTGGACCGATCTCGGGGGGCGAGGTCAACCTCTCAGCCGACTCGATCAACACGCCTTTCGCTGGGCACTCACTTCAACACCACCATTTTCTTAGACCGCACCGTGCCGTTGTGTTCGATGCGGGCGAAGTACACGCCCGACGATACCGCGGCGCCCGCGTCAGACAGGCCGGCCCAATGCGTGGAATACGAACCGGCGTCGTGCTCGCCGCTCACCAGCGAGGCCACCCGCGACCCGCGCGCGTCGTAGATCGTCACCGTAACCAGGCCACGCCACGGCACTGTGTATTTCACCGTCGTCGACGGGTTGAACGGGTTGGGATAGTTGCTCAACGACAGCACGTAGCCTGGCGGCGTACCGCCTACGCCGGTGGCGGGGTTACCCGCGTACTTAACAAGCGCGATGTCAGCGCCGCCGAGGAACGTCAATGGACCGCCCCCAAAATCGGCGGTCTCCTTAAAACCCGCCGATATGATCACGTTGTCCAACGGATCGACGACGACCGATACCGTGTAGTCGTCCAGCGTGCTTCCCCAGTTTGCGCTCCACACATGATTGCCATCAGTGTCGAATTCCGCGAGACAAGCGTCGTCACGGCCCACACTCGTCAGCGGGCCTCCGCCGAAGTCCACGGTTTGCGCCATCCATCCTCCCACGAAAACGTTGCCCGAACTGTCCAGCGCCAGATCCGAGCCGCGCTGGTAACCCGCTTCTGCGAATCCGTGGCTCCACATGTGAGCGCCCGTCGACGCTTCGTATTTCGCGACGAACATGTCGTAGTGGATCGCGGACGGCAGTGGGCCTCCGCCGAAATCCGGGTTCGCACTCGTGTACTCACCCGTTATGAACACCCCGCCGGCGTCGTCCACAGCCACGCCGTACGCGAAATCGCCGTCCGTGCCGCCTAGGCGCTGGCTCCACTGGTGTGCGCCCGCGGCGCCTTCGTACTTGGCCAGGTAGACGTCGTCAGACCCCGCGCTGACAAGTCCGCCCCCGCCAAAATCAACGGTGTTCGTAAAATGGCCGGTGATAAAGACATTGCTGCCATCCGACGCCACGTCATATAGATAGTCGTGCGACGTCGTACCGAATCGCTGGCTCCACTGTTGGGTGCCGGCCGTGTCGTACTTCGCCAGGAATATGTCCCAGAGCCCCGCACTCACCAATGCGCCTCCGCCGAAGCTCACCGTGTCCTGGAACTGGCCACACACAAAGACATTTCCGGAGGCGTCTGTCGCAACTGAGCGGCCTAGATCGAAGCCCGTACTTCCGAATCGCTGGCTCCACTGGTGGGCGCCAGCGGTGTCATACTTCGCCACGACAATATCCGCATAGCCCGCACTGATCAATCCACCGCCGCCGAAATCGACCGTGCCGGCAAACTCCCCGGTCATGTACACGTTGCCCGACGCGTCTACAGTGACTCCGTGCGCATAGTCACTGGCAGTTCCGCCATAGCGCTGGCTCCACTGGTGGATACCATTGGCGTCGTACTTGGCCAGGAAGAAGTCGTAGCTGCCCGCGCTCACCAGCGAGCCACCGCCCAAATCCCTGGTCCCCTCGAACCCCCCCGCGATGAACACGTTGCCGGCCGCATCCACCGCTGAGGCGAAGACATCATCGGCACGGGTGCCTCCGTGACTTTGGCTCCACAAGTGAGCGGGAGGCGAGGCGTCGATCGTCGGGGCCGCGCCGAGGACGAGGACGATAATAGGTCGGATCAATATGAGTCGCCGCATGGCAACCTCCCGTGGCGTCGGAGCAATCACCCACGACGGTCACAAGTACGCTGGTGCTCAGTTCAGGCGGTCGAGACGGACTGCCATGATCCAGCGAGCGCCTGAGGAAGTATGGGATACAGAATAATTCTACCAAGTCAGCGACCTGCCAGTCAATCGCGCATTCGGGCACCGTCCCACGTACAGGACAAAGTTGTCTCGTAGCCAGTCGTCAAGATTGATAGAACCATGAAACTCGAAGCGGAACTTAAGACTGGTGGAGGCGGCGGGAATCGAACCCGCGTCCGAAGAAGCGGTAAGGCAAGCGTCTACGTGTGTAGTCCGCGGTATAGTCTCGTCATCTGCCCTCACCGCGAACAAGAAAAGCAGATGACCAGCCCGTAAGGTTTCGCGGGTGGGGCCCGGGCACGCCCTTGCCGCTAGTTACCAGAGTATGACGCCCAACTACCGGCCCTGGTTACCCAACCGGCGTGGACGGGCTGTCAATTAAGCAGCCAGTGCGACTTGATTGTCTGCACTTACATTTTGTGCCACAGGGATTTACGAGTCCAGTGACATGGCTCGACACGCAGCTTGCGCTTCCGTCAACCCCGTCGAAGCCAGATCGCCCCCACAGAGAACCAGAAGTGCCTCATTAAGATAGCAAGCCCACAGCCATTCGGCAACCGGTCGCTGCTCCGGAAATGACCTGGAAATCGAGATTTTTTATCAAAATGGATATTTTACCCTTGTCAACCGCCTGGAATTGCTATATCTTTTAATCCGGATGGACGGATGCATAATGATCAACCACACGGAACCTATAATTCTGGAGCACATGGCGGCGCTGGCCGAGAGCGCCCGCTGCCGCTTGCTGGCCCTCCTCGAGGAGCGCGAACTGACGGTCTCGGACCTGTGCGCGGTCCTCCAGCTCCCCCAGTCGACGGTGAGCCGGCACCTGAAGATCCTGCTCGACCGGGGCTGGGTCGAGGCTCGGGCCGACGGAACCCGCCGCCTCTACCACGCGATCATCGACGAGATGGACACGGTGGCAAGAGACCTGTGGGCGCTGACCCGCGTGGAGATCGACAAATCGGCGGCCCGCCAGCTCGACCTGGAGCGACTGCAGAGCGTGCTGGCCCGGAGCCGCAGCCGCTCGCGCGAGTTCTTCGACGAGAGCAGCGAGCACTGGGACGAGATCCGCGACGAGCTCTACGGGAGCCACTTTTACCTTTTCGCGCTGATCGGCCTGGTGCCCAGCGATTGGGTAGCAGCCGACCTGGGCTGCGGAACGGGGACGGTGGCCGAGGCGTTGGCACCGTTCGTCAGCCGTGTCATCGGCGTCGACGCGTCGGCGTCGATGCTGGAACTGGCGGGCCGTCGCCTGGCCCGATTCGACAACGTCGACCTGATGCCGGGCGAGCTGGAATCGCTCCCGCTCGACGACGGGTCGGTCGACGTAGCGACAATGATGCTGGTGCTCCATCATATCGAGCACCCGGAGGCCGCTATAAGCGAAGCGGCGCGCTGCCTGCGTCCCGGAGGGCGCATTCTGATCGTAGACATGCTGCCGCACGACCGCACCGAGTACCGCATGGATCGCGGTCACGTGTGGCTGGGTTTTTCTGAAGATGAAATCAACGAGTACCTGGAAGCCGCCGGATTCGGAACGGGGCGTTTTCAGACGATCCCCCCGGCACCGGAGGCCAAAGGCCCCAACCTGTTCGCCGTTTCGGCCAACCTGAGGAGTAGATAACAATGAGTGTAGACGTGAATAACAAGATGCATGCATTCGATGCCGCCGTGGAGGCCGGAAGGCCTCCGTACAAGATCGCCGAAATCAACGAGGCGGCCCACGGCCGCAAGGAGATCGAACTGGCCGAGCACGAGATGCCGGGCCTGATGTCGGTCCGCAAGAAATACGCGGCGGATAAGCCTCTCGCCGGGAAAAAAGTCATGGGCAGCCTCCACATGACGATCCAGACGGCGGTGCTGATCGAGACGCTCGTCGAACTCGGCGCCGACGTGCGCTGGGTCAGCTGTAACATCTTCTCCACGCAGGACCACGCGGCCGCCGCCGTCGTCGTCGGCCCCGAGGGCACCGTCGACAACCCGCGCGGCGTGCCGGTGTTTGCGTGGAAGGGCGAAACGCTCGAAGAGTACTGGTGGTGCACCAACGAGGCGCTCCGCTGGCTCGATGGCAGCGGCCCCGACCTGATCGTCGACGACGGCGGCGACGCCACGCTGCTCGTCCACAAGGGCAAAGAGTTCGAGGACGCCGGCGCCGTTCCGGCTTTCGACGAAGAGAACGACGCGGAAGAGTGGGGCGCGATTCTGAATGTGCTCCGCGAAGAACTGACGAAAGACCCGAAGCGGTGGAACACCGTCGCCGCCGCCATGATGGGCGTGTCCGAAGAGACGACGACGGGTGTACACCGCCTCGCGCAGATGGAAGAAGCGGGCACACTCCTCTTCCCCGCCATCAACGTCAATGACTCGGTGACCAAGCACAAGTTCGACAACATCTACGGCTGCCGCCACTCGTTGATCGACGGCCTCAACCGTGCCACCGACGTGATGATCGGCGGCAAGGTCGCCGTCGTCCTGGGTTACGGCGAGGTGGGCAAGGGTTGCGCCCAGTCGCTCAAGGGCCAGGGCGCGCGTGTCATCGTGACCGAGATCGACCCGATCTGCGCGCTGCAGGCGGCGATGGAGGGCCACGAGGTCAAGACCGTCGAGGACGTCCTCGAGGAAGCCGACATCTTCGTCACGACGACGGGCAACAAGAACGTCATCACCTACGACATGATGAGCAAGATGAAGGACAAGGCGATCGTCGGCAACATCGGCCACTTCGACAACGAGATCGACATCGCCGGTTTGAAGAAAAACAAGATCGAGTGCCGCAACATCAAGCCGCAGTACGACCAGTGGCTCTTCCCCGACGGCCATTCGATACTGATGCTGGCCGAGGGCCGGCTCTTGAACCTCGGCTGCGCCACCGGCCACCCGAGTTTCGCCATGTCGATGTCGTTCTCCAACCAGACGCTCGCACAGATCGAACTGGTCGAGCAGGCCGGCAAGCACGAGAACAAGGTGTACCGGCTGCCCAAGCAGCTCGACGAAGAGGTCGCCCGGCTCCACCTGGCCCACCTCGGCGTCGGCCTGACGCGGCTCACGCAGGAGCAGGCCGATTACCTCGGCATCCCCGTGGACGGACCGTACAAGCCCGACCACTACAGCTACTAAAAGTAACTGCAGAGTCCGCGAAAAGCCCGGGCCATGCGCCCGGGCTTTTTGTATGATGGTATCGATATGACGACGTCCCCAAACAATCGCCCGCCGTCAAAGGGCCCCAACCGACTGGACCGGACGCGCTGCTCCTCTATAGTAGAGTTGTTCGAGACCGACCGCCCCCTCGAGGTCGAGATCGGATCGGGTAAAGGCAAGTATCTGCTCGCCCGTGCGCAGCTCGAGCCGGACATCAACTTCATCGGCTTTGACTACATCTGGAAGTATCTCAAGATCGGATGGGCGCGCACGCAGAAACGCGAACTCGAGAACCTTCTCTTCTTCAAGGCGGAAGCCGTCGAAGTGATCACCCACCTCACGCCGGCAGAGAGCGTGTCGATTTTCCACGTCTACTTCCCCGACCCGTGGCACAAGCGCAAGCACCACAAGCGCCGCTACATGACGGACAATTTTGTCCGTATGCTCCACAACCGCCTCGTTCCCGAGGGCCGCATCGAGATCGCCACCGACAACTTTGACTACTACATGTGGCTGCGGCGGACCCTCGTCGAAGCGGGCGAGGATCTGTGGTCCCGCTCCCGTTCTCAGGAGAACGAGCGCATCCTCAACCCCGAGATCAAGACCAACTTCGAGCTCAAATACGAGGCCGAAGGCCGCGACCTCTACTACCTCGAACTGCAGAAATAGGCATCCCGAACCTGCGCTTGATCAGTACCCCCCGTTTGTGATACAATGACCTGCTCCTAAATTAATCCAGCAGCGGTCGAGATCGCAATCTTCACCCCCAGACCGCTCCCTTAGATTCAAGTGCACACACAGGGAGGTTCCCCGTGAGACCCATCCTACGTGCCGGCGTATTGCTGTTGTTGCTGTCGCTGGCCATTTACTCGTGTCAGAATGCCCCTCAACCCACCGAAGTCCCCACCGCCGACCTCGGCGGACCGTCGTTCAACACGGCGCTGGTGGCCTTTGAAGAGCTGACGGACATCGATATCCCGCTCGGCGCCGGAACCGGCATCGTGGCGGCCGGCGTCGGCATGCGGGGCGACCCCGCCGTGGTCCAGCCGGGCACCATCACCATCGACGTCCCCGGAGACGTCGTCCAGGTAATCCTGTACTGGGAAGGCCAGATGGCCAGTTCGAACGGTGACGCCGAAGTCACCGTCGACGGCACCCCGGTAACGGGGACGCTCATCGGCGGCCCGACGCTCTTCTTCAGCGGCGCTTACAGCTCGTGCTACCGGGCCGACATCACCGACCTCGGCGCGGTCAGTTCCGGGCCGAACTCGGTCGACATCGGCGGCATGGACTACGACCGCCACTGCCCCGACTGCAGGAACAACGGCGCCGGAATTCTCGTCATCTACGACAACGGCACCGACACGGCCGCCATCCAGATCAAGGACGGCCTCGACCTGGCGTTCTACCAGTTCGATCCGCCGCTGGACACCACCGTTCCGGTGACGTTTAATTTCATGGCTTCAACCGTCGCCCGCGACGCGAGCCTGACGCTGTTCGCCAGCAGCGTGGCGCCCGACCGTCCCAACGTGGTTGTGGTGACGATCGACGGTGCGGACACGCGTTTCGTCGACCCGTTCCAGAACCTCGACGGCCCCGACTGGGACACCGTCGAGCTGTCGTTCGAGATTCCCGCCGGCGTCGGAGCGGTGACCGCCGAGGCGCTGTCCGAGAAAGACGCCTCCAGCGAACTGACCGGCATTCCGGCCTCGCTCGCGTGGCTGGCCGCGGGTCTGACCATCGACGATGAGCTCACGCCGATGGGTTGCCGGGTGACCGGTGGCGTCGTCGACGAATCGGGCAACTGTGTCAGCTGCCCCGACGGCAGTTCCGGAATGAACCGCTTCACGTGCGGCGGACAGGCGGGCGCCAACACGGCCATGCCTCCGCAGCCGAGCGGCAACTGGACCCACTCGAACAAGCGTGGCCCCGCGGGTCAGTTCACCTTCCACGGTGGCACGCCGAGCGCGCCCCCGGGTACCGAAATCGCGTGGATCGAATGTAACGATCCGGGCTGGTGTGTGCAGGCGCGTCCCGCACCCGCCAAGCAGATCGACTTCGGTGGCGTCGGAACGTTCAAGAACATGAAGAACAACGTTCCCGACGAGATCTCCGACCACGTGACCGTCGGTTCGTCGCTGCACTACTTCGAGGTCAACATCGACGACGGTGGCGAGCCCGGCAAGGGCGGCAAGCAGGATCCGCCGACGGAAATGTGCCCCGCGAACGGCTTCGGCAAGTACGGAACGGTCGAGTCGGTCGACTGTGAGTGCCCCGATTTCTACCGGATCACGATCTACGCGGGACCGACTTCGGACACCGCTGTGATCTACGAAGCATCCGGCTGGATAAAGGGCGGCAACCTGCAGATCCACCCGCCGACGGGTTTCGATCTCCACTAGCCATTCCAGCGGAGTGGTTTTTACGAAGCGCCGTCCCCTTTAGAGGGGGCGGCGCTTTTTTTGACCGCCGTCACAGTTACGGGGAACGATCGAACGAGAGGGGTAACTGGGTACCGACGCGACCGCGTTCGAGATCGAGCAGGTGCTGCTTGCGCCACAATCCCCCGCCG
>CBDUWU010000178.1:0-7619 GCA_965371015.1 uncultured bacterium | reverse complement strand
TGTTTTTGAATCCGGGGGCGGCCGCCTGCTGGAGGTGGGGTTTTCTTCTTGTATTTTGACTTGTAGCCGCTGGCCGGCGAGGTCGATTTGCGGGAGGATCCCTTCGAGGAACTCGAAACCTGCTTTGTCCGCGCGGGTTTCTTTTTCGGCCGGGTATTGCCGGATGCGTGGACGGGCACGCCGATCAATGAAATTCCGATGATCCCCGCCGTCACCAGGGCCACGACGACTCGAAGTCTGTGAGCAAGGCGCCGTCGTCCCGGCGGCCGCTCCCCGAACTGGAAAGCCGCCGGGGCAGAACCCCGGCGGCTTTCGAATGAGTAGAAGGGCGAGAACCTACCCCTGCGCGCGAACAATTTGAGACGACCGTCGGTCGACCGTCCCGGTTCCCGCCCTGTTATTCGTGTTTTCATATTCATGTTTCAGCTCTCATCTTGATGGTATAAGAATAGCAGATCATTAGTATCATGTCAATGCATTAATACCATAAATACGAATAAAATTAGTGATATATGTATTATATATGTCTAATAAGCGGAAATAATACTAATCAAAAGCGATATAGTGCCTTGGTATACTGTATGCATGCATATGAGATGGTGTAGCCACTCGGCTTTTTAGAGCCCTAAAAGGGAAGAACGATACAACAATACCGGCGCTAATGATCAATTTATACGTAAAAAGCGCTTATCGGTCGGTCGTGATCAGTCTGTAAATACGAATAATAGGCTTGACAGCGCCTGTATATACGTTACAATTGTATTGAAGATTCGAATCGCGCGGACAGAGGTCCACACATAACAGGGGGACGAAATGCCGGACGATAGTCATCCAGCCGGTGGAACCGGGCCCGGAGCGCTCGGTTTTAACGACGACATGACGCTCCGCAGCCTCGAGATGGAACGGTGGCTGCCGCAGACGACGCAGGCGATGCGCAAATTACGCGTGCCCGGCAGGGGAGACCCGGAACGGTACGCGATCCTGCTGCAGGCGCTGGCCGAAAAAGGAGAGCTGAGCGGGGCGGAGGTCGTTGGGTTGGGACTGAGCCGCAATCTCTCGCGTGTCGCCGAAACACTGAGAAAATACCTGAAGGCCGCGCACGAAGCGCGGAAGGTACCCGACAGGGCAAAGATCCGTCTCGAGGGCGGCCGGTTGAAATTCGAACTGCAACCGGCGTCGAAGGCCCTGGTGCTTCTGGAAATGTATCCCGGGCGATACAGCGAGGTCCGGTACACACCGCGGCTGGTCGCACGTCTCAAGGAATATTTCGACGAACAGGACGCCCGGAACCGGAAGCCCAAGTTTACCCTGGTGACGGCGGGGCACCTGCTCTCCGGCGACTATCAAGTGTTTCTGCTGCTCGAAGGCACGGACTACGAGTCGCTGGTTTACGAGTTCGTCGTGCACGTTCTGTCCAAGGTCAACTCGGATCTGCGCGAGGACGGAATCTGCTTCAAACACAACATTATCCCGATTCTGCCCGCGGGCGAATTCGATATGGAGTACATACAATGGTTCAAGACGGACTCGGTGGTGAGCTAGCAAGTCCCCGCGAAGCGGTTCGCGGGCCGTTAACGACGGTCAAGGTGACGTTGGCCGGCGTCGACAAGGGACCGGTGCCGGTCGACGACGCCGCGGATCTCGCCGCGGACGTCATCAAAAGGGGTGGCCTGGCGTTGATCCCGTTCGGCGTTGCCTACGCGTTTCTCACCGGGGCACGCGCACCGCTCGAACGCATCTACGAACTCAAACTGCGTTCGCCGGACAAAGCATGTCCGATCCTCGTCACCTGGGACGACTTCGCGGACGCGGTCGGCGCATCCGCCCCTGAGGGAGACCTCGAGGTCATTCGCCGCATCGTCGAAGCCGACCTTCCGGTCGGTGTACTCGTTGAGCCGGACTGGAACAGCGCGATGGTCAGGTCGGTCCCGCGGGACTGCCTGGATCTGCTGTCGTCCGGCGGCAAGCTCGGACTGTTCATGAACATGGGGGGCATGAGCCGGCATCTCCTGGAAGCGGGAGACCGGGCCGGGGTCAGACTGTTCGGATCCTCGGCCAACCTTTCCGGACAGGGAAACTCGTTCTCGCCACAAGACGTGCCCTCGTCGATCGTCGACGCGATGGATATCGTGTGCGACGCGGGTATCTGCATGTTTGCCAATCCCGGGCGGTTGCCCTCTTCGATCGTGGATTTCGGGACCCGTCGTCTCACCAGGCGCGGGATCCTGCACGAAGAAATCGGACGGTTGCTCGACGGATAGGACGAGTGCCGATAAATGATCATCAAAATCTTCGTTCCCCTGGTTTATCTCTGCATACTCATCGTGTTTGCCGTCCGCGCCCGCAGGCAAACCCACGATATCGAGGACTATTACGCCGGTGGCCGCAATGTCGCTACGGTACTGCTGGCGCTGTCGTTCTTTGCCACGTTCGTTTCGACCAACAGTTTTGTCGGCCACTCCGCCAAGAGCTACACGTTCGGCGTTTCCTGGCTCATCGTCGGCGCCGTGCTGGTTGTGCTCGCCGTCCTCTCATGGATTTTTATCGCGCCGCGATTCAACGAAATGGCAGGCAAGCTGGGGTCGGTCGTGCCCTCCGACCTCTTTCGCCTTCACTTCGACTCGCCGGCGGCCGGTGCCGTCGCGGCGGGTGTGATCGTGTTCGATTCGCTGTTCTTCCTGGCTGCCGTTTTTCTCGGCGCCGCCGAATCGATGGGAGCGCTTCTGGGGATCCCGTTTGGATACGCGCTCGCCATCGTGTTCGTCGTGCAGCTGGCGTACACAACCGTGGGCGGTTACCTCGCCGACGTGTGGAGTGATTCACTGCAGGCCGTTCTCCTGCTGGCCGGCGCAGTGGTGATTCCTCTGACGCTTATTTCTCATGCCGGCGGGTGGAATGCGACCTGGGCCGGCCTGCAGGCGATTGACGCGGCCAGGAACGGTGACGGCACTTACAGTACCGTGAGCGGCACTTACAGCCTGCTGCGCGTCACCACGGCGGCGCCGCTCCTCCTCATCGTGGGCATCGGACTGTCGGGGGGGCTGAAACTGGTCTCCGATCCGCGCCAGTTGACTCGTTTTTACGGTCTACGCAGCGCGGCGGCCGCGCGCGGCGGCGCGTGGCTCGTCGGTGGCCTGGTGGCGGTGACGTATTTTTTTCTTCTGCCGATCGGCCTGCTCGCACGCGTATTCGGGGTCCCGGCCGAAGTGGCGGCCCGAACGGACGCGATCGTTCCGTGGCTGCTCGGGGACGCGCAGATCCTGGGCCCTGTGGCGGGAGCCGTCATTCTCACGGCGCTGCTCGCCGCGGCCATGTCGACGATCGACAGCGTACTGCTCGTCGCGGCAGGCGCGCTGCAACGCGACCTTCTGCCGCAGGTGCGGGCAGGGCACCGCGACACGGTGAATTCCGCCCGCCGCATTGTCCTGCTGTGCGCCATCCTGTCGGTGGCGCTGGCCGCGCTCGCCCGGGCCTATCCGTCCATCGGGTTCGGGATCGTCGAGTTGACGGTTTTAGCCGGGGCTCTCTACGCCGGAGCTTTCCTGCCCGGCCTCATCGGCATACTGTACTGGCCGCGCGCGACGGCCGCCGGAGCGATCGCCGGAATGATTGCCGGGCTGGTTTCGACGACCGTGTGGCGGTTCGCCGTCATCCCGTCCGTTCCCGCCGTCGCCGAAGTACCGGAGGTGTTCGTCGGCGTTCTGTTCGGTACTGCTGCGTTCGTTGCGGGAAGCGTCCGCACTCATTCACCGCGTTGAATCCCCTGTAACCGCCGTTGGCGACGACGAGCCGTTTTGCGCTCTCAGTACTTCCGCGTTTTGCCCGTCCTCATGCGCATTACACGATGTTTCACCGTCGACGTTGTGGTCGCGGCGCCGTCATTCTCGGCTGCCATGAGAAACGTCTGACCGAGGTGGGTTGCGTTGCGACGCGATCGTCGCCGGGGGCACGGATTATGCGGAAGCGGTCCCGAATCATCGCTATACCACACGTGGATCCCATTCTCATGAGTGGGATTTGCGCTATGTGGACCAAAGCTAAATCGGAACGGGCCGTCGCCCGGGACGCATGTCTCAATCCTATGGGGGACCGATCATGCTTACCGAATCCAGCGGCATCGTCAAAGTAGTTTTGTCGGTGTTGTTTTTTCCGATGTATTTTCAGGAGTCCTTCGTGAGCTTCGCGTGGAGCGCCGGGGACCAGTTGTGGTTGATGAGCGTCAAGCGCGTCTTCCTGCTTCTGCCCGCGATGGCGGTGATACTCGGGTGCTGGGCAACCATCGCCGGTTTGCTCACCGTACCCGTACGCCAGAGGCGGCAGGAATTTGTAACGTCGCTCTTTGTTACCTGGTGGGATCTGGGCAAGTCGATCCTGTCGTTCTGGGGCGGACTGTTCCGGTTTCTCATGGTGCTGGTTGCGTCTGTGACGGGCGTGGTTCGTCTCGTTGCGCTGGCCGCGTGGGCCCTGGTGCTGGACGTGCTGCTGATGCCGGCGCACTTTCTGCGGCAGGCGGCGCAAAGCATCGTCAAGTCTCCGGTTCCCTGGATCGCCGTCGCGTTGACACTCTCGTGGTGTCTCGTCGAAACAACGATCTTCACCTACGTCATGACACCGCTGGTGATCGATACGTTCTCCAACATCACGGGCGAGACGATGACGGTGGCATTCGTCCGGGTGCCGTTGTTTTTGTTTCTGTTCTTCGTGGTGCTGGGCAGTTACGCGGTGTTGTCGACGTTCGTCGATTCATTCAAGACCAAGAGCGCGTCGGCGATCGCCGGGATCGCCGGGATCGAAGCGGTGGTGTTGTTCGTCGAAGTCGTGTTCCTCTACCGGGAGTTCGTCGATTCGCTCGTGCCCTGGTTCGCCCAGTATTCGGCTAACTTCGAACTGGGTGTTTTCTGGACGCTCGCGATATCGTGTTTCGTCTGGTTCGGTGTGCGCAGCCTCACGTGGTTTCTGTTTGCGACGCGGGGTACTCCCACGATCATGGCGGTCATCCACGGGCGGGGACTGCGGACGGCCACCCGGGGCAAATCGGAAAGAACCCGGGTACTCGCCGTTTCCGACGAGTATTGGCGGCGCTTGAAAAAAGAGTCCGGATGGGTCAAGGCCCAGGGGGAGGAGCTCCTATCGGCGCTTCTGCTTCCGCCGCTCCAGGTCGTGGCGGCCGGACTCAACTTCTGCACTTTGTGCGTGATCAATCAGCACCTGTTCAGGCTGCCCTTCGATAGCCTCGAGGCGATCAAGTACTCGGAAGACCTGATAAAGGGCATCAAGCACGGGTCGGAATCGCTCGACGGCGGACGGCCCGCGGCGGGTAGGAAACGGTCCGCGGACGACGTCTCCGGGCCCCGCACCGAGCCGGTCATCGAGTCGCTCACTCCGGCTCCGGTGGACATTGCCCAAGATCCGGTCGACGAACCGGAGGCATCCGAACGTCAGCCGTCGTTCTAGGCGCCGGGCTGTGCAGAGGAGTTGATTGTCATGCGAACAACAACGTTCATAACGGCGATTTCCGTCGCCGTCCTTTTGACGCAACAGGGGTGTGATCTGCTCGGCAGGGCGGACGTTGCGACCAGTCCGAGATTGTCGATGTTCATCGGTGTGGATGTGAGCGGCTCATTCATGGCCGGTCCGCACTTCGACGACTCGATCGACTTTCTCGCGCATTACATCTACTGCCATCTCAACGGAGTGGGGGGGATGGAACGTCCGAACGCCCTGTTCGTCAGCTCGATCGGCGGAGCGAGGGCCGACGAACCCAAGACGTTCTATCCTATCCAGACGTTCGAGAACAAATCGGTCGACGAAATCGCGGCAACACTGCGGGAAATGTTTCCCCGCGAGAAGCCCAACCCGTTTACCGATTACAACGCGTTCTTCGAGCAGGTGGCGCACACCGTCAAGAGCAAGAACCTGGTGTTGCGACCCGTCGCCGTGGTCATGGTAAGCGACGGCATACCCGACCTGTCGCGCGACGACGTGACCGGGTTCGACAGCGTCGTCGTCTCGCCGCTGGAACGGCTCGCGCGCAGCGTGACCATCCGGCTGCTCTATACCAACGCCGTGGTTGGCAAGAGTTGGCAGACTCAGGTCAAACGCCGGCGCGTCAAGGTGTGGACGCAGGACGCCGACGTCATGGTGACGTGGCGCGACCCCAAGATAATGCTGCCCGGCGCGCAGCTGGCCGAACAGCAACGCTTCTTCGACTGGGTGGGTGACAACGTCGATTTCGGCGTGCGGTCCCGCCGGGTCGACTGAGCTGCGCCGGTCCGGGCGGCCGTCCGACGACGAGCCGTCCGGGCCGGTCCTTGGGCCGCCTAGGCGCAACATCTTTATTAACAACCATATAGGGGGTATGGTCTCCCGGGGGCCGTCCGGGATGGGGGCGCCGATTGATTGAGCGTGCGAAAATTGCTAAAATTCGCTACTTTGTCAGTCTGGACGAACCCTTATGAGCAAACGAACCACGATACTCGACGCCAGCGTCATTCTGGAAGCGTGTCCTCCGACGCTGGACGACCGCGACAAGGCGTATGCCGTCCTCCGGCAGAGCTTTTCATGCTACAACTCGTTTCACGCCGTGAGCGTGCCCGACCTGCAGGACGAGGGAGAATTCCGCCGCAAACGCGAGCGCGTGTCGAACGACGAGTTCGCCGGCTGGATCAAGGATCTCACCGCCAAATCGCTCAGTCTCTACAAAGTGTCGGTGATGTGTACGCGCGATGAATTCGGCGAGTGGCTCGATCACGCCGCCGCGCTGGGGTGCAACGACATCTTTCTCGTGGGGGGAGACACGAGTGACAAGAAGTACAAGAAGGGTGCGATGCAGGTATGCGAGGCGTCGGCATTTGCGCACGATCGGGGTTTTCGTTGCGGCGGAATCATCATCCCCACGCGGCGCCAGCAATTCGTCGCGCGGCCCGCGTCGATGGACGAAACGCAGCGCGTGCTGGGAAAGATAAACGATTGCGGTTTCGAGTTCTTCAGTACCCAGATTCTCTACGAGAGCGAATGGATGTGCTGTCTTCTCCTCGACCTCGTGCGGTCCCTGGATCGGGATCGGATCCCCAAAATATTTCTGACCTTCAGTCCGCTGGTAACGGTCGAAGACGTCACGTTCGCCAAGAAGACGCTGGGCGTGTTTATCCCGAGAGACGTCGACCGTATGCTCAAGGGCGCGCGCAGCATGCGGGAAGCGTCGATTTCCTGTCTCATCGGCGTATGGGACCGTATTTCTTCTTTCGCAGGCCAGATCGGCTTTCCCGAGGACAAACTCGGCGTCAATGTCGAATACCTGGACTCGCGGAATCCGCGCGCCGTAGACGCGTCGTTCGAGCTCGCCGAGGAGTTCGGGCGTATTTTCCGCCGCCGGCAGCGTCGGCTGGCCAGAAAGAAAAGCTGAACCCGCCGTCGGCCTCCCCGTGAGCGCCGGCGCTCTTCCAGTGCTGGATTCCAACCGGCATAATCTTGTATCTTGATATGTAGCTCGGGTTCTGGCCCCCCGATGGATCGTCCATGTATAAACTGTTCTCCACATCCACCCTGTCGATATCCACGCGCTGGACAGCGCGCTGGACGGCGCTGGTGCTGTGCGCGCTCGTCTATTCGGGGTGCGG
>CBDUWU010000177.1:0-7655 GCA_965371015.1 uncultured bacterium | reverse complement strand
AGGATCGGGCGCGCCTTTGTGAATCGTTTCGCAAGCTGTGGCGAAAAGTTGATGCACCGCCGGATGTCAACCCGCCGAGCGGTACCACTTGATCACTTCGGGCAGGCTCGGCCGCTTGCCGTACATCAGGATCCCCACGCGGAACACCCGGGCGCTGAAGGCCACCGAGAAATAGATCGATACCAGCATCAACGCGATGCTCAATCCGATCTGCCACAGCGGCGGCTCGAGTACGACGATGCGGCCCAGCATCACCATCGGCGTGAAGAACGGTATCAGCGACATCACCACCGCCAGAGAACTGTTCGGGCTCTGCACGATGACCATCAGGATCAGGATGGGGATCACCATCGGCATCGTCACCAGGCCCTGAAGCTGCTGCGCGTCCTGTTCGTTGCTGCAGATCGAACCGATCACCGTGAACATTGACGCATAGAGGAGGAAACCCAGGACGAAATACACCACGAAATACACGAACACCGAGAACGGCACGTGTACCTGGGACAGAATCGAAAAAGTCGTGGTCCCGCCATAGGCCGTCACCACCAGCCCCATGGCCGACCAGATCGCCAGCTGGGTGAGACCCGCCAGGCCGATACCCACCACCTTGCCCATCAGCAGGTCGCGCGGTTCCACCGAACTGAGCAGCACCTCGATAATCCTCGATCCCTTTTCTTCCAGAATCGAGCGCGATATAGTGATGCCCCACGTCAGCAGCGCCATGTAGAGGATCATGACAAAGCCGAACACCAGCCCCCAGTCCATGAGAAAGCTCTTTTCCTCGACCTCCCCCGAGGCGCTGATGTAGCGCTCCCGGAGTTCCACCCGGGTCGTGAGCGACGCCACCTGGTTCGTCTCGAGTCCTTCCTGCGCCAGCCGTTCCCTGATCATCAGTTCGGTGAGACGGCCGACGAAATCTTCCTGCATCTGGAGCGCACGGTATTCCTTGGTGATGTAGTTGGCCTGGTTCGACTCCATTACATCCGCCGGAATCTCGATGATGATTCCCAGCCGCCCTTCGTCGAGGTCCTCGATCAGCTCCGCCAGGCGCGCCCCGGTGGCGGGTTCCTGCGTGAACAGGTACTTCGGTTCGCCGCTGTCCGTGGTGTCCTCGAACGACGACGCGAAGGCCGTGCCGAATTTCCCCGTGTGGTCGACGACGGCGACGGACAGTTGCCCGTCGGGTTCGAAGAACGCGAGCATGATGGGAATGAGCAGAAAAGCCAGCATGAACACCGGCACCAGGATCGTGCCGATGACGAAGCTCTTCTTGCGGACGTGTTCGTTGTATTCACGGCGTATGACGTGGATCGCGTTCATACCGGCTCAGTTCGAGGACGCCTTTTCGATAAAAATGTCGTGGATCGAAGGAACTGCTACTTCATATTTCTTGATGTTGAGGCGCTCGCGTGCCGCGTCGAGTACCGCGGCGGGGTCGGCGCCGGGGTGGAGGCGCAGAAACACCTCGTGCCCGTAGTCGTTGAAGCTGGCCACCGAATCGAGTGTCGTGAGAAACGACCCGTCACCTTCGAACCGCAGCGTGACGCCGTTCTGCCCGTATTCGCTCTTTACCTCGTCGAGTGTGCCCGACAGCACGATCCTGCCCTTGTCGATCATGCAGATGTTCTCGCAGAGCTTTTCCACCTGGTCCATCATGTGGGTGGAAAAGATCACGGTGTGTCCCTTGTGGTGATACTCGAGCATGATGTCCTTGAGCAGGTTGGTGTTGACAGGGTCGAGCCCCGAAAACGGCTCATCGAGTATCAGCAGTTCGGGCTCGTGGATCACGGTGATAATGAACTGGACCTTCTGCTGCATTCCCTTCGACAACTCTTCCACTTTTTTCTCGGCATAGTCGGACAACGCGAGGCGCTCCAGCCACCCGGCGGCCCTCCCTCGCGCCGTTTTACGGTCCATCCGCTTGACCAGGCCGAAGAACGTGAGCATGTCGAGCACTTTCATTTTCTTGTAGAGTCCGCGTTCTTCCGGCAGATACCCGATGCGGGCCTTGTCGACGCAATCGAGCGAGTCCCCGAACACCCTCACGCGCCCCGAGTCGGGCAGGAGGATCCGCATCAACATGCGGATCATCGTGGTCTTTCCAGCGCCGTTGGGCCCGAGCAATCCGTAGATCGCACCGGTCGGAACACCGAAGGAGATCCCGTCGATGGCTTTGACTCCGCTGTAAGCCTTGACGATCTGTTCCGCTTCTACCACGTATTGATCGGTCATGATTATCCAGCCCCGCGGCTTTCCTCCGCCAGATCGAGCCGGATCAACAACGCGCGCATTTCCACCAGCGCCCGGTAGCGGTGGCTCATCGAGTTCTTCTCCTCGGCCTTCAATTCGGCCAGAGTGCGCTTGTAGTGCGGGATGCAGAAGACCGGATCGTATCCGAATCCGCGTTTGCCCCGGGGCTCGCGCGAAATCGTGCCGTGGAGAAATCCCTCGGTGACGAGCAAGTCGACAATGCGGCTGTCATCCGTCCGCACGCCGTATACCCTGTCGGGGTTGGAATCGATCGTATCCTGCGCCCACCCGGCGTCCTCCTTCGACAGCGCCACCGCCATCACCGTCTGGAATGTCGCGGTTCGAACGGCGTCGTCGACGTCTCTCATCACTTCGAGCAGCTTTTCGTAGTTCTCGATATAACCGGCGTTGCCTTGCTCCTGCCCCGAGGCAAAACGAGCCGCATGAATTCCCGGTGCCCCGTCCAGCGCGTCGACAAAGAGGCCGGTATCGTCGGCCAACGCTGACCGGCCCGTGAACTCGCGGATGGCAACCGCCTTTTTAATCGCATTGGCCTCGAGAGTTTCGCCGTCCTCCACCGGCTCCGGCGCACCGGGATATTCGTCGAGCGTCGACAACTCGATGTCGAGCCCGGCGAGGATGCGGCTGATCTCCGCCACCTTGTCCTTGTTGTGCGTCGCCAGTACGAGGTACATATTCAGCGGTCCTCGATCCCCAGGACTTCCTTCTGCACCGCAAACAGCTGGTCGCACCCGTGCCTGGCCAGGTCGAGCATCTGCTGCAGCTGATCCGGGGTGAACGGGAACTTTTCGGCCGTCCCCTGGATCTCGATATACGCGCCACTCTCCGCCATCACGACGTTCAGGTCGACCTGCGCCGACGAATCCTCTTCGTAGTTCAGATCGAGCACCGGCGTGCCGTCGACGATCCCCACACTGATCGCGGAAATCATGTAATCCATCGGATTGTCGGCATAGCCCACCGTCGAAATAGCGTCATAGAGCGCCACGCAACCTCCGGTGATCGACGCCGTCCGCGTTCCCCCGTCGGCCTCGATCACGTCGCAGTCGATAATGATCGTGATCTCGCCGAGCATTTCGAGCTGGACGGCCGCCCGGAAACTGCGGCCGATGAGGCGCTGGATCTCGTACGTCCGGCCGCTGCGTCCGCGGGCCGCTTCGCGCTTGATCCTCTCGTGGGAGCTTCGCGGCAGCATCCCGTATTCGCCCGTGATCCAACCGGATTTCTGGCCGTAGAGGAACCGGGGCACCCCCTCTTCCAGTGTCGCCGAGCACAACACCTTTGTCCCCCCCATCTCGATCAGTGCCGACCCCTCGGCGTTCCGGAGGTATCCCCTCTCTATACTGACCGGGCGGATTTCATTGACCTGTCTGCCGTCTTTTCTCATCGAGTTGCCTTCCGTATTATTGCGCTGTATCGACGGTCACGAACCGACCAGTTCGATCTCCGGTATGTCCCGGCCGAGAAAACGCCGCGCGATGTCTTCGAACGTAGGTGAGGTGTCACTGAGCACGACCGAGAATTGTCCGTTTCCGCCCCCACCGGCGATATCCTCGCTGTGAATGACCCTCTTCATCTCTCGGGCCGTTTCCACGGCCGAGTCGACGAGACGCACCAATGATCCCATTACGCGGCCGATCACCGGCTTGAGCAGCGGGTAGTGCGTGCAGCCCAGAACGAGCGTATCTATATCGCGGTCTCGAAACTCCCTGAGATACTCCCTGGCCACCATTTCGGTCACGGGGTGGTCCGTCCACCCTTCTTCCGCCAGAGGGACGAACAACGGGCACGGCGCCGCCGTCACGTCGGCGTCGCCGCGGAGCGCGGTGATCCCCGCCTGGTAGGCGCCCGAACGAATGGTTCCCGCGGTGCCGATGATTCCGATCCGCCCGCTCGCGCTCGCGTCGACCGCCGCCCGCACCCCCGGCTCGGTTACCCCGACAATCGGCACGGAAAACTCGCGCTGCAGCATCGGCAGCGCTTCGGCGGAAGCTGTATTACACGCCACGACGATACTCTTGACGTTGCGCTCGAGGAGAAATCGAGTGTTTTCGCGCGAAAACCGGCGCACTGTGTCACCGCTCTTCGTGCCGTAGGGAACCCGCGCCGTGTCGCCGTAGTAGACAAACGACTCGCCGGGCAGATGATCGAGGAGCTCCTTCAGCACGGTAAGCCCGCCGATACCCGAATCAAAAACGCCTATCGGACGGTCGCCCATGCCACTCATCTCCAGTCGCGAACCAGGAACGGCCGGTACGCGTTAAGGTGTCCCGCAATCGTTCCCACCTGCGATCCTTCCACCAGTATCTGCACGGCGACAACCTCGGGAAAGTTCTCGGAAATCGTCCTCATGATGGCGGAAACCGTGTGGTACTCGGCGGCCGCTCCTCCGGGATGACCGGCGACAAATTCACTGCTGAAGTCGATGAACAGCATGGCGGTATCGGGGTCGTAGAAGACGGCCAGGATCTTCGTGCCCGGCGCGACCGTATTGACGAGTTCGAGTTCGGGCCCCGCGGCGAGCGCGCGCATCACCTGCTCGGCCTGCTCGACAAATCCGCGGCCGATGGCCACCTGCCGCGTCTCCGCCACCAGAACGGCATCCTCGATGTCGGCGAAATACAGCGTCACCGTACGGCTGCCCTCGGGAACCTCGGTTACGACTCCCGTTCCCGGCAACTTCACGGAATCCCCGCGATCCAGGAAGAAGAAATAGTACAGCGCGGCCACAACGATCAGCGCCGCGGCGGCGATTGCCATGAGGTGCCGCCCCTTGAGCGAGCCCCCGGAGGCATAACTGTCGTCTTCGTGAAATTCAGGTTCACTCATGTCGGACTACTTGTAACGTTTTTGCATGCTGCGAAGCGCGTCGACGACACCGTCGGCCACCTGGCGGTGAAAGTCCGGGTCGGCGAGCAGCGCTTCCTCCGACGGATTCGACAGGAAGGCTGTCTCGATGAGCACCGCGGGCATTCTGGCGCCCTGCAGCACGACAAAATTCGCCTGCTTGACTCCCCGGTTCCGGACCGGGAGACGGTCGCTCATCTCTTTCTGGATGAATTCGGCGAACGTGCTGCTCTCATTGATATACTCGTTCTGGACGAGGTCCCAGATGATAAAATCAATGTCTCCCTCGGGATTACTGGTCACCGTCTCTCCGGCTGCGTTTTCGTAGCGCGCCAGGGCGCGCTCCGATTCGCTCCGGGCCGGAGAAAGGAAGTACGCCTCGAATCCACCGGCCCGTTCGCTGAACCAGCTATTGCAGTGTACGCTGATAAATACGTCGGCGCCGGTCTCGTTGGCGATCTCGGTACGTTGTGTGAGCGACAGCAGACGATCGTCCTCGCGCGTCAAAATGACCTCGAGGCCCAGCTTTTCCCTGATCCGGTTGCGCATCACCTCGGCGAGCATCAGGTTCACGTCCTTCTCCAACAGACCGCTCGGCCCCGTCTTGCCGTGATCTTTGCCGCCGTGGCCGGGGTCGATCACGATTTTGACGATCTCGATGGTGCGCCGTTCGGCGGTGGTTTCGTCGATGATCTCCACCACGCGGCTGCCTTCGAAGTCCGACTCCGGAATCTCGGGAAGCTCGCCCTTTTCCAGGATGAGGACGATTCGGTCGGGGTTTTCCTCGCGATCGATCCGGAGACGCGAGGTGTGCCGTTTGACGTCGAAGTATATAAATGCGTCGCGGTCGGTCTGCTCGGAACGAACGCCGTCGATCAGACCGCGCGGTTCGCGCTGTGTGAACAGCCGCGTGTCGATCCGGCCACCGTAGAGCTTCAAGCGCACCAGCCCGGGAGTGTTGGCGTCCATGTGGTAGAGCAGCGGCTCGGTGAGCGTGATAGTGGCCGTCGTGCGGTTGGCGGCCGAAGAAAAAGTCACACCTTCGACGTTGTATCCGAATCCACCGACGGAGAGCGTTCGCGCCTGCGCATCCCACGAGAACGTCCACGGCGTATAGTGGGATGCGACCTCGAGGATGAACTCGAGTGGAATCATGACAAATCCGGCGTCGTACCTGACGGGAGTACGGAGCATCACCGGTTCGCCGTCAATCACGACCACCCGGGTATCGACGGTGAGCACGAATCGCGTCTTGCCCACACCGAGAACGACCTTGCGGCTGGTGGCGTTCCAGAACTGTGTTGCGCGGAACAGCCGGGCGACGTCGTTGGCCCTGAAGAACAACATGCTTCCGTCATCGGGAAGCGTCCAGACCTTGAGGGATTCGGGGGCACGGTCATCGTCGTAGGCGACGACCACTGTTTTCTGCGCCGCCGCCGCCGGAAGCGCAACCACCAGAAGCGTCAGAATGATGTAAAACGTTTTTAACATACTGTCGTTATGTATACTACGGACGCCGCAACGCCCGGATGCGTGGAAAGCCAGACCATAGCAGAAACCACAATTGATGACGACCCTGATTTGCCCGCGAGGGCGCTAACGCCGCCGCCGCGTGGCGCGCTCAATCTCACGCTTCGCGTCGCGTTCGGCGAGGTCGTGCCGCTTGTCATACTGGCGTTTACCCTTCGCCAGCGCCAGCTCCACCTTCGCCTTGCCGCGCGGATTGAAGTACAACTTCAACGCGATCAGGGTGAGCCCCTTCACCCGCGTCTTGCCCACGAGCCGCTTGATCTCCATCTTGTTGAGTAACAGCTTGCGATCGCGCCGCGGATCCGGCGCGTCGTACGTGGCGTGCGAATAAGGGCTTATGTGCAGCCCCTTCAGAATAACCTCTCCGTCTTCGACCACGGCGAAACAATCCCGGAGGTTCGCATTGCCCTCGCGAAGCGACTTGACTTCGTTACCCTGCAGCACGATACCGGCCTCGATCGTTTCGACGATCTGGTAGTCGTGCCGCGCCTTCCTGTTGACAACTATGGTTTTCATGATGATTAACGTCCCCGGGTGACGGGTCGTCACCACTCAAACGCCAATATGACGCCATTACGGGGGTCATGCAAGCACCAAATAGCAAACAAGTTAAGATATAAAATAATATATGCTCCATAAAACATTCTGTTCGTTCGTATCCGCGTAATATGTTGATATATTATATGTTAGGACGTCCGCGACTGTCGATCACCGCGAGGTGCGCAGAATCGCCCATTACACTCGACACAAGCTCATAACTCCATGATATATCATATGATACGCCCGCCACCACTACTCCGGCCGGCCCAATTATCCGGTTGACTTTGGTCCCCTGAATTGACTAATCTCTCTTTGGAAGTCGAGCTGAGCTTTTCGCTTTGGTTTTTGCTTTAGTCGGCTTTCTTACTGCCAAGCCTGCTGTTTCACGAAATCAGTGGGCCGAAGTGGTGGAATTGGTAGACGCGCTGCGTTCAGGGCGCAGTGAGGGTAACCTCGTGGGGGTTCGA
>CBDUWU010000176.1:0-7655 GCA_965371015.1 uncultured bacterium | reverse complement strand
TCACCATCAGTAGCGGCATCCCTGCTGTGCCGTTTCAAACCGGCACAGATGGAAGGCCAACCAGTGAGAAGCGTGGTCGCAATCCCGATGGACTTTACCTTGAGCGACGATAGGAAAGAGTCAGATACCTGATCTAATACCTATGCTGTTTCGTTCAATTCTACTTCTGGCGTCACTCAGTCTGGCGTGGTTGTCCACAGCACCTTCCGAATCGCATCAAATCCCCGTTAAAATCGACCGGATCAGCGCCCGAGTTGTGACGGCGCGTTGTCTCAGCAACAATGTCGCCGTCGTCGCCCGCGACCTGGACTATGGTCTGACACGAATGTACCAGCAACTCCTCGAGAGTCAGTCGTTGGGTGAAGTGCAGGTGTTTCGAAACTTTGACAAAGCCGTAAATTGGCTGTCGGTAAAGTGACTCGTATTCTTGACACAACCGCACCGATCAAAACAGGAGGACGCAATGACTCTCGAAGTGATTCGTGACATGCTCGCCTGGTGTTCCGTCATTAACCTGGGAATCCTCATCTTCTGGGTGTTGTTCTACGCGGCCGCCCGCGGGGTGGTCTTCAAATGCCACGGCGGCATTTTCGACCTGACGCAGGAACAACTCAACAAGACCCACTACAAAGGCATAATCCTGTACAAGACCGGCATTGTCCTCTTCAATATCGCGCCGTACCTGGCGCTCCGCATCGTGGGATAGAATGTGGGCGCTGGTCGTCGCGTGCATCGTCGTCGTGACGATGTTTCCCGCCTGCCGGGGGGAGGGTGGAGATTCGCGCGGAACCGGTAGCTGGGGTGACGCGGAACTCGTCGAGGAGATCAGAATCGGCGAGCTGGACGGTCCCGACGAGTACCTCTTCGGCCGGATCGCGGCACTGGCCGTCGGGCCGGACGGTTCGATATTCGTGGCGGACCACCAGCAGAAGTCTGTTCGCCAGTATGACATGGCCGGGAATTACGTCCGGGCCGTCGGGCGATACGGCGAGGGCCCCGGAGAATATCGGCAGATCCTGGGAATGAGATGTCTGCCCGACGGCACGCTTGCCGTCCTCGACACGCCCCACCGGATCATCCTCTACTCGCCGGATGGCGAATATCTTCGCGATTTCCGCGTACCCAGCCAGTTGTACACGTGGCGGATGCTCGAGTACGACGTCGACGGCAACCTCTACATCCGGGCCACGGCCTCCGATGACTTTCGAGGCGGTGACGATTTGGAAATGGTGCTGGTCAAGGTCTCGCAGACGGGTGAGGTCCTGGGCCGGATCCGGCTCCCGCGTGAGAACAAGAGCGGTGCCAGCTTCGTCCTCATGACCTCGGAGGGGCCGACCTGGTATCCGGTGGTCTCGACGCGGCATGCGTGGAGCCCGCTCGGCTACGTCGTCTCCGGCCGCAACGACACCTATACAATCACACTGCTCCACTCCGACAGCACAACCACTTCGCTGGGCAGAGACGTTCCGCCGGAGCCACTGCCCGGCCCGGAAAGGGATATGTGGCGCGCGTGGGCGAACTTTTTCACGCGGTCGCACGGCGACGGCTACTCGCCGCCTCCCGACGTGAAGCCCTGGTTCAAGGATATCTACGCGGGTAAGGACGGCACAGTCTGGGTCCACCGTCACGTTCGGGCCGAATGGCACGATTTTCCGCCGAGGCCCGAGGGTGACGAGCGTCCTCTGCTGTCGTGGCGCGAGCCGGTGACATTCGACGTATTCGAAGCCCGGGGAGCATTCCTCGGCACGGTTGTCATGCCGCCGGAGGCCCTGATGGTGGTTGCCGACGACCGGTTGGTCTGGGGTATAGTGACGGGAGAGAGCGGCGAACAGGTCGTCCGCTGGCGTATACAATAGAAAGCAGGCTCCCTTGAAACTCCCCTCGATCGAATATGCCGCCACAGAGGCGAAACGAACGGGCCTCCGGTTTCCGCTGGCGATGGCGTGCGGGGTCACGGCCGCAATCACGGCTATGATCCTGATCGACTACAAAGGCGACGAATCCCGGTTGATTCGCCTTCTGATGGCGTCGCAGATCGGCATTCCCGCGTTGATCGCGATTACGCTACTGGCCGAACGGCGCGGCTCGGCCTTCAGCCCCAAGGTTCGCGGGGTCTACCAGCTCGCCGGCATCGGGCTGGTCGCCGCCTACTACTTCTCGCTGCCCGCCGACGTCGGCGCGCAGGCTTACTCGCGCTTCATCCAGCTCAACATCGGGCTCCACCTTCTCGTCGCCGTCATTCCCTATATCCGCCACTCCGACCCCAACGGCTTCTGGCACTATAATGAGACGCTGTTCCGGCGGTTTTTGACGGGCGTGATTTTTTCCGCCACCCTGTTCGGCGGACTCAGTATTGCCATTCTGGCGCTCGATCAGCTCTTCGGCGCCAACGTCGGCGACGTTATCTACCCCCGCCTGTGGATGGGAATCGCTTTCATTTTTAACACGTGGTACTTTCTCGGGGGCGTTCCGTCCGACTTCGAAGAGCTTTCGGCGCGTCGCGACTATCCCCCCATCCTCAAGATCTTCTCGCAGTACATTCTCGCACCGCTGGTCGCGATCTACCTCGTCATCCTGCTCGTGTACTTTTTCAAGGTCGTCGTGACCACCGAGTGGCCGAGCGGGTGGATCGGATGGCTGGTGTCGAGCGTCGCTGCCGCCGGCCTGTTCTCGCTGTTGTTACTCAATCCACTGGTCGGCCTACCGGGGAACCGGTGGGTCAATACCTACGCACGTCTCTTCTACATCTTTCTCCTGCCGGCCATCGTGATGCTCCTGCTCGCGATATACAAACGCATCGCCCAGTACGGCATCACCGAGCTCCGCTACTTCCTGCTCGTCCTCACGGGCTGGCTGGCGTTCGTCACCCTTTACGGCCTTATCTCGAAACGCAGGTCGATCAAGGTCATCGCCCTGACGCTGTGCCTCGTCGCATTCACCGCGTCGTTCGGCCCCTGGGGAGCTTACAGCGTTTCGAAGTCGAGCCAGACAAACCGGCTGCGCGCGCTGCTCGAGACGAATGAACTGCTCGCAGACGGCAAGTTGACGCCGGCTTCACACGATATCGAAAGACCCGACCGGCGGGAGATCAGCGCCTGTTTCAACTACCTCATCGAAAACCATGGGCTGGAATCGGTGTCGCCGTGGTTCGACGACACGCTCGCCGCCCGGATTGACTCGATCCCGGGTTACGGATCGCGTAACATGCGGAGTCATCACGAGATCACGCCCGGAATCGTGGGTTATCTCGGAGCCGGCTACGTCCCGGAGTGGGAACACGGCCGATCGAACGTATATCACTTTGCCAGGCACTCGCCCGACGTCGCCCCGAACATCGCCGGTTACAATGACGCCGTTTACCTCGACATGTCGGGGGCGTCGCCCCACGTATTTGCCATCGCAGACGTCGAGTACCAGGTAACCATGTCGTCCGGCGTTCCCGGCATCGACATCACCGCCCCCGATGGCCCCACGCTTCAGATACCGTTCCCCCCGTTGTTCGACACCCTCCGCGAGAGAGTCGAAGGCCGGGGCGCGCTGACAAAGGTGCCCGGCGACGCGCTGGAACTCGACGTGGAGGCAGAAGACTTCGACGCCAGGCTCCTGATCATCGAAATTCAATGGACGGACGAGGGTGCTGTCAGCACCCTTGGTCGCCTCGAAGCATTTTTGCTCATGGATGTGCACGAATGACCGACAGACAGGATTACAACATCAACAAGGATATTCGCTTCTCACCACTCGAACTGATCGACGTGGGGAAGCTCGCCGGCGAGTGCGACGAGCGCTGGTTCAACCAGACCCTCTGCCGGGTCAACGACTGCGTCGTACGTCTCGGCATCATCCAGGGTGAATTCCACTGGCACAAACACGACGACGAGGACGAGGTATTCTACGTCGTGGAAGGCACACTCCTCGTCGACCTCGAGGGTACGACCCGCGAGCTGGGGCCGAAGCAGAGCATCATGGTGCCCCGCGGAGTCGTCCACCGCACGCGCGCGCCGGAGAGAGTCGTAATGTTGATGATCGAAGGCAGCGGCGTCGAGCCCACGGGGGACTGAACGAAGCGAAATCCGCGGCGCCCTGCGCGAACTCTGGACAAATGGCTCCGCTGTGTTGTCCGACACTCTCTGCGTCACTTTTGGTACAATCGAGGACTCCTGGAATTAGTACCTGGATGAACCGCCGCGGAGGTGTACGATGAAGAACCGCTTTTTCCCCAACGAATCCCCGGAATACCGCAAGGCCCGCGACGAACTGCTCGTCGCGGAGAACGCGCTGCGCCAGCAGACCGAAGACGTCGCCGCGCTCCGGCGGAAACTCCCGCCCGGCGGCCCGATCAAGGAAGACTATCTCTTCGACGAAATCGGCCCCGATGGCGGCGTCAAGCAAACGAGACTCTCCGAGCTGTTCGCCCCCGGCAGAGACAGCCTGATGCTGTACGGATTCATGTACGGCCCCACCCAGGAGCAGCCCTGCACCATGTGCACCTCTATAGTAGACGGGCTCAACGGAAACGCCGGCCACATCACGCAGCGAATGAGCATGGCCATCGTCGCCAGGTCGCCGATCGAGCGCATCACCGAATTCGCCAATGGCCGCGGGTGGAACAACCTGCGCATGCTGTCGTCATCGAACAACACGTACAACTTCGACTACCAGGGCGAGGACGAAAGCGGAAACCAAATGCCAATGGCCAACGTGTTCGTCCGCCGCGGTGACTCTATCCGCCATTCCTGGGGCTCCGAGTTGCTGTTCGACGAATTCGTCACCGGAAATACGCGCCACGTCGACGTTTTCTGGCCGCTGTGGAACGTCCTCGACCTTACACCGGAAGGCCGCGGCAAAGACTGGTATCCGTCACTTTCATACGAGGATTGATCGAAATGGCCGAGCACAATTGCGAGAACTGCGGTTTTCGCTCGAAGTACGACAAAAATCCGCGTTCGCTACTGGGCAGGTTGTGGCGCTTCCACGCCGCCTGGTGTCCCGGGTGGAAAAAGTATATGGGATCGCTCCCGGACGATAAACGCGCGGAACTCGCGTCGAAATACAAACTCAAAAAGTACATGTAAGCAAATCTAAAGGACTCCCACATGCTGCGAATCATCGCATTCGTTATCCTGGCCGTCTTTACCGGTTGCTCGTCGATCGACGTCTCCACCGATTTCAAAGCCGACAACGACTTCACAGGCTACAAGACGTTCGCCTGGATGAAGGAAGACGCGCCGGGTAAAGAATACGCCTACGAAGGGCCACTCGACGAGCAGATCCGGTCCGCCGTCGACACACAGCTCGAATCGTCGGGATTGACCAGAGCGGATGGACCCGCCGACGTGCTCGTCGTCTACCACGCGGGCGGGGAGCAGCAGGTCGAGGCAGCCGACTGGGGATACGGCGGCTGGTGGGGCCGGGGAGGCGGCGAGGAAAACACGTACCACAAGGGTACACTCATCGTTGACCTGATCGACGCCGCGACCCGCAAACTCGTCTGGCGCGGCACGGCGACCAAGGCCCTTTCCGGGAAACCGTCGCCCGGGACCCAGAAGGACACCATCGATAAAGCGGTTGAGAAAATGTTCAAGAAGTACCCGCCATCCGGCTGATCGTTTCACTTTTCCCGCGAATTCCACGAGCCCCCCGGCCTTCCGGGGGGCTTTTCTTATTATATAACAGCGGGTTATGGATTAATGCGTCTATCAGGAGAATTCAGCCGGAGCTTCACCATTCCTTCATTTTGCGCCTGTATCTTGTTTGTGATTGCACGACAGCAGAGAGCCGGTCACGCAATCGAAACCAGAAAAGAAAACAATGAGATCAAACAGACGACATAATCAGGAATTCTCCACCGCGGCGGGTGCGCTCGACCTGGCAAACTTCTCGGGGGCCAGCGCTTCGAACGCAACCCTCGCCGCGGTGGCGGAACTTGGTGTCGTCGGTCGGTCAATGAATGGTGGGGACCAGCCGGCCGGCGACGTCACCGGACAGATCGTCTGCAGGAATAAATCGGGTTTGCTGGCCCGAATGTGTTCGGAGGGTGGGTCTGACTGCGATCGAGTGGCCTTTACACCGACGAATTTCAATGAGGGCGTTACCAGGCAGCTCGCGCTGCCGGAGGATGGACAGGCTGTTGTCATCACGGATGTAGTGCACGTCGCTGATCGGACTGGTTTGAGAGTGGGCGACACGGCGCTTGAAATCGACCGGATGCCCGTAGCGTCTGTCGGTGATATTCAGGGGATCACCGGCAGCGCCGGGCCCGGCGACAGAATCCTGTTTTCGTCCTCCACGGTGACGCCCAATTATTCGTCACTTGTGAATCACTTCCGATCAAGTTAGACTCAGGGTCCGGGGAATCCACGGTGGGGGTGGAGGCCCCGGACCCGTACTTTTCCCCCGCTTCGATACCAGCACCAACTACCCAACATGAGAATACTCGTCGTCGAAGACCAGAAGCCGCTCGCCATCCGGATCAAGGACGTGCTCGGACGCGAACGGTACCAGGTCGAACTCGCATTCGACGGGGATTCCGGTCTCGAACAGGCACTCCTCGAAGAATACGACCTCCTTATTCTCGACATCCTCCTTCCGGGAATGGACGGCATCCAGATTCTGAAAGAAGTCCGGAACGAAGGCTCCAGGGTGCCCGTCCTGATGCTCACCGCGAAAGACCAGATAGAGGACAAGGTCGCGGGCCTCGACGCCGGCGCCGACGACTACCTGACCAAGCCGTTTGCCACGCCCGAGCTGCTCGCACGGGTGCGGTCACTTCTGCGCAGAAAGAGCGATACCAAGACATCGGTAATAACGGTCAGAGACCTCGCCATCAACACCAACACGCACGAGGTCCGGCGGGGCAGCGAACCCGTAAATCTCACGCCCAAGGAATATTCGATCCTCCAGTTTCTGCTTTACAATAAGAACCGCGTGCTTTCGCGGCTCGCCATCGCGGAACATGTGTGGGGCGACAACTTCGACCTGTTCACCATGACCAACTTCGTCGACGTTCACGTCAAGAACCTCCGGAAGAAGCTCGGCGACAGCGGCCCGGACAAGATCATCCAGACGGTGCGCGGCGTGGGCTATACGATAAAGGACGCCGGATGACGATTCGCGCCCGCATGTCGCTCTGGTATCTGGTGACCACTGTCTGCCTGTTGCTCGTATTCAGCCTGACCACCTATTACAGCGCCCGCCACCTCGCTTTCCGCGCCCTCGACCGCGCGCACGAAGTCATAGCGGCATCCGTCGAGGGGCGGTTCGATCCGGGCACGGCGACCTTTGGCGACTTCCAGGACGCTTCCTATCACGTCGACCGGCACCTCAAGGAGTCTTACGTCGTCGTATACGACGCGCAGGAAAGGCCCGTCTACAAGTCTCCGTTGACAGAGAAGATCTCGCTGCCGATCACCCTCGTTCGCGACAAAAAGAAAGCCCGGGAGATACTCGAGCATCCCTCCGAGCAAATGCGGTCGATCGTGACCACCGACGCCCGGAACGTACGACTGCTCGCCGTTTCGCGCAAACTCTACCGGGACGGCGAATCAATCGGCTGGATCGTGATCGCCACGCCGATCGGCGACATCCAGGAGTCAGCCCGAATGCTGCTGTATTCGATGCTTCACCTGACTGGTTACGACTTGCCGCTGGATGAG
>CBDUWU010000175.1:0-7659 GCA_965371015.1 uncultured bacterium | reverse complement strand
GAGATGCATCGTCAACTCCTTGCCCCGTCACCCGTACGATAATCCGCGGGTGACGCAGTGCAAATATTGCGTGCTAGCGGCGGCTGTCGCCGCCGCCGACAAACCAGCAGCTAGTGGATCTTGCCCATCAGAAGGAAGACCGTCACGAACGCGTAGATCGTGAGGGCTTCGATAAGACCGGCGCCGATGATCATCGCCGTCTGGATCTTGCCGGCAGCTTCCGGCTGGCGGCCGATTGCTTCCATAGCGGAGCTGATCGCGCCCTTGAAGCCGAGTCCGCTACCGATGGCGGCCAGACCGAGACCGATTGGCAGTGCAAAACCGAGAGCAGTAGAAGAATCCATTGCTTACAGCCTCCTTGAAAGGATGGTTAATGAGCCCCTTCTTCTTCGTGGTCGTGGGGCAACCAGAGCAGGATATAAATCGTGCTCAACAACGTGAAAACGAGCGCCTGAATGAAACTTGTCAGGAACGCGAGAAAAATAAACGGAACCTGGAAAGGTATCCCGACCGGTGAATGCATGAATGCCAGCGCGGCGACGCCGAGGCTGGTAAACGCGTAGAGAAGCACGTCCTCGCCGGTCACGTTGCCAAAAAGACGCAGCGACAGGCTGACGGGTCGGGCGATCTCGCCAAGGATATGAACGGGAAACATGATTGGTACGAAGGCCCATTCGACGGCCGACTTGGGTGAGCCCATGAGGTGCTTTACGTACCCCAGCGGGCCGTTACGCCGCATGCCGATGTAGTGAGAATAAGCGAAAACGCACAAGGCAAGGGCTACCGTCGTGTTGGCACTCGCTGTCGGTGACATGCTCAGCGGCAGCGTGCCGGCCAGGTTCATGCACAGAATATAAACGAACAGCGTGCCCAGAAACGGCACGTAACTCCTGCCCGACGGGCCCAGGATGCCGAGAATGAAATTGGTAAGGCCTTCGAACAGCATCTCCACGACGCTCTGAAAACGCCCCGGTATCATCTGCGGGTTGCGCATTGCGAGGCCAACCGTAATGGCGATGAACGCGGCGATGATGTATGAGAACACCATCCCCGTCCAGTTGTGCATAAACGCGACGACTACGTTGTCGCTGAAGTAATAATAGAGAATCGAAATCCAGGTGGGCAGTTCGGGCACACCCTCGGAACTGGCAAAGGTCCCGAAGTTGCCGAACATATCAGATATGCGTTCGATCGGGTTCATGCTTGCAACTGTTTCCCTTCCGAATCTTCGGGCTTCTCGTTCGCGGCGCTCCTGCGGGTCTCATCCAGCTTGAGGTAGTAGCGTCCCATACCCTTCATCGCCAACACGAAGAACGGCCACGTAAATCCGGCTGTAAGGCCCGCGACGGACAGGTAGCCGTTCCACAACAGGAAGAAACCGGCCGCATAGAGTACCGGGAATTTTATGAACACGGCGACTACGATCGCGGCGACGTTGCGGTCTCCGGTCGTGAGAGCCTTTTTTACGAGTGAACCGATGAAGTAGAGATTGACGAGCGACCAGGCGATCCCGGCGATCCAGCCGCCGCCGACGCCGAATCCCCAGTACGTCGTTATGATCACCGCCATCGGGACGCCGATCACAATCGATGTCTTGCGTACTCTTCTCAGAATATCGAGGTCCATTATCGGTCCGGTGACTGGCTCTTCTTGTCGTCGTCCGAGTCCTGATTTGCCTTCTTAATGACGTTCGCTACTTCGCGAATCCCTGCGACAAAACCAAGAACGACAAAAACGATCAGGAACGCCGGCGCGGTGCCGGCTTTGCCGTCGATCCACCGGCCGATAAAAACACCCGCGATCGGCGGAATGGCGAGCAGGAAGGGAATAGTTCCCAGCATGCCGGCCTGGCGCGCCCATTGATAGCGCTCGTCATTTTTGTTGTTTGTCAATGAAGTAACAGGGAGAAGCCAAAGGCTTCGATATGTTCACTCTCTTTAATATCATTGCTCCGGCCATGGCCGGAGCAATCCTCAAGATCGCATCACTTTAAGTGAAAACATTAGCGAAATCAACTCTAAACACATTGTGTGAAAATATTATCAAGTCAAAGCGTGGCGGGTAGGGAGTATGGTCTTAGCGTAAAGCACAATTATTATCAGTTAATGCAACCGATAGTTATGTAGCTAGTTAGAGTGTTTCAACTGAGAAGCCACGAAACCGGGCGATGGCCCCGGTTGCCCATCGGCAGTGGCGTTGATATAATTGAGTTGCGCACCTGCCCGTTAAAAACAGGCGAAAGAAGTACGGTGAATCATGACCCGACCTGACTGGCAATTACGGTCCGCCGTCGACTCGGACCGGGAGACAATTATAAAGATGCTCGTCGACGCCCAACTGCCCGTCGAAGGGCTCGAGGAACAGTATGGCGACGGCTACATCGTCGCCGTACTCGACGGCGAAATCGTCGGGGCCGGCGGATTAGAAGTCTACGGATGCTACGGGCTGTTGAGATCCGTCGTCGTCACACACGACGAGCAGGGACGCGGCCTCGGGGCGGTAATCGTCAACAACCGGCTCCTCTGGGCCGCCCGCCGCGGGCTGCACGCCGTATACCTGCTGACGACGACGGTGCCCGACTTCTTCGGACACGCCGGATTTACCGAGTTGAGCCGCGCAGAAATGCCCGGCGAGATCCAGGAGTCCAGGGAATACCTGGAAATCTGCCCGGGCTCGGCCACCGCGATGGTGCTGCGCCTCGATCCCCTCTGCTGATCCCGGCGCTACCCTGTGAATAAACGGGGTGCGGGGGTGTAACTTACCAGTACCCGATCCGTACGAACAAGTTGACACACCCGCACTACCGGGAGGGGTAATAATGTTGGAACTGTTGTTTATATTTGGTGTTCTGGCGGTGGGCGTCGTCGTCCTCGTCGGGATTCTCAAGTTGCTCGTTGTCCTGCTGCTGCTGCCGCTCAAGCTGGCGTGGTGGACGGCGAAGGGCCTGGTGGGTCTTCTCCTGGTGATCCCGCTGCTGGTCCTGTTTTTCGTCGTGGCGACCGGTGTATTCCCGGTAGTTGTGATGACGCTGGTGCTACCGGTGATCCTCGTCGTTGCCGGCGTCGGGCTCTTGATGAAGTTCGCACTCTGCTAGGACTCCCGAAGCTTCCGGCGGCGTTGGGAAAGATAGCGCTCGAGCGCGTCGCGCCAGCCGGGAAACTCGTCCAGCCCCGCTTTCTTCAGCGCCGCGTTCTCCAGCACCGAATTGGCCGGTCTCCTCGCCGGCGCGCCCCATTCGGCCGACGTGATCCCCTCGAGCTCGATCGGCACGCACTCCAGGCGGAATATCTCCGTGGCGAAGTCAAACCACGAACACCGGCCGTCGTTGGTCGCGTGATACACACCCCATGGGGGGCGACTTTCGATCATGCGGCGGACGTGCACGGCGAGGTTTTCCGTGAACGTCGGTGTCAGCACCTCGTCGCGGACGATCCGGAGGCGCGTGTGATCCCGGGACAACCGAAGCATCGTTTCGACGAAGTTGGTACCCTTGCCCCAGCATTCGTGCGTGCCGTACAGACCGCTGGTACGGACAATGTAATGATCGGGACACGACCGGGCCACGAACCGTTCGCCGGCGAGCTTTGATTCGCCATAAACGTTCAGCGGCCGCGGATCGTCGGTCTCCACGTACGGGCCCTCCCTGGCTCCGTCGAACACGTAGTCGGTGCTGATGTGGACGAGGCCCGCCCCCGCGGCGGCGGCCGCACGGGCGGCGTTGTGCGCGCCGGCCGCGTTGATGTCGTATGCCAGCTCTCGTTCGGTCTCGCATTTGTCTACGTTGGTCATCGCCGCACAGTTGACAACCCAGTCGGGCGCCGCATCGGTAACGGCGGCTTCGACGCGATCTCCGTCGGTGACGTCGAGTTCCTCGTAAAGCGGGCCGGTCACTTCCTGATCCGCCAACGCGTGTTCGATGTCACGGCCGAGTTGTCCCTGGATGCCCAGTATGAGGATTTTCATAATCAGGAATTCTCCGTGTTCCGGATGCGACCACCCGCGACGAGGAAAGCGATCCGTGCCACGTCGGCGGCGAAAAAGAAGGGAATCGTCAACCAGTGCCACGGCCGGGCGTAGCGTCGGAAGAACTTCCACGTGCTCTTGAATTTGCGGGTGACTTTGCGCCGCCCCAGCTGGCCGCCGGTGCTGGCCGATATTTTGTGCCACACCTTGCCGCCGGGAACGTACAGGATTTGATAGCCCGCCCGATGGGCGCGCATGCAGAAGTCGACGTCTTCGTAGTAAGCGACGTACGAGGGATCGAGCAAACCCGCCGACTCGAAAACCTCGCGCCGGGCCATCAGGGCGCACCCTGTAATATAGTCGACTTCTCGCTCGTCGTCGAATTGCCCCTGGTCGGTCTCACGGATGCCGATGTGGCGCGTCGTGCCGCGGGCCAGATACACCTGCCCCCCGGCGAACCAGATCTGGTCGGCCGGCGTATAATAGTAGATCTTGGGGCCGGTCACGCCGACGCCGGGAGCCCCCGAGAACGGCCGTAACAGGTGGTCGACGAGCCCGGGGTCGACCACCGTGTCGTTGTTGAGCAACAGGACGAACTCCGCCCCGCCCTCGAGCGCGTGGCGGATGCCGACGTTGTTGCCGCCGGCGAACCCGAGGTTGTCGCCGTTGACGATGAGGGTCACGCGACCGCCGAACTCGGCACTTACGGCATCGACCGTCCCGTCGCTCGACGCGTTGTCGACGAGGATTATCTCGACGCCGGGTGTGGGCATGTCGAGCAGCGAGCGAATACAGTCGAGCGTCAGCTCCCGGCCGTTCCAGTTGAGAACCACGACGGCGACGGCGGCCGGCGGCCTGTCACTCTGATCGATGTGGTTGTTCATGTCCGCAGTATACTCCACGCGATTTCCAACTCGCCAGTCCAAAGGGCCGGGTGTGAGGGACGAACGGCTTGCCGCCTTGACGGTCGGGTGCCAAAGATATAGGCTTTCAGGATGAAACGAATTCTGGTCTGGATAGCAGGTATTCTCGTCGTGGCGGCCGTTATAGCCGGTGCAATGATCGTCAAGCGTGTGCCCGCCGGGAGCGAGGCAGTGCGCGTGACCTGGTCGGGGGACCTGGTCGTCTACGAAGCGGGCTACCACTTCGTGCCGCCGGGCACCCGGGACTTTATTGTTTACCCCACCGGCCGCGTCGACGTTCGCTGGCCGAAGTACGGCGCGGTGGATGTGTTGACGGAAACGGGCGAGCCCGTCGCGGTTGCGTTCGAGTTCGGACTCGACGTTCCGCCGGGCAGTTCACGCAGGATTTACGAACGATTCAGCGAGGATTTCGAAGCGGCCATACGAAGGCTCGTTCAGGCCGCTGCCGAAATCGAAGCGGCCTCTCGCCCGGCGTCGGTCGATCGGCAAGTCTACCTCGAAGCGGTCGCCGGTAATGTTCGCGGGGAGCTCGAAGGGCTCGGCGTTACCGTCGGCACGTACAAGATGCCCGTCTGGGGTGACGAAGCGGACCGCTCGGGCGGCGGGGTCCCGTCGACCCCGCCGCGCAAACTGATCATCATCGGCGTCGACGGTGGCGACTGGCTCAATCTCCGGCCGCTCGCCGAAGCGGGCGAGCTCCCGAATTTCGCCCGCCTGCTGAAAGACGGCGCGACGGGCCCGCTGCAGACGATCGAACCCATGTTGTCGCCGCTGTTGTGGACGACTGTAGCCACGGGCAAATACCCCGAGGATCACGGCATCCTCAACTTCACCGTTGTCGACGAAAAAACAGGCATCAAGGTGCCCATCACGAGGCACTACCGCAAGGTCGACGCTTTCTGGAACATGCTTGGCGACTACGGCCGGAGCGTGGCAATCGTCGGCTGGCTCGCCACGCATCCGGCGGAACCGGTCAACGGCGTGATGGTTACCGACAAGGCGGGATACCTCGCTTTCGCCCCCCAGGACCGGGACGGCGAATCGGCGGGGACCGTGTATCCGGAGAGCCGGACCGGGGAGGTCGCCGGGCTCGTCGTACACGGCGGTGACGTTACTTATGCCGACGGCGAGCGGTTCATCCATATCGACCGGGACGAATTCATTGCGCACCGTTCGCTCGACTTCGACCCGAAGGACTCGATCAACAACCTGATCCTGATCTATGCCTCCACCAGAACGTTCGAGCGAGTAAGCCTGCACCTTCTCGATAACGACGACCCGGACGTTTTCGCCGTTTACTTCGAGTGGATCGATGCGGTCGGCCATCTGTACATGCAACAATCGCCGCCGCAACAAGAGGGAATCTCCGATGGGGAATTCCGGAAGTACAGCGACGCCATCGGGCAATCGTACGCGTACATGGACGAGATACTCGGCCGGTTCATGGACCGGATGGATGACGAGACCATCCTCATGGTCGTTTCAGACCACGGCTTCAAGTCGGGGAAATCGCGGCTGAAGAGCCGCCCGGAAATCTGGGCCGGCAACGCGGCCAAGTGGCACCGTATCAACGGCATTATCGCCATGTACGGCAACGGTGTGCGCAAAGGGGGGCACATCGAAGGAGCGACAATACTCGACGTAGCGCCGACCATTCTCGCGCTGCAGGGCCTTCCTCGTCCCGCCGACATGCCCGGTAAGGTTCTCGGCGATGCCCTCGAACCCGCGCTGCGAAACCAGTTGAGTTCGACCGTAGTCGCCACTCTCCAGCGAGAGCGGCAGACCAGCGGTCCGTCGACGGCGTCGGGTACAGCGTCGGCCGAAGCGATGAAGAAACTCGAAGCTCTGGGGTACCTCACGCCGGACAACGCCGACGCGCATAACAACCTCGGCCAGCGTTACCAGGATCGCGGTGACTACCTCAAAGCGATCGACGAGTACAAGGCTGCCGTCGCCATGCGCCCCGGTTTCCACAGCGCGTACAACAATATGGCTGTGTGCTATGGCAAGCTGGGCCGGCTGGACGAAGCGGAGCAGGCGCTCTTGAAGACCATCGAACTGCAGCCGGATGACTTCTATGCGATGAACAACCTTGCCGTGACCTTCATCCGGTCCGGTCGTATGGACGATGCTCGACGGATGGCGGAACAGGCGGTGAAGACGGAACCCGGCTACGTGAACGGGCACATCACGCTCGGGTCGATCTACGCGATGACGGGTGAGCTGGACAAAGCGGAGCGTGCATATTTGCGCGCGCTGGAAATCGAGCCCGATTCGCCGAACGCGGTTGAAAATCTCGAGAAGCTTCGATTGCAGATGCGAATGAAAAACAACTAGACGGGAGACCGCGATGAACAAGAAACCGGTCCTGATCATCATGGACGGATGGGGGTGGCGCGATGAGACGGACGGGAACGCCGTGAAGCAGGCCAATACGCCGGTGTTTGACCGGCTGTGGGACTCGTTTCCCCACACCCTCATCAACTGCTCGGGTCCGCACGTCGGGCTTCCCGAGGGCCAGATGGGCAACAGCGAGGTCGGCCACCTCAATCTGGGCGCCGGCAGGGTCGTCTTCCAGGACATCGTGCGGATCGATCGCGCCATTGCCGACGGATCGATGTTCGAGAACCGGGTACTGGCCGACGCGATGGACGCGGGCCACAGCGGTGCATTCCATCTGATCGGGTTGCTGTCAGACGGCGGGGTGCACAGCCATCAGGACGAGCTTTACGCTCTGGTTGAAATGGCCCGCCGACGCGGCGTCAAAAACGTT
>CBDUWU010000174.1:0-7667 GCA_965371015.1 uncultured bacterium | reverse complement strand
CATGATTATTTTCAGATTACCCGATGGTGCTGCATTATGTACCCAAAAAGGCCGGGTCCCGGGACCCGGCCTCTTGTTATCGATACGATCCCGAGACTACATCGCCGAACTGGATTTGGACCACGTCGTGTCCGGTTTTTCCAGGCTGTAGTAGACCTTTATTTCCTCGGTCTCGTCGAAGATCTGAGGGACGACCTGGATCTCCATGCCGATCTCGATTTCGTCCTCGTCGAACGATTCGCCGACCCAGGCGAGGAGACGGCCGGTCCCGGCGGGTTCGAGGTCGACGACGCCCACCGTGTAGGGGACCACGTCTTCGAAGCCCGTCGGCGCCGCCACGATCCTGGTGAAAGTGTGTAGCGTGCCCTTTCCGCTGATCTCGACGAACTCGAAGTCAGGGCTCATGCACTCGCCGCAGTCCGCGCGGGGCGGGAACGAATTCGCGCCGCATTCCTTGCAGTGGGACGCCATCAGGTAGCCGTCCTTGAGGTGCTGGGCGAACTCGGTGACCTTGGTATACGGCGAGAAGTTGACTTTACCGAACCATTTAAACATGACTCAATCCCTCCTCATTACCTGGACGAAACAGTATTGACCGATGCCGCCGACGTTGTGCGTGAGCCCGATATCGGCGTCGGGCACCTGGCGTTCGCCGGCATCGCCGCGGAGTTGCTTGGCGATCTCGACCGTCATCGACACGCCCGTCGCGCCAATGGGGTGGCCCTTGGCCTTGAGGCCGCCGTCTACGTTGACGGCAACCTTTCCTCCAATGTAGGTCTGCTTGTCGGCGATGAACTGTCCGCCCTCACCCTTCTTGCAGAAGCCGAGGTCTTCGTAGGCGAGGATCTCGGCGATGGTGAAGCAGTCGTGGACATCGGCGACTTTTATATCATCCGCCGTCACGCCGGCCATCTCGTACGCGATCCTGGCCGCTTCGCGCGCGCTGGGGAGCCCGACCAGGTCGGGGCGCCGCAGCACCGACATGCTCGCCGTCGCGCACGCCATGCCGTCGAGCCAGACCGGCTTCTCCGAGATCTCCTTCGCCCGGCCCTCGCTGGCGAGGATCACGCACGCGGCGCCGTCGGCGTTGGCGCAGCAGTCGTATACGTTGAACGGTGTCGCGATGTCGTCCGAGGCCATCGCCTTTTCCGCCGTGATCTCCTTGCGGAAGAGTGCGAGCGGGTTGCGCGCACCATAGTAATGGTTCTTGATCGCCACCTGGGTGAGGTGTTCCTTGGTCGTCCCGAATTCGTGCATGTGCCGCCGGGCGAAGAGCGCGTAGTAGGCGGGGAACGTGGTGCCAAAAACCGACTCCCACTGTACCTCTCCCACGCGGCCCATCAGCGCGAGGATCTCCGGTGTCGACAGCTCGGTCATCTTCTGGCAGCCAATTACGGCGACGATGTCGTGTACGCCGCTCTTGATCGCCATCCACGCCGTGCGGATGGCGGCGCTTCCCGACGAGCACGCCACTTCGGTGAGCCACGTCGGCTTGGGGTTGAGGCCGAGGTATTCCTGGACGACGCCCGGCAGCGAACGCTGCTTGTGGTATTCGGGAACCGACCCGATCACCGACGCGTCGATGTCGTTTCGCTCGATCCCGGCGTCCTTGACGGCGTCACGGAAGGCTTCGAACGCCAGTTCCTGAACGGTGGCGTCGCTGCGCCGGCCGAAGACGCCGTGTCCGATTCCGATGATTCCAACTCTAGACATTGTGTCGTCCCCTTACCTTATATGTATTGACCGCCGTCGATCTTGATCACTTCACCGGTGATGTGGCGCGATTTGTCCGAGCAGAAAAACGCCACGACGTTTGCACAGTCGTCCGGGCTGGCAAACCGGCCGACGACCGTTTCGTCCATTGCCTTGACGAGGAACTCCTGCGGGATACTCCGGGCCATGTCGGTCATGACCATACCCGGTGCGATCACGTTGACGTTGACGTTGAACTTGCCCATCTCCCTGGCGAGCGATTTGCTCAAGGCGATCTCGCCGCCCTTGGACGCCGCGTAGTTGGTCTGCGCGAATTTCCCCCGCATCCCGTTGATCGACGAAATGTTCACGATCTTGCCGCTCTTCTGTTCCTTGAAAACCATGGCGGCCGCTCTGTTGTAGTTAAAGTAGCCCTTGAGGTTGACGGTGATCACCGTGTCCCACTGTTCCTCGGTCATCTTCCAGATGACGCCGTCCCAGTTGATACCGGCGTTGCACACCATGATGTCGAGGCTGCCCCACTCGTCGACGACTTTCTTCACCATGTTCGCCGCGTCGTCGAAGCTGGCCACGTCGGCCTTGACGGCCAGTCCCTTGCGGCCCATCTCCTCGATCTGGTTCACGACCTCTTTGGCCTCGGTGTCGTGGCGGCGGTAGTTGATCGCCACGTTGCACCCTTCGCCGGCCAGCGTCAGGGCGATCGCCGTTCCGATACCCATGCTCCCGCCCGTGACTATGGCGTTTTTGCCCTCGAGTCCTAGATCCATGTTCGTCCCCCTGTATGTTGAAAAAGGATCACGAAATCCCAATATAACACGCCAGCCCCACGATGGTCCAGCACCGCCACGGCCGTTGATTAATTGGGAGTCAGCCGCGGCGCTGACCCTGTTTCCCGACTCCGGGTTTCCGGAATCGCCGAATAATTGCCCCTTTAAAAACGGCGCAAGACGCTGTAGTATAACCAAAAAAAGAGATATATATCGGGATCCTGCGGGGTCCCGTAGTCGCAGGAAGGATAATTATAATGAGCAAACTGGGTACAAATGAGATGCCCGCGCGCGTGGCGGTGGTGGGGAGTGGCCCGAGTGGTTTTTACGCGGCCGAGGCGCTGCTGGGATCCGGGACCGAGGTCAAGGTCGACATGTTCGACCGCCTGCCGGCGCCGTTCGGGCTCGTCCGCTACGGCGTGGCACCCGACCACGGCAAGATCAAGAATGTCACCAAAGTGTACGAGAAGACGGCGGCGCGGCCGGGGTTCTCGTTTTACGGCAATGTAGAAGTCGGCAGGGATATCTCGCTGGACGAGCTGCGCGATCATTACGACGCCGTGATATTCACCAGCGGTGCGCAGACCGACCGCCATCTCGGCATCCCCGGTGAGGACCTGCCCGGCAGCCACCCCGCCACCGAATTCGTCGCGTGGTACAACGGTCACCCCGATTATGCCGACTGTACGTTCGATCTCTCACGCGAGTCCGCCGTGGTCATCGGTGTCGGCAACGTGGCCGTCGACGTGGCCCGCATTCTCGCCAAGTCCGTAGACGAACTCAAGACCACCGACATTGCCGGGCACGCCCTCGACGCGCTGGTAGACAGCAAGATCAAGGACATCCACCTGATCGGACGCCGCGGCCCGGCGCAGGCCAAGTTCACCGCGCAGGAGCTCAAGGAACTCGGCGAGCTCGAGATCTGCGATATCGTCGTCAAGGAACCCGACCTCGAACTCAACCCGGAGAGCCAGGCCGAACTCGACGATCCGAAGAACAAAGGCGCCGTCAAGATCTACAAGCTGCTCACCGAATTCGCTGCCAGGCCGGCCGAAGGCAAGGAGCGCCGCCTTTTCCTCCACTTTCTCGAAAGTCCCGTCGAACTGGCCGGCGACGGCCGGCTCAACCGGGTCATGCTCGAGCGCAACGAACTCAGCGGCGAGCCCGGCAGGCAGAAGTCGGTCGGAACCGGAGCAAAGGAAGAGCTCGACTGCGGGATCCTGTTTCGCAGCGTCGGTTACCGCGGTGTGGCTATCCCCGGCGTGCCGTTTCGCGAAGACTGGGGGATCATTCCCAATGACGACGGCCGCGTGACCGATACGGTTGACGGTCCCGTCGTTGCGGGCCTCTACACCGCCGGCTGGATCAAACGCGGACCGTCGGGGATCATTGGCACCAACAAGCCGTGCAGCATCGCGACGGTCAAACACCTCCTCGAAGACCTTCCAGGCCTTGCGCCGTGTACCATCAGGGAAGACGGAGCCCTGGTCGAACTGCTCACAGGCAGGGGAATCAAGTTCGTCGACTACGACGCATGGAAGAAGATAGACGCCGCAGAAATCGAGCAGGGCGAGGCGAAGGGGAAACCGCGAGAAAAATTCGTTCGGGTGGACGACATGCTCACCATCGCCGGGCTCTGAGAACGGGGCCGGCGTCTGTTCGGCATTCCATCAACGAGCAGCTGTTGACTGAGTACCGGCTCGCTGGAGATTGAATGCCGACTAAACGGCGTCCAACGCCGCTCGAACTGCGCGGGCCAGGTCTTCACCCCGGTACGGCTTCATGACGAATCCCGGGATGCCCTCGGCCAGCGCCGCGTCCCGTGTGACCCCGTCGCTGAAACCCGTGACGAGTACGATTGGCACGTCTCGTCGTTGTGCGCGGATCTTCCGGCCCAGCTCGATTCCCGTAAACCGGGGCATCGTGTAATCGGTCACCACGACATCGAAGGACCCAGGGTCTCTGGTGAACGCTTTCAGCGCCGCGTCGGGATCGTCGTACGCCGAGACCTTGTATCCGTACCGGGACAGCACGCGCGCTCCCAGGTCGACCAGGGGTCTCTCGTCATCGATAAGCAGCACCCTTTCCGTCCCCCTGACATCGTCCACCGCGGGTGGAGTGACGGGCTGGTCGGGCCGCTCCAGGCGCGGCAGGTACACGTCGAAACGCGTGCCTTTGCCGGGCTTGCTCTTGACGTCGATCGCTCCTCCCATCGACGATACGATACCGATTACGACGGAAAGTCCGAGCCCTGTTCCTTTACCCACTTCCTTGGTCGTAAAAAACGGGTCAAATATCCGGTCGAGGTGCGCGGGATCGATTCCGTGCCCCGTATCCGTGATCCTGAAGTGGAAGTAATCACCGGGCGCGAGTTCTCCATGTTGGTGAACAACCGGTTTTTTGTGCGCTTCCATCTTCAGGGCGATGGTAAGAATGCCGCCCGATTCGCCCATGGCGAAGGCGGCGTTGGTGGCGAGGTTGACGACGATCTGGTGGATGTCGGACTCGCTGCCGTGGACCATCCCTTCGATGGGCCCGAACTCGGAGCGGAGATCAATCGTGGACGGCAGAGTGGCGCGCAATAACTTGAGGGTGTCGTCGAGTACCGGGTCGAGATCGACGAAGGTCGCCTCCTGCTGCCCCGAGCGGCCGTAGGCGAGGATTCGCTGTACCAGCTGCCGGCCGCGCTCCGAAGCGTGGAGCAGTTGCTCGAGGTCGTCGCGGCGTGGGTCACCCTCGGGCAGGTCGTTGTGGACGAGTTCGCCGTACCCCATGATGGCGGACAGTATATTGTTGAAGTCGTGCGCGATGCCCCCGGCCAGCGTGCCCAGCGCTTCCATTTTCTGCGACTGGCGCAGCTGGGCCTCCAGTATCCGGTGCCGCTCATCCACCAGCGTATTGTCGGTGATGTCCTCGTAAGACCCGAACACCCCGATGATTTCGCTGCGGTTGTTCTTGATCGGTAGTTTGGTGGTACGCAGCCACAGCCGTGAGCCGTCCGCTCGTATCTGCGGTTCTTCGTAGTTGATTTTGGAAAGATCGTTCTCCATCACGTCGCGGTCGTCCGCGCGATACAACGGCGCCGATTCTTTCCAGCTCAACTCGAAGTCGTTTTTGCCCACGATGTCTTCGGGGGATTCGATGCCGGCGTCTTCTGCGAACACGCGGTTACACCCGCGGTAGACAAAGTTGCGGTCTTTCCAGAACACCCGCTGGGGAATCGTGTCCATCACCAGCTGGAGCATGGCGATCGAGCGCTCGAGGAGCGGGTTGTCGTTGTGTGTGCCGTTGCCGGAAGTTTTGTCGCTGCGTTTCGGTGTCATGGACGTGCCCTCCTGGCGGTGGTGTCGGCCACCAATGATTCAGCAGCGAGTTTAGCGGCGCCACGCCCTCGTGATCAAGCATGAAAATCTCTTCGATTCGGGGATACGACCGGTTTCCCGTACGGTGTCGTCGTGTCCGGATCATCGCCGGCGGGCAACGACGAGCATCTTGTTTCTCACGCGTGTCGTTTCCACAAACGCCCTGGCGAACGGAGCCAGCGCGCGGGCAACGCCAGCAGATCGAAAAGCCTTCTTGAGGTAGTTCTCGCAGGGCGAACTCAGTTCGAAGATTCTTTCGAGCCTCAATAGCTCGAAACCGGCGCGATCGATCAACCACTTCATTCCGTCCGTGCTGATGATCTGCTTATGTGCGTAGGGGGCACGCGAATACAGCATGTTCAGCAGCGTCGGGAACCGTCCGCCGCTCAACCGGCAGGTCGCCGCACCGGTTTTGTGGAAGAAGGCATCACGGCAAGGGGTATCGATGAGGAGTAGTCCGCCCGGGGCGAGCCGGGCCCGGATCGCCGAAATTGTCTCGAGCGGAAAATTCACGTGCTCGATCACGTCCCACATGGTGATCGCGTCGAACCCGGCGGGATACTGTTCGATCCAGAACGAGTGTTCGACGGGGTATTTGTGGACGTCGAGCTGGTAGGTTTCCCGGGCGTACTGAATGGCCGGGTCCCAGAGGTCGGCCCCCGTCCCCTTTCCCTGCTTTTTTTCGACCAGTGACAGGAACAAGCCTCCTCCGCATCCAACATCGAGCACCCGCGCGCCCTGCAACTCGCAGTGTCCCTCGAGGAGGTCGATGTGCCTCTGGTAACGATCGGGATGGTGGCGGTGCCGCCGGTCGTAGTACTCCCTGCGCCTCGGCGTCAACTCTTCCGAATCCACAACGCCGAGCGATTCGGTATCGGGGTCGAGGTAATCGATGTAGTGGAGTCCGCACCCGGAGCACATATAAAGCGTGGAATCCCTGAGCCGGTATTTCGGTGAAGCGGTCGGAGTGCCGCAATCCTTGCAGATCGAGAAGTCGTAGTTCACGCGTACATGATAACAAACCACCGTGAGACTGTCTGTCCGTTTTTCAAACCGGCAAACGCAATCATGCTGCTTCGATCCGGCGGGAAACGTTTGACATCGACCAGGCGCAACCATATATTATTAAAAGACGTCCGCGATATTTCTCCGGATGGTCCCGGATTTTCCCCAGAGTAACCCCACCTTGTCGAATGCCCCACCACGGTTTGCGATTTACGCCGGATAGTTAGCCCCTGCAACCTGCTTCACCACCGCCGGAAACAGCGTGCGTGTTCGTTGTTGACCGGTAGCCGACCCCACCGGATCAGATTCGTTGCCGTCAGACGCGGGCCCCGCCGCGGTGCGCCCCGACCCCATCCCTGACCGGATTCACACGTACGTGAAAGGGGTTCGCGCATGTTCAAGTGTTACAGAAAAGCGCCGGCCGCCGTCGTGACGGTGCTGGCGATCCTGGGCTTTTTTAACACAACTTCGCTCGCTCAAACCGGGTCGATTTCGGGCGTTGTCACCGACGCCGAAGACAATAAACCGCTCGCCTACGCCAACGTCATTCTCGTGGGAACCAACATGGGGGCGATGAGTCTCAACGACGGCGGCTATAAGATCCGCGGTGTTCCGTCGGGCATTTATACCGTCCGTGTGATGATGATGGGATTCGACAAGATCGACAAATCCGGCGTGGTCGTCGATGCGGGCAGGGATACGCGCCTGGATGCCAGACTCACCCGGACCATCGTCGGGCAGACAGAAACGATCGTGGTCGTGGACAAACGCCCGCTGGTCAAGGTGGACGAGCCGCACATCGAATACGAATACACGCAGG
>CBDUWU010000173.1:0-7710 GCA_965371015.1 uncultured bacterium | reverse complement strand
GCGGGGCTGGTGTTCATCGTGAGCCTGGTGCTCTACGTCAAGACGATGGCGGCCAGTTCGAGCTTCTGGGACGCCGGCGAGTATATCGCCGCATCCTACACCCTCGGCGTACCGCACTCGCCCGGGACGCCGCTTTACGTGATCGTCGCCCGGGTCTTTACCCTGCTTCCCATTCCATTTTTCTCGATTGCCGAGCGGGTGAACTTCCTGTCGGCGTTCTGCGGGGCGGCGGGCGTCGTATTCGTCTACATGCTCGTCGTACGTTTCCTCGACGTATTGCTGGGCAAGACGGAGACGAAGAGCGACGCGGTGGTCAAGATCGCCGGCGGGCTGGTGGGCGCGTTCTTCATCGCTTTCAGCGACACGTACTGGAACAACGCCATCGAGGCGGAAGTGTACGCGATGAGCAACGCTTTGATGGGGTTCATGACGTGGCTGGCGCTGAAGTGGGGCGAGAACCCGAAGTCGAAGCGGTCGACGTACCTGGTTTTTCTCCTGTTCTACCTGCTGGCGATGAGCGTGGGATTCCACCTGGGGACGATCCTGGCGTTTTCGGGGATCTTTTTCTACGTGCTGATGACGCGTGAGAAGGGGTTCACCGACCTCGAGTTCATCCTCGGGTGCGTGGGGGTGGCGATCTTCGTCGCCGACGCGACCCTCTATAGAAACGGCCAGCTGACCGTGTTTTTTCTCGTCGTATACGCGGTGACGCTGGTGTGGTTGTGGGCTAAGCAGCGCCGCTTTCCCGCGATATCGACTGCGTTGTTCATGCTGGGGATCAGCGTCCACCTCTACCTGATGATCCGGTCGGGGCACAACCCGTCGATCGACGAGGGTAACCCGGAGACGTGGCGCAACCTCTACTGGGTGCTGCGCCGCGAGCAGTATCCGCCGATGGATGTCACGGCACGCAAGGCCGGCATAGCTTTCCAGTTTTCCCACTTCAACGGATACCTGCAGACCCAGTTTCAGCTGTTTACGTCGTGGGTGGGCGCGTGGAACGTCGGTTCTCTGATCCCGATCGCACTGGGGATCTGGGGCATGGTGGACCAGTACACGAAGGACCGCAAGACGTGGGTGATGTTGTTCGTCACCACGATGGTGGTGAGCGTGGGGCTGATTGTGTTTCTCAACTTCTCGTCGAGCGAAGTGCGCGAGCGCGACTATTTCTATTCGCCGGCATTTTATTACTTCGCCGTCTATATCGGCATCGGGGCGGCGAGTCTGCTGCACGAACTGAAGAAGATGCTGACCCGGAAGGGAGGGGCGCCGTCGCCTTCGCTCTACGGATTTGCCGCCGTTCTGGTCGTGCTGCCGTTTTTCGCCTTCAATACCCACTACTTCACCCACGACCGGTCGAACAACTACACGTGTCCCGCGTACGCGCGCAACATGCTGGTGGGACTCGACCAGAACGCGATCCTGTTCACCAACGGCGACAACGACACGTTTCCGCTGTGGTACATCCAGGAAGTGGAGAAGTACCGGACCGACATCAAGGTGGTCAACCTGAGCCTCTTGAACACGCCGTGGTACATCAAGCAGTGCCGTGACAACGAACCCCGGGTGCCGATCACGTGGACCGACGACCAGATCGACAGACTCACCCCCATTCACACCAACGAGGGATGGCTCCTCATCCGCGACGTCGCCGTCCGGCACATCCTGCGCGCGAACAACTGGCAGCAGCCTATTTATTTTGCCGTGACGATTCCGTCCGACACGTTTGCGCCGTACCGGAACCTGCTCGAGTTTCAGGGGCTCGCCTACGAGGTTGTCCGGCGCGAGGGCCAGAACATGGTCAACCGTGACAAGGTCGTCGAGAACATCCTCCACAATTACGACTATACGAGCATCCTGGATGAGAACTGGAAGCGCGACCGCTCGCTCTACCTGCCGCCGCACACAGAGCACCTGATCCAGAACTACGCCGCCGCGTTCTTTCAGCTGGGTGTCATGCAGCACCGCGACAGCCTCTACGCCGAGGCGGTCAAGAGCCTCGAGGCGGCGCACGAGATCGCTCCCAATATGTCGCCGCCGATTCAGCTGCTGGGCTGGTACTACCTGGACTCGGGAGACACGACGAAGGCGATCCAGTTCTACCTGGAGAGGATCGAGAGACAGCCGAACGACCTCGACATGCGGTTCCGCCTGGCGGGGATCTTCGAACGGACCGGGCGGAATGCGGAATCGCTCGAACAACTGGAGTTTATTCTACGCGTCGATCCCGACGACCGGGATGCGTTGATGGCCGCCGTGGGCATGGCGCTGCGGACGCAGATGATCGTCAAGGCGAGGCAGTATCTGGCCGACTGGCTGCGGTTGCACCCGGACGACGCCTCGGCAAGGCAGACCCTGGAGGACATCGACCGGCAGTTGCAGACCGAAACGCCGGCGACCGGCGGTCAGAATAACTAAGGTTCGGGGTAACTTAAGGGGATCGTGGATGGCAGACAAAGTGCTGGTTACCGGAGTCGCCGGTTTCATAGGCTCCCACATCGCGGAGGCTCTTCTCGCGTCCGGCCGCGACGTGGTCGGAATCGATTCTATGACGGATTACTACGACGTCCGTCTCAAACGGCGGAACCTCGACCTTCTCACGCCCCACGACGGATTCCGTTTCGTACCCGAGTCGATCAACGAAACCAATCTGGACGCTCTATTTGACGGCGTGGAGACGGTGTTCCATCAGGCGGCGCAGGCGGGCGTGAGGGCCAGTTGGGGCACGCAATTCGAAAACTACATCGACTGTAATATCCGGGCGACGCAGCGGCTGTGCGAGGCGGCCCGAAACAAGCCGATCAAGAAATTCGTGTACGCCAGTTCCAGTTCGGTCTATGGTGAGACCGCCGAACTGCCGATGAGAGAGGACGGCCCGGTGCGGCCTGTTTCTCCTTACGGCGTGACCAAACTGGATGCCGAAAACATGTGCCTGCTCTATCGCAAGAGCTACGGGCTGCCCGCCGTGTGCCTCCGGTATTTCACGGTCTACGGGCCGCGGCAGCGGCCGGACATGGCGTTTCACCGGTTCCTCAAAGGCGCGATGACCGGACAGCCGATCGAGATCTACGGAAACGGCGAACAAACCCGGGACTTCACCTATGTTTCCGACATCGTTGCCGCCAACCTCCAGGCGATGACATACAGCGGGTCCGAAACGGTGTTCAACATTGGGGGAGGCAGCCGGGTGTCCGTCAACCACGTGCTCGACGTAATCGGCCGATACGCACAGGGCGAGTTCGACGTGCGTTACAAGGACAGGGAACGCGGTGACGTCAGTCACACGTATGCGGATACGACGCTCGCGCGTTCAGAACTCGGATTTGAACCCGGAATGACGCTGGAAGCGGGCATCGCCAGCGAAGCAGAGTGGCTCAAGTCGATTTTGCACATGCGGTCCTGAACGCTGAACCCGAGCATACGAAGAGGGCGCTGAACAGATGAAACTATCCGTGGTCGTGCCGGTCTACAACGAAGAGGAGAGCATCCCCGAATTGTACGACCGGCTCAACGAAGTCACTTCCCAGCTGGGCTGGGATTACGAGTATATGTTCGTGGACGATGGTTCCACGGACCGATCGATCATCGTGCTGCGTGAACTACGCCAGAAGGATCCTGAACACGTCAACGTTATCAGTTTTCGCCGTAACTATGGCAAGTCAGCCGCTCTCGAGACGGCGTTTCGCGCCGTCGACGGCGACGTCGTCATCACAATGGACGCCGACCTCCAGGATGATCCGAGGGAGATCCCCAATCTGATCGCCGGACTGGACGCGGGTGCCGATCTGGTCTCGGGATGGAAAAGGACGCGGCATGACCCGATCACCAAAACCGCGCCTTCGAGGCTGTTCAACGCCGTCACGTCTCTCATGAGCGGCATCAAACTCCACGATTTCAATTGCGGTCTCAAAGCGTACCGGCGCGAAGTCGTCGATACGATCACGATCTACGGAGAGTTGCACCGCTTTATTCCCGTGCTCGCCGGCTGGGAGGGATTCAAGGTCGAGGAAATCGAGGTGCAGCACGCGCGCCGCAAGTACGGGCAGAGCAAATACGGCGCCCGGCGCTTTCTCAATGGCTTTTTCGACCTCGTTACCGTCATGTTCGTCACCCGCAGGGCTCTCAACCCGCTGCACTTCTTCGGGCGCATCGCGACGGTGCTGTTTGTCGTCGGCATGATTCCGCTCCTCATCTTTTTAGTCCAGTGGATCGGCGGCGCCGGTCTGCGCGTCCGCCCCGTTATGCTGATGGGATTCGTATTCATCATCGTATCGCTGCAGATAGCGGCCTTCGGGCTCCTGGCCGAAATGATCACTTCGCGCAATGCCCGCGAATCGACATATGCTTTCAAGGAATACAGCGTCAGGGATCTGACTTCGCCCCCGCCCGTGCCACGGGTCCGGGACATGAGATGAGAATTTGTCTGGTCGGCCCAACGTATCCTTACCGCGGGGGCATCGCACACTTTACGTCTCTGCTCGCGAGGGAATTCGGACGGCGCGGGGACGACGTCGGCATCATCAACTTTTCTCGCCTCTATCCGTCATTTCTCTTCCCCGGCAAAACCCAGTATGACGACAGCGATTCACCACTGGCCGTCGAGTCCGACCGGGTCATCGACAGTCTCGATCCAACCTCCTGGGTCAGGGCCGGCGGGGCGGCGGCGGCTTTTCGCCCCGACCTGACCGTGTTCCAGTGGTGGCAGCCGTTTTTCGGCCCGGCGTGCTGGACGATCAGCCACGTGTTGCAGCGTCGCTGCGGCGCTCCGGTAATATTCCAGTGCCATAATGTGCTTCCCCACGAGTCCTCGGTTTTTGACCGGACGCTGATCGGAGTCGGGTTGGCCCGCGCCGACGCATTTCTCGTCCAGTCGGTCGAAGACGGCGAAAACCTGAAGAAGCTCAGAAAAAACCCCTTGCTGGCCGTCAATCCGTTACCCATATACGATTTTTTCGACGAGGGTCGCCACGACAGGCGCTCGGCCAGGGAAGCGCTGAATCTCGACGGAAACGTCCTTCTGTTTTTCGGATACATCCGCGGCTATAAGGGATTAAACGTGCTTCTGGACGGATTCGCGAAAATCCATGATCGTATGGATGTCACGCTACTCGTCGTGGGCGAGTTTTACGACAAGCGGGAACCGTACGACGAACAGATTTCGCGTCTCGGTATTGGCGACCGGGTGCGGATCGTGGACGAGTACGTTCCCAACGAGGACGTGGAGATGTATTTCAAGGCGGCTGACCTGGTCGTTTTGCCATACGTATCGGCAACCCAGAGCGCCATTGTCCAGACGGCGTTCGGTTTCCACAAGCCCGTCGTCGTCACCGCCGTCGGGGGGCTTCCCGACGTGGTCACCGACGGGAGCACGGGTTACGTGGTGCCGAAGAACGATTCGACGGCGCTGGCCGACGCGGTCGTCCGGTTCTTCGAGGATGACATGGCCGGGGCCATGTCGGACAATATCCGCGCCGACCTCGACCGCTTTTCGTGGCGCCACTGCGCCGATACACTGGTCGAACTGGGTGATCGGGTGATCGAGAATGGTTGAAAACTTTGTTTCACAAGAGGTTACCGCTGTGGTACTATTTCCCGAACGGGGTGTCAATTGCGTGCCAAAGACAAATCCAGACGGGGTAAGCCGCCGCCGGCCAGAAAGCCCCCTGCCTCCAGGCCAGGGGGCAGGCCGTATACCGCCCCCCGGTCGATCCGGTTCGAGACGGGGATCGCCGTTCTGGCGCTGATCGCGGCGATCATAATCCTTTATCCCGGTCACGTATTCCAGGACAAGATCTTCTTCAGCGGCGACAACCAGGCAGCGGCCAGCTTCGCGGCGGTGGGCGAGAAGGCGCTGGAAGAAGAACACGTGTATCCGGTCTGGAATCCGTATCTCTTCGCCGGGATGCCGAGCTTCGGGAGCTTGTCGTACACCCCGTTCGTATACCCGCCCAACGCGGTTCTCAAACTGCTGGTCCGTTACCTGTTCTTTCCCAAGTACATCTGGCTGCTTTTTCATACATTTCTGCTGGGATTCGGAACATGGCTCCTGCTGCGCGACCGCGGCGTCTGGTTCATGCCGGCGCTGTCGGCCGGGGTGCTGATGATGTGGATGCCCAATCTCGTCGCCGCCGGCGCCTACGGGCACGGCAGCCAGGCGTGTGCCGTCGGGTACATGCCGTTCGCGCTGCTTTTCTGGGACCGGCTCTGGCGCGGCAAGGGGGTAGTCGTCAACGGTGCCGCTCTCGTTATCGTGCTCGGCTTTTCGATGCTACGTGGACACTTGCAGATTTCTTATTACACGTATGCCCTGATTGGTCTCCATCTGCTGTTTTTCGGCACCGCGCGGGTCGTCGACGGTGTCAAGGGCCGCGTGCCGAAACGGTCCCCGCTGCCGGCGCGACTGTCTGGCCGCATTACATCGGATGGCAGCCGGTATTCCGCCGGGGGTGCCGTCGTCGAGTTCGTCTGGGCGGCCGCGGTCCTTGGCGTCGTCGTCGGGCTGTCATTCCTGATCAGCGCAGTGCTGTACATTCCCGCGCACGACTACGCCCAGTATTCCATCCGGGGCGCTTCGGAGTCGGGCGGACTCGACTACGCCTACGCCACGTCGTGGAGCCTGCACCCGGCGGAGATACTCACCTTCTTTCTGCCCCATTCCTACGGTTTTGGCAAAGACCTCTATATCGGATTCATGCCGTTCACCGATTATCCCAATTACGTGGGTTTCATAGTGCTCACCGGTGCAATAGCGGCGCTGGCGATGGCGCGGAGCCGGTTCGTCTGGTTCCTGTTTTTTGTCGCGGCGGTTTCGACGGTGGTTGCCTTCGGCAGCTTTTTCCCGGTTCTGTACGGCCCGCTGTTCAAACTCATGCCGTTCTTCAACAAGTTTCGTGTCCCCGTGATGGTACTGATCGTCCAGCAATTCGCGCTGGTTCTGATGTTTGGTATCGGGCTGGCCGCGCTGTTGCGCGCGAATCACGAACAGGGCAAGCGAAACGCCGTTGCCGGACTGGCCGTCGCGTTCCTCCTCTTCATGATTGTGATTCTCTCTCAGAACTTCTGGCCGGGCGGTTTTGCGGAACTGATTTCCGGCCGGGTGCGTGGTGCGAGAAACCCGCAGGAACAAATGTTGGTTGCGCGCGTGGTGGGAAACTTCCTCTTCAAGGACCTCGTGAGATTCTCGATAATGCTCGCCGTCATGTTCGTCGGGTTGTTTCTCTACTATACGCGCAGGTTTCCGCAAACGGTCTTTTGCGCGGCTCTCCTCGTGCTGGCGATGGCAGACTTCTATCTCGTCGACCGGCATATACTCCATCCGGAAAAGTTCAGGAAATACGAACAACTACGGGTAATCCACGACAGGGAAGTGTCCGAACGCTACAAACAGGCCGACGAGATGATCGAATTTCTGCTCCGCGATCCGGAGCCATTCAGGGTTTTTCCGATGGATTCGCCCCAGAGACCGTTCGGGGCGATGTTCTCTTCAAATCGCTTCATGATTTTTGGTATTTCATCCGTCGGCGGCTACCACCCCGCCAAGCTCTCTGTGTACGAGGAGTTTTTTGACGCGTTCCGCCGCGGCCTCGTCGGCGGGAATTTTCAGGTGCTCGACATGCTGAACGTTCGTTACTGGGTGACAGGCGCCGAACTTCCGTCCCACCCGAGATTGAAGCCAGTGTGGAGCGGTGTGGACTACCAGGGGCAGCCAAA
>CBDUWU010000172.1:0-7715 GCA_965371015.1 uncultured bacterium | reverse complement strand
CCGGCGTAGTCCTTGCCCACGCCTCCAGAAACGCGTTCGGAAACCCTTCCCAGGCCGACGTATTGACCAGAAGGGATGCACGCGCAAGGTACCCGTAGACGTCCCGCGACGGTATGAAACCGGTAGTGGAGAGGTTCGGGATGTCGGCGGCCTCACGGAAGATTTTGTCGCCGAGCGACGGGTCTCCCGGCAGTTTTCCGCCAATCATGACGAACCGGCGGTCGGGAATTCGGCGCGCGAGTTCGAGAAACCTCTCGGGATTTTTGACCGCCCGGAAGCCCCCGATCCATACCACCGACCCGTCCTCGTCGTGTCCCTCCCGGTCGGCCGGATCGACGGTTGTCGGAATGACCCGGCAGTCCCTCTGGAGCCGGTCCCGGCACAACTGCGCCTGGTTTTTGTTCTGCACGACGATGCCGGCGGCGTTTTTGAGCCCCCGGAAGTAAATCAGCTTGTCCCGTGGATTCCCGATGACGACGTCGCGCCAGGAAAAGTCGGAATCGCTCCCCGCGAAATAGACAAATGGCCTGCCGTGCTTCTTGCAGAACCACGACGTCAGACCGCTCACGACACCCGCGCAGTGCTGGAAGTAAACGTCGGCGTTTGCGCGCTCGAGCGCGTCCAGCAGGCCCGTCATGCGGGGATAGAGAAACCGGAACACGGGCACGCCGCTGCGGTTGAAGTAGGCGTTGTGCGCCGGGAACGGCAGTGTGCGCCCCTCTTCGAGGTCGGTGACCACCAGTTCCACGTCGGTTCCCGCCGCCGCGAACGCCCTGGCCAGCACGGCGGCCTGGACTTCGGCGCCTCCAAAACGGCCACCAGTCTGGTTGTGGAAATAAGGAACGATGTTGAGGGCAACAATGCAGATTTTCATGCGCGACCTTGTTTTACTTCGGACAGCCCCTCCGGCGGGGTGCCGCCGCGAAGCGTCGCGCGCTGTCAATTTGCGCTGCGCGCGATGAGAGGGATTTTCATTTTATCATGGCGCAACATCTGTTATAAAGACAAAACGTTAGCGGCGTCGACCCGCGCCGCCGAAAGGGCGACCGACTCGATGAACCCGTTCAAACCACTGCCTCGCTGGTTCCCGTTCCTGGCTCTGCTATTGATGACGGCCGCGTATTACGCGATGCCGTGGCGGTCCGCGCCGTGGATGGCCGCCGTCGGCGGCGTTCCGTTCCTTCTGCTCTACTGCGTGCTCCTCCCGGGATACTCCCTCGTTCGTCGTTTCGGCGATCCGTCATCCGGCGGCATCGAGCGGGTTGCCTGGGCGGCGTTCAGTGGCTTCGCCGTGCTGCTCGCCTGCGCGTTTGTCTGGGCGCTTTCGGGCGTGTCCCTCGCTACCTTCGCCGGGGTGCTGCCGGTAGTGACGGTGGCGGTAACCCTCACGGCCCGGTGGGGGTTCGCGCGCCGGGGCGACCCGCCGGCGAACCGGCCCCCGGGGGGGACGGCCTCATCTCGCTGGGTCCTCGCCGTGACCGCGTTGGTGGTGTTGATGGGCCTGCTCGTGCTCCTGACGGGCCCTCCCACGGGGTACAGCAGTGACACGATCGACTACATTGCTTACACCAACGAGGTCGCGAGAACGGGCGATCCCTTTCCCACGTCAGAGTTCTACCTCGACGCCGGCGCCAATGGCGCCGACCTGCGCAAGGGGCTTCTCCACTCGCTCTACGGTTACTTCAAATGGTATCTGGGCATCGACACTCTCGTCCTGTTCCGCTGGCTGGGAGCGGCGTTCCTCGCCCTGGTGATGCTCGCCGTATACACGGCGGCAAGGGCGTTTTTCCCGGGGCGGGCCGTGGCCGCGCTGTCGGTGGTGTTCTTTGTACTCGGCTTCGACGGCGGCCTGGATTCGACCCTCATCCGGTCGTTCTTCTATCCCAACCGTTTTGCCGTCGGTTACCTGTTGCTGTTCCTCGTCGTCGCACTCGATTTTGTCGCTCGACCACGCCCCAAAAGCCTCATCTGGTGCTCGGTTTTCGCGTTCGCCGCGGCGGCGGTGCACATCCAGTACGCAGTGCTGATCGGCTTCGTCGCGGGAACGATCCTCCTGTGGAAAACCTGTTTCAACACCGGGTCGTGGCGCGAACACCTGGTGCGCTCTTCATCGCTGGGGCTGGCAGCGTTCATGGGGATGTTGCCCTACGCGGCGTTCCGATACCTCACGGCATTCCAGTCGGGAGGCGCAAGCGACCTGCACAGACAGATCCAGGGCGCCATGTTCGTCAGCGATCGGTTATTCATCGCCAACCCCCTGACCGCCTGGCAGGGTGCGGAACTTTTCGGGCTGGCGGCGGCGATAGCGGTCATTCCCCTGTGGCCGCGGCGGCGGGAGCACCCGGCGCTCGGGTATCTCATCGCGTCGATGCTGACCGTGGTCCTGATACAGTTCAACCCGCTGGTCATGCCCCTGTTTTACAGCGCCATCACGTATCTCGTGTATCGCCTTGATATCATCTGCCCGTACTACATCCTCGCCGCGTATTTCCTCGTTACCGCGGTGCGTGGCACCGCAAAGGGGTCTCTCCCCTGGGGACCGCTGCGCCGGGTCGTACTCGCCGTGACGGCGGTCGCCGTTGTGGCGGGGCTGTCGCCGGCGCTCGGGCGCAACGCTTTCTCCCCCGCGACGATCGCAGCCGAACGCGAGACCGGCTATCTGCGATGGGAAGACGGTCTTTCGAAACTGGGCGAGTTACCCGGGCGGGCGGTGATCGCCAGCGATCCGGTGACGTCCTACATGATCAGCGCGTTCACAAGGCACTTCGTGGTCTGTACGTTCGACCAGCACGCCCCGCCCAACGATCTTCTCGCCCGCGAGCGGAGCATCGCAGCGCGGGACATTCTCAGTCCGTTTACATCGTCTTCGGACAAGGGCCACCAGATTGCGAAGCACCGGATCACCCACGTCGTGGTCAACGAGAACCCGGGCGTAACGGACCGGTCGGATTTCTGGACGGTCGGAAACGAAAGCGCACCGCTGGTCAGAGGCCGGCTCGGTGCCCTGAGCGACATGTTCATCGAAGAAGGCGCCGTCGGTGGTCTTCGAATTTACCGCGCTACGGGGAATGCTCCGCGTCACGTCGCCGCAGTTCAGAACCCGCTCCTGCGCCGCCGGGTTCCGCCGGACGCGGCCAGGGTAGGAGAAACGGCCGGGCTGGCGCGGATCGAAGCCGCACGAATCGCCGCGCCCGATACGGTTCGAGGCGGGGACGAGATCGAGGTAACGCTCTACTGGTTGCGGCAGGAAGAGCTGCCCCTGGACAAGTACGTCGTCACCATCCGCTTCGATCGAACCGATGTCGAACTGCCGCTCGGGGGGAAGCCGTTTCCCAAGATAGCCCGCAAACTGAAGGAACGCGTCAACGGTGAGCGTTACCGGTTCCGCCACGACCATCAGATTATGGACGGATTCGTCTCGCCCGACACGTGGCCGCCGGGCGTGTTCGTGGTCGACCGGACGGTGGTCAGGATCCCCGCGTACGCGGCGGCCGGCAGATACGAGGTGCGCGCCAGGCTGATCACGGGATCGACCGGACCCAATTACCGGTTGCGCGACTTCCTCTACGACGACGACATTTACCAGGGTGTTGTAATCGGAGAAATTACGACAGGGAGATAACCATGACGCAGAAACCAACTCGTGAACTAGAAACGTTTCCCAACCCGAAACCGGAACGCGACTACACAATCGAATTCGAGTGCCCCGAATTCACCTGTCTCTGTCCCAGGACCGGCCAACCCGACTTCGCTACGATACACGTGCGCTATACCCCCGGCGCGCTTTGCATCGAACTGAAATCGTTCAAGCTGTACCTGTGGGCCTACCGGGACGAGGGGGCGTTCCACGAGGCCGTCATCAACAAGATTCTCGACGACCTCGCCGGAGCCTGCCAGCCGCGCTTCATGGAGGTCTCGGGAGAATTTTATGTGAGGGGCGGGATCCACACCACCGTAACGGCATCCACGGGAGACGCGTCCGCCGACCGGGCCTGATAGACGGCGCCTCGTCCGCGCGTCAATGTTCGCCGTGCACCATCGGAACGAAACGAACGCTGGTGATGCGCCGCTCCGTCACTTTGCCGTCTTTCTTTTCGATGAGCAGAAGTTCCTGGACCCCGACACCGACCGGCAGCACCATCCGGCCGCCATCGGCCAGCTGATCGACGAGTGCCTGCGGTACGGTTGCCGGCGCGGCGGTCACAATGACGGCGTCGAACGGCGCCTCTTCGGGCCACCCCTGGTAGCCATCGCCGATACGAACCTCCACGTTGTCGTACCCCAGCCGCTCGAGCCGCGACGCTGCTTCTGTCCCCAGTTCCTCGACGATTTCGATGCTGTAGACCTTTTCGACGAGTCCGGCCAGCACGGCGGCCTGGTACCCTGAACCGGTCCCGATCTCCAGCACACGGTCGGTCTCGTCCAGTTCGAGCACTTCCGTCATCAACGCCACGATGTAAGGCTGCGAAATGGTCTGGCCGCTTCCGATGAACAACGGATGGTCTTCGTACGCCTGGTTGATCGAACTCACCGGAACAAACTCGTGTCGGGGCACCGTCTCGAGCGCGCGAAGCACGCGGGCGTCGCGGATTCCCCGCTTGCGAATCTGGTTTTCGACCATTCTCATTCGTTTGTCTGCCATCGTATCGGTCCTCGCGTCGTCTCGCTGTGCCGTGCACGCCGCCGGAATGAGGGACACGAGCAGCAGGGTTGCCACCCCGAGAACTGCCGCGCCCGGCAACGCCGATCCGTTCGTTCCTTGACCTTTCATGGTTCAATTATAATACTTCAAGTACGCTCTGAAGTGTATTATCGACCCCGACGAAACGGCTGATTGGTGAAATCCTGTTATCGACAAGGACTTATGTCAATTTGTTTTTTGCTGGCGCTCGCTCCCGCGTGCGGCACTAACGGCCCCCCCCTGCTCCCGACCAACGGCCCGTGCCCGGGCGAATCCGGATTCGGCGCCCGGCTTGCCGGCGCGGAAAACGACGTTGACGTCTGCGTCCCCGACGACAGCGTGATGACCATTTTCACCTTCACCGGCTGGTACGACGTGAGCGTCAGGCATACGGGCGATGACGGAACCGTGTACGAATTCAACCTGATGTTCCCCCACCACGACAGCTCGCGCAAACTCAACGTCACCGGCAACCTCGCCGACGCCCTCGCCGACGCTAACGGAGCCTGGCTCAAATATATTGAGCAACCTGCAAACGGACCGGCGATCGAATCGGCGGCCGTTTCCGGGGGAACGTTTCGTCTGGGATACAGCGACACCGAGGTCGTCGCCGGCCTGCTGGCAGGCATCGTGATGGATATGCGTTTTTCCGAATCCGGCGACGCCGCGGGCACGCGGACGTTGTCGGAGGGCTTTTTTTCCATCCTTACCGACGTCCGCGAAAACAGCGCAACACGCTAATACACAATCAGTTACAGAATCTCCTACTGGAAGCGGATCACTCGCTCTTGAAAGTATCTGGCATTCCTGCTATATTCGGCATGTATCGGGGGGAGTGTTCAATGAACGGCAAACGGTCCTGGCCTGAACGGGATGCATTCAATAAAGGGATCCTGGTCGCCCTGCCGGAGGAGGAGTGGAGAGCCTCGCCGGGAATCGAGCCGCCGATCCTTGTCAGCAAGAAAACTGCTCTGTTCCGTGACGGCGATTCGGCCACCCACGTCTACGTCGTCGGAGGAGGGCTGGTCAAGTCCTTCAAGAAACCCGCCAGCAATCGTATCCAGATCGTCAACATCCTTGGACCCGGTGACATCGTCGGGGCGGAGGCGATGACTTGCACCGAATACTGCGAGTCCGCCACCACACTTTCACGATCGCTCCTGTTCAAATGTGACAAGGACAGATTCCTCGAGTTCGTGAGTTCGAAGCCATCCCTTTCGGTCGCTCTGATCGAACTGCTCAACCGCGAGAACGCGGCGTTGCAAACTCTTCTCTGTAACCTGGGCACGAAGAAAGCTCTTCCCCGAGTCGCCTCGTGCCTGTTGCTCTTCATGGACAAACAGGTCAAACCGGGAGAGAAACACCCCTTCAACCTGCCGATCAGCCGGCAGGAGATGGGCGCGTATCTCGGGCTGTCGCCGGAAACGGTGAGCCGGCAGTTGAAGGATTTGACCTCTTCGCGGGTGATCCGACTGGACCACCGCCGGTTGACGGTGCTGGACCTCACTCACCTCAAATCCATCGCTCAAATCTAGTTTTTCTTACTCTCCCGAATACCCGGAACTGCTTTACACCAACCGATTAGCGGAGTATTCTCTCGGGAATACTTACCAACCACGGAGCTTCCGATATGAATAAACTGTCCGCGATTTTGACGTCGAGCGTCGGCCGCAAGATACTCAACGGCCTGACCGGAATGCTGCTGTGCATCTACATTCTCGTGCACATGGCGGCCAATACTCTCATCATATGCAACCCGACGGCGTTCAACCTCTACGCCCACTTCCTCATGGGACTGGGGCCGTTGTTGATCGTAATAGAGATCATGCTCGTGGCCGTCTTCGTCGTGCACATACTATCGGCCATCACCGTCTGGTGGAGCAAAAGGAAGGCCCGGCCCACGGGCTACGCCAAGGTGAAGGGCGCCGGAGGCCCGAGCCGCAAGACGTTCTCGTCGATCACGATGATCTACGGCGGCGTCATCATGATCCTCTTCCTCTTCTGGCACGTATCCACGATGAAATACGGCCACCACGAGGTATATGTTCACAACGGCGCGGAGGTGGTCAACCTCTACCATACGGTCGTGGGGCAGTTTACGCAGGGATGGGTCGTGATCCTCTACGAGATCGTCATGATAACCGTCGGATTCCACCTGTGGCACGGGGTCTGGAGCTCCTTCCAGTCACTCGGCCTCAGTCACCCGAAATACACGCCCATCGTCAACACGATCGGCTACATTTTTGCGATCGTCATCGCGGCCGGTTTCCTCGCCGTTCCGCCCTACATCTACTTCACCGGGGGGGTGACGTTATGACGTTGAACTCCATAATCCCCGACGGTCCGGTTACCAAAAAGTGGGACAAGCACAAATTCAACATGAAGCTGGTCAACCCGGCGAACAAGCGCAAGTACACGATCATCGTCGTCGGCACCGGCCTGGCCGGCGGGTCGGCAGCGGCGTCGCTGGCGGAGATGGGATACAACGTCCTGAATCTCTGCATACAGGATTCGCCGCGGCGCGCGCACTCGATCGCAGCCCAGGGCGGCATCAACGCGGCCAAGAACTACCCGAACGACGGAGACAGCGTCTGGCGTCTGTTCTATGACACCGTCAAGGGCGGCGACTACCGCGCCCGCGAGGCCAACGTCTACCGGCTCGCCCAGGTAGCGAACAACATCATCGACCAGTGCGTCGCCCAGGGCATACCGTTTGCGCGCGAGTACGGCGGATTGCTCGACAACCGTTCGTTCGGCGGCGCGCAGGTGTCGCGGACTTTCTACGCGCGCGGGCAGACCGGGCAGCAGCTGTTACTCGGTGCATACGGTTCGCTGATGCGGCAGGTGGACAGGGGCAACGTCAAACTGCTCCCCCGCCGCGAGATGCTCGACCTGGTCGTCGTCGACGGCAAGGCACGCGGCGTCGTGGTGCGCAACCTCGTCACGGGCGAAGTCGAATCGTACGCCGGCCACGCGGTATTGCTCTGCACCGGCGGCTACGGCAACGTATTCTACCTCTCGACCAACGCAGTCA
>CBDUWU010000171.1:0-7733 GCA_965371015.1 uncultured bacterium | reverse complement strand
CGTCAAGGTGCACACGCACGGCACCCAGGAGAAGAACTCGCGCCTGCTGCTCTCTCCTCGCGGCGGCGAGATGTATGCCGACCTCCTGGGGCGCTACAACGACGGGGAGCGTCACGTCCTCCATTTCGTCACCGCCTGGCAGATGTATCGATGCGTCAAGGCGCTGGAGCGCGGTGACGACGAGGCCATACGGAAAATCGAGGAATTCGACTATCAGTAATCTTTGACCGTGAATCACTTAACCTGTTGGTATTAATGTGGATATGCGGATCAGCAGTGGAGCGTGAACATTGCTCTTGACGTGTGCTCCATAATCGCCAACGTTTACCCACAAACCCCACCCTGCGCCCGGCCGCATACAGCGTACGGACCGATGTCCGAGGCCCGGGTTTGCATGCTTCTTGCTGCTACGGGGCGAAACCAGTTTTAAAGATTTTGCAACGAAATACGTGAGAGGTCACTCGAACCATGAGCAGGCATCGGCTGATTAACCGCTTGTTCCACATCGTCCGCCCGGCGTTCGCCGTGTTCCTCGTAATTGCGGCGGTGGGGATATATCTCGTCCCGGCGCACGATATCGTCGCGAGAGACACGACCCCGCGGGGCGTTGCAAATAGCGGCCCGGCTCGCGTTTTCATGTTCGGTATGGAAGTGCGCGGCAGCTACGACGTGCAAAAAAATGGTGCTGCCCTTACCTCGGTTGACCTCGGTCAGTCGAGCGTCCTGCGCTTCGGCGACAACGTCACCACCGGAGACATATACCAGGTCCTGCTGACTGGACAGAATCCTGGCCCGCCGCCGGCGCCGCAGAACGTGGCCGTGGCCGAGACCGACCCCGGGTGTGCCGAGATCACGTGGAACGCGTCCGGTGACCCTTCCGTGACGGGCTTCGTCGTGTACTACGGTGACCGTTCCGTCGCCCAGGGGCAGGCGGGCGCGTACGCCGATTCGCTCGACGTGGGAGACGTGACGCGCGCCGAGCTATGCGGGTTTGGCAGCGGTCTCTGGTACTTCGCCGTCAAGGCGTACACCGGCGCCGGTGTGCGCAGCGTGTATTCCGCCGAACGGTCGCTTGTCATGACGGGCGTCGACGAAACGGCGCCGCTGGTGTACGACATGACGCCCGCCGAAGGCGCGACGGATGTGCCGGTGAACCAGTCGATATTTTTTGCCGTGAGCGACGCCCAGTCCGGCGTGGACGTCAACACGATCTCGGTCACCGTCAACGGCACACTACTGACACAGCTCTCGACGATCGGCAGTGCATCCGCATATGCGGTCATCGCCGGGCCGGATCAGGATTTCCCCGCCAGCTCGACAGTCAGCGTCGTGGTGACGGTCTCGGACCTGGCCTCTCCCGCGAACGAGGCGACGATGTCGTGGAGTTTTGAAACCGGGACGGGGACGATTACCGACGTCGACGCGCCGGTATTCGCCGGCCTCGTGCCGGCCAACGGCTCGACCCGCGCCGAGCCGGACGCCGACATCAGCGTCGGGGTGACCGATGAGGGTCTGGGGATCGATCTCTCATCGATTGAGTTTTATGTCAACGGCGATGCGGTGCCGTTCCGGATCGACGGAGACCCGAACGTGCTCACACTTGTCTACGAGAACGAAAAACTATTCCCGGCCGGGGAAGCCGTCGATGTTCGCGTCGTCGCGTGCGATCTCGCCTCGCCGCCGAATTGCTCGGAACTTTCCGACTACACCTTTACCGTAAAGTCGAATGTTGCCGACCTTACCGAGGCTGACATGGGCGCGATCATTCCCAACGGGTACTGGGCCAACGATCCGGCCCGGCCGCTGGAGATCCGCGACATGCCCGCTTCGTGGTCTGTGCGCATCTTCGACACTGCGGGCCGGCAGGTTCGCGGCTATACCAACAACGATTCGGACGGCATGGACTGGCTGTGGGACTTCACCAATGACGGCGGCCAGCGCGTCGCGCGCGCGATGTATCTCGTCCGGGTTACCGACAACGACGGCAAGGTGCGTCAATCCGGCAGATTCCTCGTACAGATGGATCCATGATATCCACCGACGGCCCGACAGTGAGTGAAAAACACGGCGATCCGCTCCGGCGGGTCGCCGTGTCGTTGATAGCGGGTATCCCGTTTCTCTTCGTGTACTGGTTTGTAATCGCCCGTCTGATGGCCCAGTGGTTCGATGACCCCAACTACACGCACGGATTGTTCGTCGTACCGATGGCCCTCGTGCTCGCGTGGCGGCGACGCGAGCTCGCCGCCGCCATCGAGAGGGCTCCGTCGTGGAGTGGGCTGGTCCTGCTGTCCGCAGCAGGCGTGCTCTACTTGACGGGTATCCTGGCGGCCGAGTTGTTCACGATGCGGTTTTCGATGGTCGTCGCGATTGCCGGCATCACGTTATCGATGCAGGGGTGGGGCCGGGCCCGGGCAATGGCATTTCCGTTGTTGTTTCTCCTGCTGATGATCCCGCTCCCTTACGTGATTTATTACAAATTGACGTTTCCTCTGCAGCTGGAGAGTTCGAAGCTCACCGCGTCGCTGTTGACGGGACTCGGGATGCCTGTGGTGAGGTCGGGTAACGTGATCGACCTCGAGGGCTACTCGCTCGAGGTCGTAACGGCGTGCAGCGGGTTGCGCTCGATGATGTCGCTTGGAACGCTGGCCGTGTTCATGACCGATTTTTTCCGTTTTGGCGTGCGGGGGAACATCGCACTGGTGGCTTTGTCGATCCCCATCGCTGTAATCGCCAATACGATCCGCCTGTTGTTGACGGCGATCGTATCAGCGGTGTCGGGCGCCGAGGCGGCGGATTCGTTCCTGCACGGGCTTTCCGGCGTCGTCGTCTTCCTGAGCGGGCTGGCACTGCTCGCCGCTTCGGGGGGGGTGATAGAGTGGATCGCAAGGCGAAAATCCGCGCCGTGACCGTCGCCGCGCTGCTCCTGCTCGGCGCCGCCGGTAACTACCTGAGCTTTTCTGCACCGCCGGCCGCAGGTTCGCTGGGTATAGACGGGTACCGGATCGGCGCGGCGGACTTCGAGGTCGAACCGATCGACGAGCGCTTCCTCGATCTTCTCGGGGCCCGGGAGGTGAGCTTCCGCACGTATGTCTCCGGTGGCGATGACCGGGTCTGGGTGTTTCTCGGCTACTTCGACCGGCAAAAGGAAGGCTCGCAGGTCCACTCGCCGAAGCACTGCTACCCAGGCTCGGGGTGGGCGATCGTCGCGGAGGCGGACGTTGTGTCGCCGTGGGGCGAGGGGCGTGTCAAGAGGCTGAGGGTTAGCGACGGCGCGTCTGAACGCCTCGTTTACTACTGGTTTCAGACTGCCGATCGCGTTCTGAATAACGTATTTGTGCTGAAGTACCATTTGACCCGGCAGGCGTTGCTACGGCATCCTCAGGACGTCGTCTTTGCGCGCGTCTCGACGGGAGTCGATTCGGGAACGGAGAAGGCCGAAGAGTTGTTAAAGGAATATTCGTTGCTCGTGGAACAGGCGATCGGCGAGCTGTACGATGCGCGCGAACCACGCGGCGCGCGTTGATTCAACCGTCTGGAACAATGAATTGTTGAACTTGCTGTTGAAATATACGAGGTCGTGGGAAGATACGATCTGGATGCTCCGCACCCCGAGCGTGATGGCGCCGTTCATTATCTTCGCGGCGATCCAGTTCCTCGTCCTTGTATGCCTTGCGTTATTCCATGTACCGCCGCTGGCTACGCTGATGGTTCCGGTTGTCAAACTACTCGGCGGAAATGAGGCGCTCCACTACCCGATGCACCTCATCCTGCTGCCGCGCATGTACCACATCGTGTATCTACCGCTGGCCGTCGTCGCCGGATTCGGCCTGTTCGGCTGGGCCGTCTCACTCATGGTCGAACACCACGAGCGTGCTGGCGTCGAGATCGACAGGCGCCAGCGCCGATCGGTGATATCGCTGCTCCCGTCGCTGATCGTTCTGGGAATAGTGTATGTGGTCTCCGTCACCGGGCTGCAGTTACTGGCGTCGTCCCTCGCGGGCGTTATCGCGCATCCCAAGGCCGCCGGCGTCGTGTCGCTCGCCGGGGTCGCCGGCGTCGTGGTGGTCCAGTCTTTGATCGTCTACTCGGTCTACTTTCTCGTCGTTCGCACGCCAAACCCGATCGAGGCACTGGCTGCGAGCATCGGCTTCGGCCGTCGGCACCTCCGGCTGACGTCACTGGTAATTTTTACCGTTTTTCTGATCCACCTGCCGATCGACTACCTGGTGCAGCGAGCCGACCGGGTCGTGCTGAAGTTCGACCCGGAGCTCATATTCGTACTCCTCGCCGCCGGCATCGTCGTCGAAATCGCGACCAGTTACTTCCTCTTCGCCGCCACCACTTCGGTGGCGACGGGCGGACGGCCGGAGGAACTGGGATGAGGGGGACCACGCGCACCAGTTTCGCCCTGGTTGGTGCCGCCATCGCCGCGGTGGCGCTGCCTGGATGCCGTTCCCACGACGATGTGAACGCGCGGTATTCTCTCGAGCGGATGCTGTGGAAGGCCCAGGTTCAGGAACGCAAAATCAATATCGCGTTCATCAGGGCTTCGCAACACGACCTGGCCCTGGCGATCGAGCACTTCAACGCCGTCGCAGACTTTGACCCGCTGGCGGCCGGTGTTCCGGTCGGCTGGGACCCCGGCGTTGTCGATGACATCCGGCGGATCCAGCTGGTGTCGAGCATCGCGCTGGCCAACCTCTACTTTCTCGGCGAACAATACAACGAAGCGGGGAAGGCCTACGCCCAGACACTGGGCGCGCCGAATCTCGATTTCGACAAACTCCTCGATATCCGTCTCAACCTCGCCCGCACGATGTATCTCTCCGGCGATTCCGACGTGCTGGAGAGGAACTGCGAGGCAATTTATTCCGAGATCCGCGGCAATAACCGTTTCTGGTCGGGCGAGCAGGAGATTGCCGACGTGTACATCAGCATTCCGCTCGTTCTCGCGCGGTTATACGGCGACGAGGAAGACAAGGCGCGCTACGTAGCATTCTGCGAAGAAGCCGAGGGGTTTTACACCCGTATTGCGGTCACATGGCCCGACCGGCCCATTGCTGCCAAGGCGATCTACTCGCGCGTGCTGTTGCGGCTCCAGCGCGAACAGTGGCGCGAAGCGGTGGCCGATATCGATCGTCTTGTCGTCAACCCGGTATTCGAGGAGCGCCGCGGAGAGATTCTGTTGCTCAAGGGTGAAATCCTGACCAACGCGCTCGGCGACCGGCGTGCGGGCCGGGCTGTATTCGAAGAACTCGTCCGGACCCGTCCAGGCACCCCCGCCGCCCACGGCGCCGCGTTCAACATCGCTTCGCAGGTGCTCGAGGACGGCGACCGGCGCAGGGGACTCGAGATGTTAAGGGAACTCGAGGGTGGAAAGGACGGTGTTTCCCCCGAGGTCGCCGCGCGGGCGATGCTGACGCGAGCGATGTATCTCGAGCGGGAGGGACGATGGGACGAGGCGCTTACGCTGCTGAGGCGTGTTTCGCGTTTGTATCCGCATACGGCGGCGGCCGTCGAAGCTCCGCTTGTGATCACGCGGCACTACATTGACAGGGGTGAGACCGAGCTGGCGGAACGAAACCTGAGAAGGGCCACGGAGTTCTACCTGTCGCTGATAGACCGCACGAGTAAATACCGGGGTGACCGTCTCCTCGTCGAGGATTTCCTCATAGAGAACTACCTTGTAATGGGGCAGGCGAAGGAAGTAGCGAGGCTGCTCGAGGACAGGTCGGACGAGTGGGATGAGGTCAGTTCGGTGGGGGGCGTATTGAAAAGTGCTGTGATTTACTCGGCGGTGCTGGACGACAAGGAAAATGCCGTTCGGGTCTTGAACAGAAGTATTGAGTTGTTCCCGGGCACGCGTTATGCCAAAATTGCGCAGCAGCAACTGGATCTCCTCGAACAAGAACAGCGGTGAGTGACGCCGCAGCAGCATTGACGGGCAGGTTTTTCGTGAATCGTTCAATAATCTACGTCTTTCTGGTATGGGCGATTGTCGCCGTCGCGGCAGCGCCGGCCGCCGGTCAGCTTTGTGTCCGCATCGAAGCGGACCCCCCTCTGGCGACCGTGACTGTCGTCAACGGCTCGATAGTGTCTCAGTCGACGCCGGCCAACTACTGCGACCTGCAGCCGGGGCTCACCTACAAGCTCACCGTATTTCGCTACGGCTTCGAGCAGCGCACTCTCAAGTTTTCGTTTTCCGACTACGGGCAGCCGGCGGATATCTCGGGGATCTGGGGCGGGATGGTCGCGCGATCGGCTGTCCTTCCCGGTTGGGGCCAGAAGGCGATGGGGTACGGTTCGCGAACGGCGGAGACGTGGACCCTCCTGATCACAGACGGGTTCAAGATCTCCCAGGCGTACCAGGATTACACGCACACCCGGTCGCAGTACAACAACATGGTCGTCCTGCTGAAAGTATCGGAAACCCAGCAGGAGATCGAGGAGCGCGCCTTGCAGGTCGAGAAGCTCGCCATGGATACCAACGCTTATCGTCGCAGCTTGATCGCCACCGCCGCGGTCGGTGGCTGGGTGTACCTGCACAACGTCGTGGAAACGTATCTGCTCGCGGCGGCTCCCAGGTCAACGCGCCTGGAAGGGTCGGGCTTCAAGGTCACGACGCCGAAGAAGTCGGCGAAGCGCGCCGTGTTGAGGTCGCTGTTCTTTCCGGGGCTGGGTCAGCGGTATGCCGGTCACGGCGGGAGGGGGTTCCTCTTCCGGACGGGCGTTTTTGTGCTGGCGCTGTTTACCATCGACGCGAAGCTCAGCTATGACCTGGCGGTGTCCGACAAGAATGTTGCCGTATTGGAGTACAACAACGCGACGTCGGTTCCGGAGAGGGAAGCGCTGTTACCCGAGGTACTGATTCAGACGGTGAGCGTCGAAGAGCGAAAAGACAGCGTGGTCGCCTTCGCCGTGGCGACGGGGTGCGTGTGGCTGGCCAGCATATTCGAGGCCTGGGGGTCGGGAGGCGGCGAGTCGACCTATACGGATCGGTTTGAGACGTCGACGACGTACCGCAATTCGACGGTTTGGCAGGAAGTAAAATTCAATTTCTGACAAGTTGAGCGAGGGAACGGAAGGTTCGAATCATGATCGAGTTCGTCAAGAAGTGGGGATGCAGGGCGGCAATTATCTCGGTAAGCGCCGTGACGTTGTCGTGTGAGGAAGTCTCGCAGGTCCCGGCGGAGTCGTTGCCGAACATCCCCGCGCCGACTACCCTTTCGGGCTTCCTCAGCTCCGACGGAGTGCAGCTGTTCTGGGAGTTCGACTCCACCTATGCCTACAAAGAGTTCCAGATCTATCGCAGCGAGGACAGCCAGGCATCGTGGTTCCTGGTCGCCACCGTGCCGGCTCCCCCATACACGGACGACAACCTGCGCTCGCAGTTTACCTACTGGTACCGCGTCGCGGGAGTCGACGTCAATGGAATCAGCGGCAACCCTTCGGTGTCGTGGCCGGCCCGTCCCGCCGTATACGAAGTGCTGATCGACGATGGCGCCCTCAAAACGAGTACGCTCGAAGTACTGCTTTTTTTCACCGCGCCCGTGGGGACGCAAAACGTGCGCTACGCCGAAACCGAGGATCTAACCGGCGAGCAGTGGCGCGATTTTCAGCCGCAGTACCCGTATACGCTTTCTCCCGTCGACGGGATCAAGACCGTCTGGGCCCAGTTCATCGACTCAGAGGGGAACCTCACACAGCCGGTCAGTTCGACGATCGAACTCGAC
>CBDUWU010000170.1:0-7749 GCA_965371015.1 uncultured bacterium | reverse complement strand
CTAGTCGTCGAAGTAGATCGCCTTTACGATGTAGCCTCCCGAACGCTTGTCCGCCTTTAATTCGACGAGGCCCTGCTTCTGGGCTTCTTCCAGCAACTGGCTGAAAGCGCGGAACCCGTAGTAGGATTCGTCGAATCCGGGCTTGCGGCGCTTGATGGCCTGCTTGACCATCGACCCCCAGATGTTTTCCTCGTCGCCGCGTTCGTCGACGAGCATGTCAAAGGTTTCGACGATCAGGTCGAGAGCCTCCTGGAGGCGGTCGTCGTCCTTTTTAGCGGTGCCCCGGGCGGTGGTCTTCTTCCGGATGGGTTTCTTCTTGCGCGCCCGCGTGCTTTTCTCGTGACGGCGTACGAGGTCGTCGTAGAAGATAAATTCGTCGCAGTTGGACGTGAGCAGGTCGGAGGTCGAGTTCTTGAGCCCCACGCCGATCACGATCTTGTTGTTTTCGCGGAGTTTGCTCACCAGGGGGGAAAAATCCGAATCGCCCGACAGGACGACAAAGGTGTCGACGTGCGGCTTGGTGTAGCACAGGTCGAGCGCGTCGACGACCATGCGGATGTCGGCCGAGTTCTTCCCCGTCTGGCGCCGGTGCGGGATCTCGATCAGCTCGAACGCCGCTTCGTGCATCGCGGGTTTGTACTCCTTGTAATAGCCCCAGTCGCAATACGCCTTTTTAACGACGATATTGCCCTTGAGCAGGAGGCGTTCGACGACCTTGGTGATGTCGAAGTCCGCGTAGTTGGATTCGCGCGCCCCGATAGCGATGTTTTCGAAATCGCAGAAAACGGCCAGATTGGCCGTATCAGACCGGGAATTCATGTCGATCGTCTCCAATCGTGTGGTCGGATTGTGTTGCGGGCAGCCCGTGCCGCGCTACCAGGGCGCGGGGACGGCAGGATGGGACCGCGGCGATTATAACAGACTATCAATCCGGGGTGTTGTATCATGTCGTCACCCTGCCGTCACGGAGGAGATCCCCACGATGATTGTACCTGAGCCCAGAATTCCTGCGATATGGTGGCTCGCGCCGGTTCTCGCCGCGGGCCTGCTCGCGTGCGCGGGTGGCTACCACGTCGAACGGAACGTCGACGACCTCGGCACCGAAACCGTCATCATGGACAAGAACGAGATCGGCATCGAGGGCGAGCGCGAGTACTCGGATTACGCGATTTCGGGGACGGAGATGTATCTGACCGGCGTCGAGCAGTACTGTGCTCTCGACGCTGTCCGGCGCACGAAGATGGACGGGTCCCGGCACTACTACCTCAGGTTCAGCTACACGGGGCCGCGCGAACTCAATATCGTCGATCGCCGGTCCCTGAAACTCATTTTCGACTATCAATCCACTGCTACCCTCGAAGGGCGTGGCGAAGTCGAGAGAGAATCCGACCCAATGAGCGAGAGCTGGTCCGAGACGTTCTACTACGCCATTGACGACGAGTTGCTGGTGAGACTGTCCGAAGCCGACGAGGTCCACGTCGTCGTCACGGGGAGTGAGTACGAGCTCCAGTGCTACCTGCTCGAACGGAACTTTGACGCTTTCCAGGCCTGTGTTCGGGACTACGACCACTGGAAGAACTAACGGGGCGCGATCAGGAGAGTTGTTGCAGACGGTCGCGGCCTTCGATGAACTGGTCGCGCGCGCGGCCGAGATACGTGTGGGCCTCGTCGATGTAGCCATCCACTGAACACGACCACACTCGATTCAGGTACCGCTCCCCGGCCGCGAAGTGGCTCATCACCGAAGCATAGGCGGGCAGACCGTAGGCCAGCGCGATGCTTTCGCGGGCTTCGACGAAGCGCGTCAGAGGCCCGACGAAGCGGCGGTCGATTTCCGCCGGCAGGTCGTAGACGTCGATAGAGTCCTTCCGATCGATCAGTTCCCCCACCCCGTCGACGAGCAAAGCGAGGGTCTCTTCGGTGGTCCGGACTTCGGCGGTGACCTTTTCCTTCGCACTTACCCGCTGTCGCGTCACCACACGAAGAATGACGACTCCCGTGGCGGCGATGGCAAACGCCACCGCGAAACCGGCCCCGAGCACGCTACCGCCCGCCCCGGTCAGGAAGTACGCTCCGGCGAGGAATCCGGCGGCGACGAGTATAAATCCGAATAACTTCATGTCATCCCCCGATCCCCGCGAGGACCTGCTTGAGGGCAAAGGCGACGCCGATAAGGGCCTCGCCTACCATCAGTCCCGTCGCCATGGGAATCCCCACGTCGTTGGTGAATTGCCGGCCCGGCCTCCAGTCGGTGGTGAAGCGGAGCAGGGTCCCTACCGTATAGGTGAGAACGATGTTGAAGGGCAGGTAGAAGCCGAGTCCCACGAGTACTCCCAGTCCTCCGATCCCTGAGGAGCTGAGCAGCATTCCCAGCCCCGCGCCTCCGATGTACTTGCGCAGCGGGATGTCGCCGCCGAGTATGCCCTCGATCATGCTGGCCAGCGCCTGCCCTTGCGGCGCCGGCAGGCGCTCGCTCCCGAGGCCGTACGCCCGGTGGAGAATGAAAATCACCAGCAGGACGACGATCGGTCCCAGCCACACAGCCGTCAACTGGCCGATCTGCTGCTTTCGCGGCGAGGCGCCGACGAGGTAGCCCGTCTTGAGGTCCATCATCAGGTCCTTGGCCTGCGAAAGGGCGGCTCCCATTGCCGCGCCCACCATCACCGCCGCGACGATCGTAGGGATCTTGTCCAGTCCACCGGCCGAGGAAGCAATGAAGATCAGGATCGTGACGGCGATCAGGGTCATTCCGCTCGTAGGCGACCAGTTGGTCCGGCCGATACATTCGGAAACGATGACGCCGGCCATCCAGATCCAGAAGGTGCCGAAAACGGCCATCAACAGCCCGCGCAGGATGCCCATCTCATCGACGCTGCGTATGGCGATGAAAACGAGCAGCACGAAAGCGCCCGCGACACCCGCGTACAGGAGCTTGATCGGCATCTCGTCGCGCGACAGAGCCGATTTGGTGCGTGACGCTTCCTGCATGCTGCCTACGGCGCTGATTATCAGCGGCACCGCCCATACGATGCCGGCCAGGGCGCCGCCGAAGATCATGCCGATGCCGATGGGACGAAAATATTCGCCGCGGAGGAAACCCGGTACGCTCTGCCCCGCTTCGAGTTCACCCGGAGACGGGATGTAGCCCTGGGCGGCCAGGATCGGAGCGAGCACCCAGTAGCAGGTGTATCCGCCCACAACGAAGTAGATGCCGCCCTTACCCGCGAGGTAGGCCGCGCCGACCGTCAGGAGCGATATGTAGAGCGTGATGTTGAGGTAGTCCGGGGCCCCAACCGAAGCGCCCAGACCCCAGTTAGCGAAGTGGGTCAGGTTGACAACGGCGTGCAGGCCGGCGCTGATCGCGGCGCCGGCGACCAGGTACATGGCCTTGCGCATCCCCGCGCCGGGTGACTTCAGGACTTCGGCCACGGCGATCCCGCCCGGGAACGCGAGGCGGTTGAAGTCGATCATCTGTTTGCGGAGCGGGATGATGAAGGCGATTCCAAGTATCCCGCCCACGATGCAGCCGAAAGTGAGGAGTAGCGGATCGAATTTGTCTCCGTGTCCCAGGATAAAAAGCGCCGGAATGGAGAACATCATGCCGGCGGTGGCGCCGTTGACCGAGCTGGCGATCGTCTGGTTGATGTTGTTCTCGACGATACTCGTACGGCCCATGAGTCCGCGCAGGATGCCGAAGCCGAGGATCGCGGCGATCTCGGATCCCTCGATGGTAAAGCCCAGGATCAGCGCGGCATAGCTGATGCTGACGGTGATCAACACGCCGAGCCCGTACCCGACGAGGAGTGCCGGAATGGTCAGTTCTGGGTAGGGACCGCGGCGGACCGGGCGTTCTTTGTGGCGTGGATTCTTTGTCATTGTCAATCAGGGTGCGTATCGGCCCGGCTGTCGGGAACGCTCGCAAACAGCGTAGAACCTATCACGAATCAGGGGTTTACCCAATAGACGTTTATGTTGAAGCGCGACAGTGTTTAGGAGTATGATCGCCGGGAGGACCAATCGAATCTGCCTCAATCTCGACCCGCTGTAATTCAATAATATACAAAGCGTTACCGAGCCGAGAGGGGACTTTCGTCATTTGAAAGGAGATATATAATGCTCAACAAAATTGGCGTTATCGGCGGGGGATTTATCGGTGGCGTACTCGTACAGGAGATCGCCAATCGCCGCCTGGCGCGCGAGGTGGGCCTGACCGATCCGGCCCCGTTCGTCAACCCGGATGATCCGCCGGAGCGCCAGGAGGTCGTCAAGAAACAGTCGGTGTCGATCGGCAAGTGTCTCGATATTTCCGAGGGCCTGCCCACGATCGGCCACGACATTCGTCTGGTGGGGTCGAAGGACTACACCGCCATCCAGGGTGCCGATCTGATCATCAACACGGCCGGCGTGCCGCGCAAGGCCCGTCCGGACGGCTCCTTCCCCTCCCGGGAAGAACTGCTCACGATCAACCTCAAGGTCACCAAGCAGGTCGCGGTGGGCATCGGCGAATACTGCCCCGGCGCGATCGTGATTTCGATCGCGAACCCGCTCGACGCCATCGTGTATACGCTGGACAAGGCGCTCACCCCGTCGAAGAACAAGCTGATGGGAATGGCCGGCCAGCTCGATTCGGGCCGCTACTGCGCCTTTATCGCCGAAGCGGCGAACGTTTCGGTAGAAAACGTCAACGCCATGGTGCTGGGCGGTCACGGAGACACGATGGTGCCCGTACGCAGCTCGTGCCTCATCGCCGGGATCCCGGTGAGCAAGTTTCTCGACGACGAGACCCTCAAGGCCATCGAGGCCCGCACCCGCAAGGCGGGCGGCGAGGTCGTCGGCCTGCTCGGGTTCGGTTCGGCTTTCGTGTCGCCCGCCTGGGCGGCGCTGGAAATGGCCGAAGCGATAATCTACGACAAGCGCAAGATCGTGCCCGTCTGTGCCAAGCTCGAGGGCGAGTACGGCGTCGACGGAGTGTTCGTAGGAGTTCCCGCGATCCTGGGCAAGAACGGGATCGAGAAGATCATCGAACTCGACCTCACCGACGAGGAAAAAGAGGCATTCAACCATTCCGCCGGCGCAGTCCGCAAGACGTGCGACGAAGTCGACGGTATGCTGGGAAGCCTCTAGTTCTCGCGCGGTACGCCAGTAAGAAGCCCTCCCCGCGTCAGCGGGGAGGGCTTTTCTTGGTCTTCGACTGGCCGGCGTGGTTACACACCGTACGCGCCGCCGGTGGACGGCGTGTCGGTGAAACTCGCGGCGTCGGTGTCCGGGGTGTCTCCATACCCAACCTGTGAGTCGAGGATTTCCATGCACAGGTTGAGATAGTCCTCGGCGCCGTAGCTGCGGGGGCGGTAGGAAAAGATGTCTTTCCCCAGGCCCGGAGCTTCGGCGAGAACGATGTTCTCACGGATCATCGACTGGAGGAAAAGCGATCCATAACGCTCCTTGAGCGTCTCGACCACGGAACGGTTCAGGTTCCTGCGGCCGTCGAAGCGGGTGGCGATGAGGCCGCCGATCTCGAGGCCCGGATTCAGGTGATCGATCGTGTTGTCGATCAGCGTCTGCAGGTTCTCGAGGCTCTCCAGCGCGAGATACTCCGTCTGTACCGGGATATACACCTTGTTCGACGCGGCCAGTGCGTTGGTCGAGAGCAGGCCGAGGCTGGGCGGGCAATCGATGAGCACATAGTCAAACTCGTCGCGGTGGATATCGAGCGCTTTTTTCAGCAGGAATTCGCGTTCGGGTACCGTCGAAAATTCGATTTCGGCCCCGGTCAGACTGAAATCGGCCGGAACGATCCCCACGTTCAAACGGGCGTCACTGCCGTTGAAGCTGACACGCGCGCGGAGTTCTTTTTCAACGAGGGTTTCGAGAAGGTCGGCCTCCCCGCGCAGTACATCAAAAATCGTCTTGCCGGCTCCATTGGTCCTGGCGCCGAAATAGCCCGTCAGGTGCGCCTGCGGGTCGAGGTCCACGATCACGACTTTTTTCCCCAACAATGCCAGCCCCGCGCCGATATTGACGACGGAGGTGGTTTTCCCCACGCCCCCCTTTTGGTTGAGAAATGCGGCAATCTCCGCTTTGTGCATCTGTCCTCCCGATATATGTAAAGGTTGTTCGATCTACGGCGAAACTGCCAGATCGGATATCAATACGCCGAAACGCTGATTTTTGCAAGCACTGTATTTGGGTAAATCGGGCGGTCTACGGCGCCCGTGTTGGTCAGGCCGCTTCCCCGCTGTTCAGGAACTGAATTCCCTCTTTTTCAGTGTCGAACGTTTTGAAGATCAGCAACAGACGCGTTATGGTGAGTATGCTGTCGATCCGGTCTCCGATGTTGGTCAAGACCATGCTCCCGCCGGCGCTTTTGATGCTGGCGTGTGCGCCGATGAGCATACCAACGCCTCGGCTGTCGGCCCAGGGGACCTTCTTCAGGTTGACCAGATATTTCTTGTGATCCTCCTTGATCACGCCCTTGACGAAGTCGTGGAACTTGTCGGAGTCCTCTCCGCCGATCATCTTCCCCTCGACGCGAATGATCAGCACGCCGTCGGTTTCGCTTTTTTTCAGTTTCATTGCTTTGCATCCTTTTCTGTTGGGTCGAGCGCTATTTCACGAGAAGCTCATCGATTCTGCCGAGTGCCGCCTCATCCTCCCCTACTATTGCATAAATGACGGCGAGTTGCTCCACGTACCCGATCTTGTCGTTAATTCTGTGCTGGGAAACGATACAACCGATCAAATCTCCCCCTCCGTCGGGTACTCGCCCGATTGGATGATACCCGGAGGGGCTGACGGGAACATAGAACAATGTGCGCGGGTATCCGGCCACACCAGCGTTAATTATTTATTTCACATGTGATTTACGGGATCCGGGTCTGTCCTATCATCACATATCCGGTATCATCGACATCGCCAACCGTTGTTCCCTTTCTCCGAGGAGGATTGACATGCGCCGTATTCTTCGTTTCCGCTTTCTGGTCATTCTCTCAATCGTGGTGTCCGCTTCCGTGCCCGCACACGCCCAGTGGGTCGAGAACGGGACCCCGATTTGCACTGCCAGCGGCAGCCAGCAACCGCAGGAGATCATTCCGGACGGCCTGGGAGGAGCCATACTCGTCTGGGAGGATACGAGGGGAGCGGACCGCGATATCTACGCTCAGCGCGTCGACCGGGCCGGGAACGTACTGTGGACGGTGGATGGGGTTGCCGTATGCACGGCGGTCGGCGACCAGTGGTTCTCGCCACCCATCCCCGACGGAAGCGGCGGGTGCTTCGTGGTCTGGACCGATCGACGCAACGTAATAACCGACATTTACGCCCAGAGGATCGACGCCAGCGGCGCAGCGGTATGGACGGCCGACGGAGTGGTGGTGTGCTCGGCGACGGATTCTCAGTATGAGCCTCAATTGGTAACGGATGGATCGGGCGGCGCGATCATCGTGTGGCAGGACCGGCGGAACGGGGTCGACAACGACATTTACGCCCAGAGGATCGACGCCAACGGCGTTGGACTGTGGGCGGCCGACGGCATCGCGATCTCGACGCAGACAAATCACCAGGACGGTCAACGCATTGTCGCGGACGGCGCCGGAGGAGCCATCATCGCGTGGGGCGACTATCGAACGGGCGTCGATTACGATATCTATGCCCAGCGCGTGGACGCTTCCGGGACCACCCTCTGGGGAGTGGAGATAAATGTCGTGTCGACAACGGGCTACCAGTGGACGATAGAAATGACGCCGGACGGCG